>NZ_VIVR01000001.1:908269-1211025 GCF_007828955.1 Kitasatospora atroaurantiaca | reverse complement strand
TGACCCTCCGGACCGTGGCCCGCCCGGTCGCCCCCGCCGCCGTCCGACGGAACGGCCCCGGGCTGGCCCTGGCCGCCCTGGGCGTCGCAGCCGCCTGGACCGTCCACGCGGTGCTGCCGGCCGTCCCCCGGCTCACCGCCGCCGTGGTGCTCGGGGTGGCGGTCGCGCACCTGCCGGGGCTGCGCCCGCTGGTCCGCGGCGCGGCCCGCCCGGGGCTCTCGCTGGCCGGCAAGCGGCTGATGCGGGCCGGCATCGTGCTGCTCGGCCTCAAACTCAGCCTGAGCGACGTGCTCGGGCTCGGCTGGGCCACGGTGGCGATGGTGCTCGCCGTCGTCGCGGCGACCTTTTTCGGCACCTGCTGGCTGGGTCGGCGCCTCGGCCTGCGCGGTGACCAGCCGCTGCTGGTGGCCACCGGCTACTCGATCTGCGGCGCCTCGGCGATCGGCGCGGTCAGCCAGGCCGCCGGCAGCGACGAGGAGGACGTCGCGACCTCGGTCGCCCTGGTGACGCTCTGCGGCACCCTCGCGATCGCCGTACTTCCGCTGCTGCAGCACCCGTTGGGGCTCGGGGGTGCGGAGTTCGGGCGCTGGGTCGGGGCAAGTGTGCACGACGTCGGGCAGGTGGTCGCCACCGCGCAGAGCGGCGGGGCGGACGCCCTGCGCGAAGCCGTCCTGGTCAAGCTGATGCGGGTCATGCTGCTGGCGCCGCTGGTCGCCGGGGTGGCGCTGGCAGTCGCCCGGCGTAAGGGCCCGTCGGGCGGAAAGGCCGGCCGGCCGCCGCTGGTGCCGCTCTTCGTGCTCGGCTTCCTCGCGATGATCGCGCTGCGCACCTGCGCCACCGTCCCGGACGGGCTGCTCACCCTGGCGCAGACCGGTCAGGAACTCCTGCTGGCGGCAGCGCTGTTCGGCCTGGGCAGCGCCGTCCACCTCCCCTCGCTGGCCCGTACGGGGGGCAGGGTCGCTGCGCTCGGGCTGGCCTCCTGGGTGGTGGTGGCCGGGGTCTCGTACGCGGGAGTGCTGCTGACCACCTGAGCAGTCGGCTGACGGTGCGTCCGGCTGGGTTAAAGTCGGATCGGGTACGATCACCGACAGCTCGAAGGACCGCCATGCCTGTACTCCCCGACCGGGACGGACTGGACGCCCCCGTCACGCTCGACCGGCGCGAGGGGCCGTACGGCGAGGTGGTGTTGAGGCAGCGCGGCGGGCATTTCGAGATCATCGCCAACGGCTGCTTCCTGATGGACACCGCCGACGGCCGCTCCGAGCGGCTGCTGATGCAGGCGGCCCTGGACGAACTCACGGTGGACCGCCCGTCCGTGCTGATCGGCGGCCTGGGGGTGGGCTTCTCGCTCGCGTACGCCGCCGCCGAGCCGCGCTGGGGCCGGATCGCGGTGGCCGAGCGCGAGGGCGCGATCATCGACTGGCACCGGACGGGACCGCTGGCCGCCTTCTCGCAGCATGCTCTGGACGACCCCCGGGTGGCGGTGCTGCACACCGATCTGGTCGCGTACCTGGCCGGCGACGGCGAGACGTACGACGCGCTCTGCCTCGACATCGACAACGGCCCGGACTGGACGGTCACCGACTCCAACGCCGGCCTCTACGGGACGGACGGGCTCGCCGCCGCCCGGCGACGGCTCGCACCCGGCGGGGTGCTGGCGGTGTGGAGCGCCCAGCCGTCCGCCGCCTTCGAGAAGGCGCTGCGGACGGCCGGCTTCCGGGACGTGCACACGCTGGAGATCCCGGTGCGGCGCGGCGTGCCGGATGTGGTGCACCTGGCACGCCGCGCCTGAGGGCTTGGACCGACCGGTCTTACTTCAGCCCGTTGTCCACCGCGGCCATCAGCTCGCCGCTCGCCGTGTCACCGTCGAAGGACCAGACCATCGCCCCGGCCAGCCCCTGGGACTTGATCCAGGCCGTCTTGCGGGCGATCTCGGTCGGGTCGTCGTAGGTGTAGAAGACCGAGCCGTTGTAGATGTACGCGAAGCCGGCCGTGGTGTCCCGATAGATGGTGTAACCACCGGTCGTGGCAAGGTCCTTGAGCTTGTGGTAGTCCTCGTACCCGGCCTCGTAGGTGCCGGGCGCGGGGCCGGTGCCGTTCTGGAACAGGCCATGCGTGCTGCCCGCCGGGACACCCGTCCAGCCGCGCCCGTAGAACGGGATGCCGAGCGTCAGCTTGCTCTTCGGGGCGCCGCCCGTCAGATAGGCGTTGATGGCGATCTCGGAGCTGAACTTGAAGGTGCTCGGGTCGTTCGCCGGGAGCTTGATGGCCGACTGCTGGTTGGCCATCGTCTCCCAGGCGCCGTGGTAGTCGTAGCCCTGGACGGTGGCGAAGTCGAACTGGCCGAACAGGCCCGGGATGTCGATGCCCGCGGAGATCTTGGCCGGGTCGGCGGGAAGGAAGGCGCTCAGGGTGTAGTGCTTGCCGTTGGTGGCGCCCAGCGCGTCCAGCTGGCGGCGGAACTCCTGGGCCAGCAGGGTGTAGTTGGCCTTGTCGGCGGGCTTGTAGATGTTGCCGAGGTGGCCCTCGGAGTTCGGCCACTCCCAGTCGAGGTCGATGCCGTCGAAGATGCCGGCCGCCGCGCCCGTACCGCCGCGACCGTCGATCACCGGCAGGTTGCCCTTGAGGTAGAGGTCGATGCAGGAGCTGACCAGCGCCTTACGGGAGGCGTCGGTGGCGGCGGCGTCGGAGAACCACTTGCTGTAGGACCAACCGCCCAGCGAGATCTGGATCTTGAGGTTGGGGTACTTGGCCTTGAGCTGCTTGAGCTGGTTGAAGTTGCCCGCCAGCGGCTGGTCCCAGGTGTCGGTGGTACCGGCCACCGAGGTCCCGGCGTCCCAGCCCTTGCCGAAGTCGGCCCAGGCGTCACCGGCGCCGTCACCCGCGTTCGGGTCGGAGTCGTTGCCGGCCGCCTTGTTGGTGATGAAGCACTTCTTGCTGGTCGGGTCGATGTTGGCGAAGGCGTAGTTGAGCGTGGTCAGCCGCCCGGCCGAGCCGGAGGTGTCGAGCTGCTTCACGCTGTACCCGCGGGCGTAGATGCTCCACTGGGTGAAGTAGCCGATCTTCAGACCGGCCGAGGTGCCGCCCCCGGTCTGCGTACGGCCGGCCACCGCGGCGGAGGCGGCGGAGGTGTTCCCGGCCGCGTCCCGGGCCTTGACGGTGAAGCTGTACGAGGTGTCGGCGGCCAGCCCTGAGACCGTCGCCGAGGTGCCGGTGACGGTGGTGGCGAGCGCGGAGCCGTTGTACACGTCGTAGGCCGTGACGCCCACGTTGTCGGTGCTGGCCGCCCAGCTCAGCGAGATGCTGCTGGAGCTCGTGCCGGTCACCGTGGGCGTGCCGGGTACGGTCGGCGCCTGGGTGTCCGGAGTGGTCGGCTGGGTGGTCGCGGAGACCGGACCGGCGGCGGCCGAGCGGTTCCCGGCCGCGTCGAAGGCCTGGACGGTGAAGCTGTACGTGGTCCCCGCGGTGAGCCCGCTGACCGTGGCGCTGGTGCCGGTCACGGTGGCCACCTTGGTGGTGCCCCGGTAGACGTCGTAGCCGGCCACCCCGACGTTGTCGGTGCTGGCCGTCCAGGACAGGCTCGCCGAGGTCTGGGTGGTGCCGGTGACCCTGAGACCGCCGGGCACACTCGGCGCGGTGGTGTCGCTGCCGCCGCCGGATCCGTCGCAGGGCCGGCCGTTCAACTTGCAGTTGAGCAGCGGGGTGTAGGCGCCCGAGTAGGCGATGTTGAAACCGAAGTTGTACGAGGCGCCCGGCGCGATGGTGGTCTGCCAGCTCGGGTTCTTGACCGTCACGTGCGAGGCGGCGGTGGTGTACGTGGCGTTCCAGAGCGAGGCGACGCTGTTGTTCGCCGGGAGGTCGAACTCCAGGGTCCAGCCGTTGATGGTGCTGGTGGTGCCGTTGTTGATGGTGTAGCTGCCGCCGTACCCGGTGCCCCAGTCCTGGTCCTTGGCGAAGGTGGCGGTGGCGCCGGCGGCATGGGCCGTGCCGGCCGGCAGGGCCACCGCGATCAGCGGGGCGATGAGTGCCCCGGCGGCGAGCAGCGGGAGGCTGATCCGACGTCTGCGCATGGTTGAGCTCCTGTCCGGGAGCGTCCGGCCGTCAGTGGGCCGTCGGCTCCTCTACCCGTGGGGAGGTGTCAGGTGCGAAAGGTGCTGCGCACTCCGGCTGTTGGGGCAGCGCGGAGCGCAGGTCCCGGGCCGTCGGGTTGCCGCGGAGGTCCTGTGTCATTGGAGGGTAGGGATACGGCGGTGCGCTGGCAATAGGTCTGGACCACCAATGCCGTGGACCTGACAGTATGTCCTCAGGCCCACGGCACTGACGGTACGTCAGCCAGCGTCCGGAGGAATCCTGGCCGAGCGGGCACGGCGTCCGCACTGCTGGGGCCCGGGCCGGAGTTCGGGGCTGGCGCTCGGCATGGCGCTCGGCATGGCGGTCCTGGGGGCAGCATCGGTGCCGCCGTCTACCGCAGCGAGCTGCCCGGCGTGCCGGACGCTGCCTGCGAGACCCTGGACGGTGCGCTCGCGGTCGCCGGCCACCTGTCCGGCGAGGCGGGATAGGCCCTGGTGCACTCCGCCCGCGCGTCGTTCACCGGATGACCGGAGGATGCCCCCGCTTATGACACCATGACGACACTGCAGATAGCGGAGGATGCCGGGCGCGCCCGGTACACCTACCGGCTGCGCATGTCGTCCACCGCGCTTGCCGCGCTTGAGGGCGAGTGGGGACGCTGCCGGTGGGTCTGGAACGAATGCGTGGCCAAGTCCCGGCAGACCCACATCTGGAACCGCAACCGGCCCGACGGCGCGGACAAGCGGACATGCGGTCCGGCGCAGCTCGACAAGATGCTGACCGAGGCCCGAGCCGCGATGGGGTGGCTGCGCGAGGGCAGCTCGGTGCCGCAGCAGCAGATCATCCGGGACTTCGCCAGGTCCCGCGCGAAGGCGCAGAAGGACATCAAGGCGAAGCTGCCGGTTCGGCAGCGGGCCGGGATGCCGAAGCCGAAGAAGAAGCGCGAGGCGCTTCCGAGCCTGAACTTCACCCGGCGGGGTTTTCGGATCAAGGACGGCCGTCTTCATCTGGCGGGCGGCGTCGTGCTGGTGGTGGTGTGGTCGCGGGACCTTCCCGCCGACCCGTCCAGCGTGCGCGTCTACCAGGACAGCGTCGGACACTGGTACGCCAGCTTCGTTGTTCCCGCCACCACCGAGCCGCTGCCCGCCACGGGCCGTGTGATCGGCATCGACTGGGGGGTGAAGGAGACCGCGACCACCACCAGCGACCTGCACGACCTCCCCCACGCCGAACACGGCAGGAAGGCACAGGCGAAGCTGACCCGGTACGACCGGATGATGGCCCGGCGCAAACCCGCCGAGGGCCGGCCCGGATCGAAGGGATACAAGCACGCCAAGCGCCGGCGCGCGAAGCTGCACAAGAAGGTCGCCAACCAGCGCCGGGACACCGGACGCAAGTGGGCCAAAGCCGTCGTCCGCGACCACGACGCAATCGCCGTCGAGGACTTCAAGCCGAAGTTCCTCGCCAAGTCCACCATGGCCAAGAAGGCTGCTGACGCCGCCATCGGCGCAACCAGGACGGCCCTGATCGAGATGGGCCGCAAGCACCACCGGACCGTGCACCTGGTCCACCCCGCGCACACCACGATGGACTGCGCGCACTGCGGAGCGAGAGCCAAGCACGCACTGCCGCCGGGAATGCGCACCTACACCTGCACCGCGTGCGGAGTCTCCTCCCCAAGGGACAAGAACTCCGCACACGTGATGCTTATCAGGGCTGGTCTGTGCCCTGCTGGCGTTGATCGTGGAAGACCCGCCGCAGCGTAGCTGCGGAAGGCATCGTGAGTCAGAAATCCCACGGCGAGAAGCTGGACCCCCCGGCTTCAGCCCGGGGAGCAGTCAACAGCGGGATGCACGGAGCGGCCGTGGCCGCCGCCGTGGTGATGGCGGCCGCCGCCCTCACCGCCGCGGCGATGTCGCTCTACCGGCATGTGCCCGGCAAGGAGGACCTGTTGACGCTGATGATGGACGAGGCCCTACGGTACGAACCGCTGCCCGCGCTGCCTCCGGGCTGGCGGGCCGGGCTGGAGAGCGTGGCCCGTCTGCAGTGGGACGCCTACCGGAAACACCCCTGGCTGGCCGAGGTGATGTCCTTCACCCGACCGGTGGCGACCCCGCACGCGGCACGCCACACCGAGCGGGCGATGAGCGCGGTGGACGGGCTGGGGCTGCCGCTGCCCGAGGTCGTGCGGATCGCCGTCGTGCTGGCGGCCTTCGTCCGGGGGCTGGCGGTGAACTTCGAGGCCGAGGCCGAGGCGGAACTGGAGAGCGGGCTGACGGCGGATCAGTGGATGGAGGCCCACGGGGACACGGCGCTCAGCGCGGTCACCCAGACCGACGAGTTCCCGATGTTCCAGCGCCTGGCCGGCCTGCCCGAGATCGATCTCAGCCTGGACACCCTCTTCGAGTTCGGCCTGCAGCGCCTGCTCGACGGCGTCGGCGAGTTCATCGCCGAACGCACGGCGGCCGGGGGGCAGTAGCTGCCACCCGGCCGCCGGAGCCGAAACCGGAACTCAGCCGAAGGGGTTGTGCGCCGGAGGCTCCGGTGCGGCCGGGGCCGCCGGAGCAGCGGGAGCGGCCGGAGCGGACAAAGCGGCGAAGGGGTTGAAGTCCGGCGGCGGGATGCGGACCGGGGTGCCCTTGCCGGGCGCGGCCTCCTCGGCGTCGGCCGCAGCCTCAGCCGGAGGAGCGGGCGGCGCGAAGGGGTTGAAGTCCGGCGGCGGTACGCGCACGGGCGTGCCCTTGCCCGGCCCCGGGGGCGCCGCGGGTGCGGCCGGCGCGGGCACCGAAGGCGCGAAGGTGGGGGCCGCCACGGTCGGTGCCGCCGGTGCCGACGAGCCCGTGGTCACCGTGCCGAACGGATCCAGCGGCTGGTTGTTCGTCACCGTGCCGAACGGGTCCACGGCCTGGGGCTGGGGAACCGGTGCGGCGGCCACCGGGGCCGGAGCGGCGGCGGCAGGAACAGCCGAGGTGGTCGAGGCCGCGAAGGGGTTGAAGTCCGGTGGCGGTACGCGCACCGGCGTGCCCTTGCCGGGAGCGCCCTCCTCGCCTGCGGCCGGCGCCTGGGCCGGGGGAGCGGGCGGCGCGAAGGGGTTGAAGTCCGCCGGAGGCACCCGGACCGGCGTGCCCTTCAGCGGCGGCTGCTCGGCCACGGCAGGCGTCGGCGGCACGGCCGGAGGGAACGACGGCACGGGCGGCGCGGCCACCGGCTGCGCCGGGACCTCCGCCTGGGCCGAGGGCTGAGCGAAGGGCTCGGCGTACGGCTCGGCCGTCGGCTCGGCCGTCGGCTCGGGGTACGGCTCCACGTACGGCTCGGCCTGGACCTGCGAGGCGGGCTGGGCGGCGACCACGCCGTCCCACCCCAGCTGCACGCTCTTCAGGGTCTCGGCGAACGCGGCCGCGTACAGCTCCCAGTCCTCCGACTGGACCGTGCCGAGCTGAACGGTCAGCACCGAGACGCCGTCCGGCAGCGGGAGGAAGGCCTCCGCCACCGAGCTCACCGCCCACTGCTGCTGCCCGTCGCGCGTCAGGGAGGCCGGCACCGGCGCCGTCCTGGACTCGACCAGCACCGCGGCCGGGCCGGCCGGGAGCAGCACCGTCCAGACCTCCGCGTGCGGCCGGGCGTCCGCCAACTGGGTTGCCAGCTCGCCGACCTGGCCGGGGCGGCGGGTCAGCGAGACGACCAGCGAGGCGTGGCTCGGCCGGCCGTCGACCCGCAGCGCGGCGATACCGGCGAAGACCGCGTTGGCCGAGCGGAGCGGCTGCGCCAGCGCGGCGGTGAGCACGGCCCACTCCTTGCGGGCGACGCTGTCACCACCGGCGAAGAGCTCCTCGGTCACCTCGGCCAGCTGCGCGGCCCGAGCGCTGCTGTTGCCCCGAGGGGCCAGCGGGTGGAAGACCGACGGAACCACCAGCCGGACCTCGACGCCCGCACCCGTCGACAGCTCCTCGGGAGCGGCGATCTCCCGCTCCGAGGCCAACTCGGCCAGCACGGCAGGGAAGGGCGGGCGCAACTTGTCGTCGGAGCTCTCCGCCGTGACGGGAAGCTGGAACTGCTCGGCCGAGAGGCCGTCAGCAGAGGCGAACACGCCGCGCACCGCGCCGCCGCCGTACCGGGCCAGCAACTCCGCGGCGGCACCGGTGTCGGGCTGGGCCGGACGGGCCGTACTGCCCTCGACGACCGTACCGAGACCGCGGACCGTCAGCAGGCCGGGCCCGCCGCGGCTGAGCCGCAGACCGAAGAGTGCGGCGGCCGAGGGGTGGGCGGTGCGGCGGAAATTGGTCAGGGAGGCGGCCGGGTAGTGCGTTGCCCGCTCGGCGAGCAGCGTCTCGGCCAGCACGTCAAGCGTGGCCCCGATCCGCTCCGCGCTCGCGAAGCCGTCCTGAGTCATGGTGCTGAGCCCCCCTCGCTCTCGAGCAGAAATTCCGTCCACTTTCTATCAGAAACCGCTGACACTCCGGCACACGGCCGTCCTTCGGAGTACGGGCCAACCACAGGGGCGCGGGAACTGCGCGACCAGCCCTCTACGTCGCTGCACGGTTGCGCGCGCAGTTCTCCCCCAGCCTTCGGCCGGGAGGTGCCCCCACGCGCCCCTGCTGTGGTTGCCCTGAGCTGATTGGTCCTACGCCGTGGCCAGGCGCCCCAGGGTGTCCGCCAGGCCGGGGACCGTGAGGAGGCCGGTCAGCTCGCGGACCAGGCGGCCGGTGGGACCGTCGGGCTGCTCCGCCGCGAAGAAGCCCGCCAGCTCGGCCGCCAGCGCCGGCTCGCGGGCGGCGGTCAGCGTCAGGGCCGCCACGAACTCCTGGACCAGCTGCAGCTGGAGCTCCTCACTCGGCACGGCCCGCTCGCCGAGCCACTCCAGCGAGGTGATCTCGGCGTTGGCGATCCAGGCCCGGACGGTGCGCCGCAGGCCCGCGCTCGGCTCCGCGATCGCCAGGTGCGACAGGATCTGGTCGTGCGCGGCCCGCCGCACCTCGTCGATCACCGCATTCGTCCCCGGGCTGGCCGCCACCGATCCGCCGCGCAGCAGGGCGGCGAAGCCCGGCCCATGGCTGTTGACGAAGTCCAGGTACCGCCCCATCACCCGGTACAGCCGCTCCGACAGCGGCCCCTCGGCCGGCTCCTCGAAGCGCCCCGCCAGCTCCTGCCCGGCGCGCCGCAGCGACTCCTCGTAGAGCGCCTGCTTTCCCGGGAAGTAGTGGTACACCAGGGGCCGGGAGGCCCCGGCCGCCGCTGCGATGTCGTCGATCGACACCTCCTCCGGCGGATGCTTGCTGAACAGCTCCAGTGCGACCGCGATCAGCTGCTCCCGCCGCTCGTCGACACTCAGCCTGCGCCGCGGCGTCCGCTCTGCAGCGGGCCGCTCGTCCTCGGACCGATCCGCCACCGGCGGTGTACGGGAAGCCATGGCGCTCACCCTATCCGGCTCCCGCCCCGGCACCCGGGCCGGGCGGAGGACGCCGGGACGAGGACGGCGAAGATGACGAAACTCTGACGTACGAGCCTCCGGCCTGGCCCCGGAGCCGCTGACCTGGTCGAATCGGTGTGTGACTGAATCCACCGGAGCACCGGTCGGGCGGCGGGTGGTCCTCGGCATGCTCGGGCTCGGGGTCGCCGGCGCGGCGGCCGGGCCCTATCTGCAGCGGGCCGTCGAGAGCGTGACCAGCAAGGACCCGACGGGGCTGAGCGACCTGCTGCCCGGTGGCGGCGGCTTCCGCTACTACTCCGTGGTCGGCTCGGTGCCGACCCGGACGGCCGCCGACTACACGCTCACCGTCGACGGCCTGGTGGACCGCCCGGCCACCTACCGGCTGGCCGATCTGCAGGCGATGCCGCAGCGCCGGATCGTGCACGACGTGCAGTGCGTCACCGGCTGGCGGGTGCCCGGCACGCCCTTCGAGGGCGTCCGGCTGGCCGACCTGCTCGACCAGGTGGGCGTCCGGCCGGGGGCCACCGCCGTCCGGTTCAGCTGCTTCGACGGGACGTACACCGAGAGCCTGACCCTCGATCAGGCCCGCCGGGACGACGTGCTGGTCTGCCTGCGAATGCAGGACAGGCCGGTGAGCCACGAGCACGGCGGCCCGGTGCGGCTCTACGTCGCGCCGATGTACTTCTACAAGTCCGCGAAGTGGCTCTCGGGCATCACCCTCACCCCCACCGTCCAACCCGGCTACTGGGAGCACTACGGCTATGACGTCGACGCCTGGGTCGGCCGCTCCAACGGGCGCGACGATGCCCCGACCGGCTGACTCCCCGGGGCTGGTGCCCCGGTTCACCCGCGCCGAGCGCTGGGTCCACCGGGCCACCGCCACCCTGATGCTCGTCTGTCTGGCGACCGCCCTCGCCCTGTACTACCCGCCGGTCTCGCAGCTGGTCGGCCGCCGCCGGCTCGTGGTGGTCGTGCACGAGTGGTGCGGCCTGGCCCTGCCGGTGCCGCTGCTGCTCGGACTGGCCTCCCGCGCGCTGCGCGCCGACCTGTCCCGGCTGAACCGCTTCGCCCCGTACGACCGGGCCTGGCTGCGCGCCGTACGCCACCGCTCGTTCCATCGCCGCTCGGGCAAGTTCAACGCCGGGCAGAAGCTGTACGCGGCGTGGACGGCCGGCGCGGTGCTGGTGATGCTCGGCAGCGGGCTGCTGATGTGGTTCACCAATGTCGCCCCGCTGGTCTGGCGCACCGGCGCCACCTTCGTCCACGACTGGCTGACGCTCGCACTGGCCGTGGTGATCGCCGGACACCTCTACCTGGCTGCCAGGGACCCGGAGGCCAGGCGCGGCATGCGCACCGGCAGCGTGGACGAGCTCTGGGCGGTCCGCGAGCACCCCGACTGGGACCCCGCGGCAGAGGCTCAGGCCGACCGGAACTCCAGGTAGCGCCGGTAGGCTTCGCGGCCGTCCGGGACGAACTCCCACTCCGCCAGCCGCTGCCCGAGCTCCTCCTCGGTCAGCCAGCCGTGCCAGGCGACCTCCTCGACCTGGGGCGAGACCGGGCCGTCCCAGACCGCCTCGTACATGTCGCACCACCAGGAGAGCGGGCCCTTCTCGAAGAGGAACTTGAACAGCGGGCGCGGCTCGATGCCGCTGACCCCGAGTTCCTCCTCGGCCTCCCGCACGGCGGCGCTCGCATAGGTCTCCCCGGCGCCGACCACGCCGCCGACGAAGCAGTCGTAGGCGCCCGGTGCGAAGAGCTTGGTGTCCGTCCGCCGGTGGGTGAAGACCCGGCCCTGCGGGTCGCGGACCAGGATGAAGACGCAACGGTGCGTCAGCCCCTGCCGGTACACCTCGCCGCGCGGGGCCGTCCCGATGACCCGGTCCTGCGCGTCCACCACGTCCAGCAGCTCTTCAGCGGGGTTCGTCATGCGGCACACGGTACCGACTCGGCGCCCGCCGGACGGTCCGACTATCGTTCGAACCGGAGACGTACGAGCACGAAGGCGGCACGCAGTGGTGGAGATCTGGGGCGAGGCGGCGGAGGGCTTCGAGCCCGTACGGGAGGCTTTCGCGCAGAACTTCCGCGACTACGGCGAGCTCGGCGCGGCCTTCGCGCTCTACCTGGACGGCCGCAAGGTGGTCGACCTCTGGGGCGGCGACGCCAGCCCCGAGGTCGGTGGGCGGCCCGCTCCGGCCGTCGCCTGGACGGCGGACACCGCGCAGGTGCTTCGCTCGGTCACCAAGGGCCTGACGGCGGCCGCCGCACTGCACCTCGTCCAGCAGGGGCGGCTGGACCTCGACGCGCCGGTGGCCTCGTACTGGCCCGAGTTCAAGGCGGCCGGCAAGGAGCGGGTGCCCGTCCGCTGGCTGCTCTCCCACCAGGCGGGGCTGCCCGCGCTGGACGTGCCGCTGCGGGTCGAGGACGTGATCGCCTGGGAGCCCGCCACGGCCGCCGTCGCCGCACAGGCCCCGGCCTGGGAGCCGGGCACCGCGCACGGTTACCACCCGTACACCTTCGGCTGGCTGGTCGGTGAGGTGGTCCGCCGCGCGAGCGGGCGCAGCGTGGGCCAGTACTTCGCCGAGGAGATCGCCCGCCCGCTCGGCCTCGACCTGTGGATCGGCCTGCCGGCCGCCGCCCGGCCCAGGGTGGGCCGGCTGGTCGACCTGCCCGCGCCCGAGGCCGCCCACGCGGGCCCGAGCGGCCTGAAGGTCCGGCCCAAGCAGGCCGTGGTGAACGCCTATCAGGATCCGTACTCGCTGACGGCCCGTGCGTTCGCCTCGGTGCGCCCGGCCGTGGACCTCAACGACCCGGCCGTGCAGGCCGTCGAGATCCCCGGCGCGGGCGGCATCGGCACCGCTCGCTCGGTCGCCCGCTTCTACGCGGCGCTGATCGGGGCGGCCGACCGGCACGGCGGCGCCCCCGGTGAGCTGATGCCGGCGCTGTTCGGCCCGGAGCTGCTCCACGAGGCGATCGGGCCGGCCGTCAGCGGCCCGGACAAGGTGCTGATCATCAACACCTCGTTCGGACTGGGCTTCTTCCGGCACGGCCCGACCTCGCCGATGTCCTCACCGGCGGCCTTCGGCCACCCGGGACGTGGCGGTTCCCTGGGCTTCGCCGACCCCGAGCTGGGGATCGGCTTCGGGTACGTCACCAACGGCATGCAGCCGGGCGTGACGGGCGACATCCGCTCGCGGACCCTGATCGCCGCCGTCCGCAAGTGCCTGGCCTGAGCCGCCGCGCAGACGCCCACCCCTTGACGCCCAGGCCGTGGTCGCGCAGCCACTCCAGCTGACGCCGCTCCTGCGAGGCCTGGCCGCCGCCGTGGTCGGCGAACTCCCAGACCTCGATCTCCCGCTCCCCGCCGTACCGGTTGTACGAGGCGAACACGGTGGACGGCGGGCAGACCGGGTCCATCAGTCCGACGCTGAACAGCGCCGGAGCGCTCGCCCGCGAGGCCAGGTGGACACCGTCGAAGTAGGAGAGCGTACGGAAGGTCTGCGCGACCTTGTCCCGGCTGTGCCGGCGCAGGTAGTCGGTGATCTCCGGGTACGGGCCGGAGCCGGCGACCTCGACCGCCCGCCGGAAGTGCTGCAGGAACGGCACGTCGATCATGGCACCCGCCACCAGGCCGTCGGCCAGCGCGGCGGCGGCCAGCGCGACCCCGCCGCCCTGGCTGGCGCCGCTGACGACGACCCGGTCGGCGTCCACGACGTCCAGTCCGCGCACGGCGTCCACGGCTCGGACGGCGTCGGTGTACAGCCGCCGGGAGTGTTCCGACGAGGCGTCAGATCAGGCCGCGCCGCGCCGCCCAGACCGCCGCCTGCAGCGGGGTCCGGACGCCGATCCGGTCGCAGAGCACCCGGATCCGGCGGCGCAGCGTCCGGCTGGAGGTGGCGAGCCGGCGGGCGATGGCGTCCAGCGGCAGGCCCTCCGCGAGGAGCAGCAGCAGCTGGTGCTCCTCCGGCGCGAGCAGTCCGGCCGCGTGCCGGTGCGGCGCGGGGGGAGCGGTTCGGGTCCGGTTGACCGTTGCGATGGGATGCATGGTGGCCTCCTTGCCACGGGGCGTCAGTCGTTCGTCAGGATCGGCAGCTCGGCGCCGTCCCGGAGGTACAGCGGAATGCGGTCCAGCGGAGCGTCGGCCGTCACGGTCCGCCCGCCCGGGTGGATCTCGCCCGTCCAGGCGTCGTGCCAGTCGGCGCCGGCGGGCAGGTACACCTCGCGCTCGCGCGCGCCGGCCTCGGTGACCGGCGCGACCAGCAGGTCGGGCCCGAGCAGGAACTGGTCCCCGACCTCCCAACTCGCCCGGTCGGACGGGAACTCCAGGAACAGCGGGCGCATCGGCGGCACCCCGGTCGCGGCGGTGTGCCGCATCTGCGCCAGCAGGTACGGGCGCAGCCGCTCGCGCAGGTGCAGGTAGGAGCTGAGGATGCCGTACGCCTGCTCCCCGTACGACCAGACCTCGTTGGGCCCGCCGGTCATCTCGGGGCCGAGCTTCATCCACGGCTCCCGGTAGCCGTGCAGGCGGAACAACGGGCAGAACGTGCCGTACTGGAACCAGCGCACCATGACCTCGCGGTACGCCGGGTCGTCCGGGTCACCGCCGTGGAAGCCGCCGATGTCGGTGGTCCACCACGGGATGCCGGAGAGCATCACGTTGAGCCCGGCCTTGATCTGGTCGCGCAGGGTGGCGAAGTCGGTGCCGATGTCGCCGGACCACAGCGCTGCTCCGTAGCGCTGCGCACCGGCCCAGGAGGAGCGGTTGAGCGTGACCACCTCGGTCTCGCCGGCCGCGTGCATGCCCTCGTAGAAGGTGCGGGCGTTCTCGCGCGGGTAGAGGTTGGCCACCTCCAGGCCCGGGCCCGCGTGGTAGCGGAGGTTGGCCTGGTGGCCGGGGTTGATCTCGGGCTCGCAGGCGTCCAGCCACCAGAGCTTGATGCCGTGGGCGAGGTAGTTCCGTCTGACCTTCTCCCAGACGAACTCCCGGCCCTCCGGGTGGGTCGCGTCGTAGAAGGCGACCTGGACGGTGGACGCCACCCCCTTGTCCGGCCACTCGGCGTGCGCCATCGGACCGTACTCGGTGCCGATCAGCAGGCCCCGGCGCTCCAGCTCGGCGTGGTTCTCGCTGAGCGGGCTGACGGATGGCCAGACCGAGACCATCAGCTTGACGTCCATCTCCTCCAACTCCCGCACCATGGCGTCCGGATCGGGCCACTCGGCCGGGTCGAGCTTCCAGTCGCCCAGGTGGGTCCAGTGGAAGAAGTCGTTGACGATGACGGAGAGGGGAAGCCCGCGCCGCCGGTACTCCCGGGCCACCGCGAGGAGTTCGTCCTGGGTCCGGTAGCGCAGCTTGCACTGCCAGAACCCGGCGGCCCAGCCGGGGAGTTCGGGGGAGTGGCCGGTGGCGTCGGCGTACCGGGCGAGCGAATCGGCGGGCATACCCGCGGTGATCCAGTAGTCGAACTGCCGGGCGCTGTCGGCGACCCAGCGAGTTCCGTTGACGGCGAGCTCGACCCGGCCGACGGCCGGGTTGTTCCAGAGCAGCAGGTAGCCCCGGTCGGAGAGCAGGACGGGGATGCTGACCTGGGCGTTGCGCTGCACCAGGTCGACGGTCGCGCCCTTCTGGTCCAGCAGGCCGTGGCGGTGCTGGCCGAGGCCGTAGAGCTTCTCGCCCTCGTACGCGGCGAAGCGCTGCTCCAGGCGGTGGTAGCCGTTGCCGGTGGGGCTGTAGAGCCGGGCGCCGGGCCACCAGAAGTGGGCGGGCTGCTCGGAGAGCAACTCGCTGCCGTCGGCGGTCCGCAGGAAGCGTACGACGCCCCGGTCCGTCACCTCGGCGGTGATGGCGCCGTTGACGATCCGGCCGACGGCGCCCTCGATCTTGAGAACGGCCTCGGCCTGCGGAGCCTCCGGGAGCAGGGCACCGGGCAGGTCCGGCTGGATCCTGCCGCCCCGGACGGCGCGCACCCGGACCGCGTCCGGGCCCCAGGGCTCCAGACGCAGGGTCTCCAGATGGCCGTGCCACTCCAGCGCGCCGGCGGCCTCGCGCAGCACTCCGGGTGCCTCGGGCTTCTCCGGCGGGGGGACGGGCAGGGGGTGCTTCACGGGGGCTCCTGGGTGCGCGCGGGCAGGGCGGGGCGCGCCGTCGGCCGGGCGGGGCGGGACGGCGGGCGGGATCGGTGGGTACGGGCGCGGGGTGCGCCCGTGGGCCGGGGGTGGTGATCGGCGATGCGCGCGAGGGGCCCGTGGGAACTGATGGTGCGTCAGGAGATCTGCGGGGCGGGCCCGCTGCTCTCCCGGACGGTGAGGGTGGGGCCGAGCAGGGTGAGGCCCGAGGTCTGCTGTCCGGCGGCCTGGGCCATCACCAGCTCGACCGCCCGGCGGCCCATCTCCTGGGCGGGGATGGAGACCGAGGTGAGCTGCGGGGCTGAGTGGAGGGCGACGTCGTCCGGGCAGATCGCGACCACCGAGACGTCCTCGGGGACGGCCCGGCCCGACTGCCGGAGCTGGCTGAGCAGATGGGGCAGTGCGGTCTCGTTCTGGACCACGAAGCCGGTGGTGTGCGGGCGCTCCTCGAGGATGCGGGAGAGCGTGCCGCTCGCCGCCTCGTGGCCGTTGCCGCAGGGGCGGTGCAGGTAGCTCAGGCCACGCGCGGAGGCCTGCTGCCGGAAGCCCGCGAGCGTGCGCTCGGCGAACCCGGTATGCCGCCGGTAGACCGACTCCGCCGCGCCGATCAGTGCCACCTCGCGGTGGCCGAGATCGGCCAGGTGGTCGGCGGCCAGCCGGCCCGTCGCCTCGAAGTCCAGGTCGACGCAGGTCAGCCCGGTGGGGTCGGCCGGCAGCCCGATCAGGGCGGCCGCCGCGCCGGTCTGCCGCAGCAGCGGGATCCGCTCGTCCTCCAGCTCGACGTCCATCAGGATCATCGCGTCGGCGAGCCCGCTGCCCGCGATCCGCTTGACGGCGGACGGGCCCTCCTCGCTGGTGAGCAGGAGGACGTCGTGCGCGTACCGGCGGGCGGTGGTCGTGATGGCGATGGCGATCTCCATCATCACCGGCACGAACATGTCGGTGCGCAGCGGGATCATCAGCGCGATCACGTTCGACCGGTTGCTCGCCAGCGCCCGGGCCCCCGCGTGCGGGTGGTAGCCGAGTTCGGCGATGCTGCGCTCGACCCGCAGCCGGGTGTCCTGGGAGATGGACCGCTTGCCGCTGATGACGTACGAGACCGTACTCGGGGACACCCCGGCGTGCCGGGCGACCTGGGCGAGCGTGACCATGTGGTGCTCCATCTCGCGACGCTGCCGGGCGCCGGGTGGTGAAGCGCTTCGACAATGTCCTGTGTGCGGCTCGATGCTGTCCTGCCCGGAGAGCTTAGAGAGGCACTTGGACTGTGTCCAGACCCGCTGTCGAAGCGCTTCACCAATCCGATCTCAGGCCTGGCCGGTCTCGAAGCGGCTGATCTTCCCGCCGTCCGTCACGGTGAACCGCCATGCCGTGCGCATCTCGCCCCAGGTCTCGTTGCGGTAGTTGGCGACCAGGGCGAGGCCGCCGTCCGACTCGGACCGCACCTCGATGTGGCCGTGGGAGGAGAAGATCTCCTTGTCGATCCACTCCTGGACGTCGCGGTCCGACCCGTCGTCGGACATCGTCGCGTCCGGGGTGAGCAGGCCCAGGAAGGCCTCGCGGTCGCCGGCGTTGATCGCGGCGACGAGGGCGCGGACGGCGGGGTTCGAGAGTTTCGCCGTGGCGATGGTCATCTGCTGTCTCCTTACGGATGATGGGGCGACAGCACCGTCGCACAGGGTGAGTGCCCGCGCACTCCGCGCTGCTCCGACCGGAGGTGCGGCTTCGGCCTTCCCCGATCTGTCACCGTACGTGTGCTTGGATCCCGATATGGCGGAATCCCGACCGGAAGGGAGCCCTGGGATGGGGCCGGCCGAACTGCTCGTCCTGACGTTCCCGCAGGAGACCATCACCGCGCCGGCCGCGGCGGCGCTGGTCAAGCTGCGCACCGCCGGGGACATCCGGGTGATCGACTCACTGGTCGTCACCCGCCATGCCGACGGCGAGGCCACCTACGGTGAGCTCGCGGACTTCGAGCACCTGAAGGGCGTCGTCGCGGGCGGCAGGCACGAGCTGCCACTGATCGGCCCCGAGGACGCGCAGGAGGCGGCCGAGCTGCTGGAGCCCGGCACGGTGGCGCTGCTGGTGCTGATCGAGCACGTGTGGGCCCAGGAGGCGGCCGAGGCTCTGCGGGCGGTCGGTGGGCGGATCGCCTCGGGCGTCCGGATCCCGCCGGAGAACATCGAAGAGGCCGTACGCGTCGCCCGGGCGCGCGTCGCGGCCGGAGAGTGAGGACTCATGTTCCGACCCATGCGCCCGATCCGGCCGGTCCGCGCCGTCCGCCCGCCGGGGGCGCCGCTGGTGCGCGGCCTGGTGGTCGGCGGAGCCGCGTACGCCGCCGGGCACAGCGCCGCCCGGCCCGACCTCGGGGCCCGCTCCGACCTCGCGGCCCGCTCCGATCTCGCGGCCCGGCTGACCGAGCTGGGGCAGCTGGTCCAGCAGGGACTGCTCACCCCGGAGGAGTTCGCCGTGGCGAAGGCGCAGCTCCTCACGGGGTGAGCGCGTACCGGCTAACGCCCCAGGGCCTGGGCCTCCGCATCCGTCAGCAGCCGTGAGCGGGTCAGGAAGCGCAGGCCCGTCGGGCTCTCCAGGGAGAAGCCGCTGCCCCGGCCGGGCACCACGTCGATGGTGAGGTGGGTGTGCGACCAGTACGCGTACTGGTCGCGCGCCATCCAGACCGGGACGGGCTCCAGCCCGTCCACCAGCAGCTCGCCGAGCAGGTGGTCGGCGGCCGAGGTGAGGAACTCCCCGGCCGGGTAGCACATCGGCGCGGAGCCGTCGCAGCAGCCGCCGGACTGATGGAACATCAGCGGCCCGTGCTCACCGCTCAGCCGCCGCAGCAGCTCGGCCGCCTCCGGCGTCACGGCCACCTGGGAGGGACGCATCCTAGAAGAACCCCAGCGCCTGCGGCGAGTAGCTGACCAGCAGGTTCTTGGTCTGCTGGTAGTGCTCGAGCATCATCTTGTGGTTCTCCCGGCCGATCCCGGAGTTCTTGTAACCGCCGAACGCGGCGTGGGCGGGGTAGGCGTGGTAGCAGTTGGTCCACACCCGCCCGGCCTGGATGGCCCGGCCCGCGCGGTAGGCCACGCTGCCGTCCCGGCTCCAGACGCCCGCACCCAGCCCGTACAGGGTGTCGTTGGCGATCCCGATGCCGTCCTCGAAGTCCTCGAAGCGGGTCACCGCGACCACCGGGCCGAAGATCTCCTCCTGGAAGATCCGCATGCTGTTGTCGCCCTCGAAGACCGTCGGCGCCACGTAGTAGCCGCCCGACAGCGCCCCGCCGAGGTCCACCCGCTCACCGCCCGCCAGCACCTTGGCGCCCTCGGCCTGGCCGATGTCGATGTACGAGAGGATCTTCTCCAGCTGGTCGTTGCTCGCCTGGGCACCGACCATGGTGTCGGTGTCCAGCGGGTTGCCCTGGCGCATCGCCCGGACCCGCTCCAGGCCGTCCCCCAGGAAGCGGTCGTAGACCGAGGACTGGATCAGCGCCCGGCTCGGACAGGTGCACACCTCGCCCTGGTTGAGGGCGAACATCGCAAAGCCCTCCAACGCCTTGTCGTAGAAGGCGTCCTGCTGCGCGGCGACGTCGGCGAAGAACAGGTTCGGGCTCTTGCCGCCGAGCTCCAGGCTGACCGGGATCAGGTTCCCGCTCGCGTACTGCATGATCAGCCGGCCGGTGGTGGTCTCGCCGGTGAAGGCGATCTTGCGGATCCGGGGGCTGGCGGCGAGCGGCTTGCCGGCCTCCACCCCGAAGCCGTTCACCACGTTCACCACACCCGGTGGCAGCAGGTCGGCGACCAGCTCCATCAGCAGCAGGATCGAGGCGGGAGTCTGCTCGGCCGGCTTGAGCACCACCGCGTTGCCGGCCGCCAGCGCCGGGGCCAGCTTCCAGATGGCCATCAGCAGCGGGAAGTTCCACGGGATGATCTGCCCGACGACGCCCAGCGGCTCGTGGAAGTGGTAGGCGACGGTGTCCTCGTCGATCTGCGAGAGCCCGCCCTCCTGGGCCCGCAGTGCCCCGGCGAAGTAGCGCAGGTGGTCGATCGCCAGAGGCAGGTCGGCGGCCAGCGTCTCGCGCACCGGCTTGCCGTTCTCCCAGCTCTCGGCGACCGCCAGCTCCTCCAGGTGCTCGGCCATCCGGTCGGCGATCCGCAGCAGGACCTGGGCCCGCTCGGCCGGCGAGGTCCGGCCCCAGGCGGGGGCGGCGGCGTGTGCGGCGTCGAGGGCCGCCTCGATGTCCTCGGCGGTGCCGCGCGCGACCTCGCAGAAGACCTGGCCGGTCACCGGGGTGGGATTCTCGAAGTACTGCCCGCGCACCGGGGGCGTCCACTCACCCCCGATCCAGTGCTCGTACCGGGCACGGTAGTTGACGACACTGCCGGGCTGACCCGGGGGCTGGTAGACCGTCATGGCGTGGGTGTCTCCCTGCTGCGAAGGGCGCCGCCCCGGCCCGCCCGGGGAGACGCGAGGGGCCTCGTCGGAGGCCCGGCGGAAGGATCTGACACGTGCTCAGCGCGGGGGAGTCCGTCCCCCGCGCTGCACAGTAGCCGCGTGCTGCCCGGCCCGCCATGGTGCGTGGTGGACCGCCGGTCGAGGCTCAGCCCAGCTCGTACCGGCCCGTCCGCGCCTCCCACCGCAGATAGCCGGCCAGCCAGTTCGCCAGCCCGTCGGCGTACCGCCGGGCGGCCGCCCGTTCGGACTGGTCCAAGGCCAACCAACGGTAGGCATCGGGGAGTTCGGATCTCAGTTCGGTGAAGCGGTCGATCATCAGCTGCGCCTCCGCGAGCACCACCGAGCCAGCTTCCTCCGCCGGGCAGCCGCGCTCCTGCTGGACGATCATCACCAGGTTGCAGACGTCGCCGCGCGGCGCCTCCATCGGGAACGAGCGGACGTCGTTGCTCAGCGAGGGGATGTCGGCGGCGAGCTGGCGAAGCTGTCGGAGCAGCGGGTGGTGGAAGACCGTCTGGGGCACCTCGAACCGGCCGAGGCGTTCGATCATGTCGAAGATGGTCTCCATCGCCGCCGTTCCCCGACGGAGCATCAGATATGCCTCCCGATCGGGAATTTGGCCAGAAATTCGTCCTGCGGCCTCGGAGGGGTGGCACGCGAAGTACCATTCCCAGTTGTACGCGGCGCGGGCCCGCCAGCGGGGTGGCATGCCCTTGATGCTTCGTCGCCACAGGTCCGCGAAGGCGCGCTCGACCGCCGAGGTGCCGGCCGGGCGGGCGCCGTGCACGATTGCGGTGAGCCGGTCGCAGATCCGGGCGACCTGGTCGGGCCGGCGGCCGAGGGGGCCGTCGAACTGGTCGTCGAAGAGGAAGTAGAAGCCCATGAGGTCGGTGGCCAGGCCGAGATCCTCGGCCGAGCATTCGGGGTAGCTCACCGCGGCGAGTTCGGCGACGTCCCAGTGGGCATAGGTGAACTCGTTGGTACCGGTGGCCAGTTCGCGGTGGCGGCGGAGCCACTCCTGGTGGTGGGCGGCGGCCTGGGCGTGATGGGGGCTGCGACGGTGGGGGAACGAAAGCTCAAGTGAGGTGTCGTCGGACATCGGACTCCCGGCGCTGCTGAAGGTTCGGTGCTGTGCCTGGTGTTTCCCTGCGTTCTGTACGTGGCAATGATCAACTGGGCCCACGCGGGCGAAGAGTATCTGATCGGATCATCAGACGTTAGAGGTATCAGGGCATTTGCCCGTGGCACCCGGCTCGAACCCTACAAGTGTCTCCGGCCTGCGCGAATGCCTCCCATGGGGGCGCGCACGGCGCTAGTCTCGGCTTGAGGACGACGGATCGGCGAGGCGGAGGCGCGGCAGTGGCCGAACAGCAGAGCGAGCTGAAGGGTGAGGGCGAGCACGGGCAGGGCGCCGGAGAGCCTCGGACGGCCCTGCACGAGCGCGACTCGGAGCTCCGCTCGGCCGAGCAGGCACTCACCAAGCTGTGCCGGGAGTTCGAGGCGGGCGGCACCGAGATCGGCGAGCTGCTGGTGTTCTCGGCCCCCGGCGGCTTCGGCAAGACCTCCGTACTGGACGAGGTCCGACGGCTGGCCAAACTCCAGAAGTCCTGCACCGTCCTCTCCGGCCGTGGTGGCGAGCGCCAGATCAAGGAACCGTTCCACGTCCTACGGCAGTTGCTCCTCCCGGTGCTCGGCGGCCTGACCGAGGCCGAGCGCGGCGAGGTGTTCGGCGGCTGGTACGGCATCGTCGGCCCGGCCGTCGGGCTGGTGCCGCCCTCCGGCGAGGTGGAGCGGCTCGACCCGCAGGGCGTCCGCGACGGACTCGACTACGTCCTCACCCAACTCGCCCCACGGCGGGCGCCGTTGGTGATGGTGGTCGACGACCTGCACTGGGCCGACCTCGAATCGCTCACCTGGCTCGCCTCGTTCGCCGTCCGGGCCCGGCATCTCCCGGTCCTGCTGGTCTTCGCCCACCGGGACGAGTTCACCGACGAGGCCCGGGTCTACCAGCAGCAGATCGAGGCCCGGGCCGAGCGGCACCACCAGCTCCGTCCGCTCAACCCCGCCTCGGTCGCCGAGCTGGTCTACGACGTCCTCGGCCCGGAGGCCGACGACGCCTTCTGCCGTCAGGTCTGGGCCGTCACCGGCGGCAACCCGCACGACACCGAGCGGCTGCTGCGCGAGGTCCGTGAGCAGTGCCTCGACCCGATTGAGGAGAACGCCCCGCGGCTGCACGATCTCGCCGCCGCCGCCAAGGGCATGACGCTCCAGTACTGGCTGGAGAAGCTCGGTCCGACCACCCTGCGGTTCGCCTGGGCCGCCGCGCTGCTCGGCACCGACATCAAGCAGAGCCTGGTGTCCAGCATCTCCGCCCAGGGCCCCGCGGAGACCGAGGAGTCCATCCGCAGGCTGCGCAAGCACCGGGTGCTCTTCACCAACCCCAGCGGCCGGCTGGACTTCGTCCACCCGCTGATCGGCACCTCGATCTACCAGTCGATGCCGTCCGGCACCCGCACCGGTATGCACGGCATCGCCGCCACGGCGATCGAGAACGCCGGCGGCACCCTGCTGGAAGCCTCGAGGCACCTGCTGGAGACCCACCCGGAGGGCGACGACCTGATCGTCCGGAAGCTGCGCAAGGCTGCCGCCGAGCACCTGGCGATGGGTGCGCCGGAGGCCGCGCAGCGCTGTCTGCGCCGTGCGCTCGACGAGCCGCCGGAGGACGACGTCCGCGCCGAGGTGCTGTACGAGGCCGGCTGCGCGGCCCTGCTCACCGACCCGCCCGCGACCGTCAACCAGCTCAGGCTGGCCCTGGACCTGGAGGACGGGCTCAGCCCCGAGCTGCGGGTCGACGCGACGTTCCGGCTCTCCGAGGTGCTCGCCCACGCGGGCGAGCTGATCGCGGCGGCCGACGTCTGCCAGGCGGAGGCCGACCGCACCCCGCCCGGCCCCGGCAAACTGCGCCTGCAGGCCGCCCACTTCATGTGGGCCGCGTTCCAGCGCGACGAGGAGGACGGCCCCGACCGCTCGCGCCGGCTCAAGGACCTCTCCCTGACCCTGACGGGCCGTGACACGCCGGAGCGAGCGGTGCTGGCGATGCGCGCCTGGGACCTCACCCTGCGCGGGAAGTCGGCCGTCCAGGCACTGGAGCTGGCCGAGCAGGCGCTGGACGACGGCAAGTTGCCGGAGGGCCTCGGCTGGACCGGCACCACCTGGGGCTTCGAACTGCCCGCGCTGATCGGCCTGACGTACACCTACACCGACCAGCTGGCCCGCGCCGAGAAGCTCTTCTCGGAGGCCATCCTGGAGTTCGAGGTGGCCGGCTGGTCCGGTGCGCACCGCGGTTTCGCGTACTTCCTGATGGGCCTGGTCCGCTTCCGGCGCGGATTCCTGGCCGAGGCCGAGGACTTCCTGCGCCGGGGTCTGCGGCTCTCCGAGCGGATCGCCCCGGACATCCCGCTGCAGTGGGACATCGTCGGCGTGCTCGCCGACACCCTGCTCGCCCGCGGCCGGACGCAGGAGGCCTGGGACCTCGCGCAGAAGTACCGCTTCGCGCCGCCCTACCACCCGACGGCGATGGTCCTGCCGGACGCGCCGACGCTCTACGGCAAGCTGCTGCTGGCCAAGGGGGACACGGCGGGTGCGATCGCCGCGTTCACCGAGGTCGGTGCGCAGCTGGATGCCCGGGGCTGGCACAACACCGTCTGGGCGCCCTGGCGCGGGCACCTCGCGCTGGCTCTCGCGGCCGAGCGGCCTGACGAGGCGCGCAAGGAGGCCGAGTGCGCCGTCGAGGAAGCCCGGGAGTTCGGCTCCGCCTCGGCGATCGGCGCGGCCCTGCGCCTGCAGGCGGCCGTGTGAGACGGCACCCGTGCGGTCGAGCTGCTGCAGGAGTCCGTCCGCTGGCTCACCCAGTCCCCGGCCGGCTATGAACTCGCGTTCGCGCTGGTCGACCTGGGCGCGGCGCTGCGGCGGACGGGCCGGCTCGCGGACGCCGCCGAGTACCTCTACCAGGGCATGGAGCTCGCCCAGAACTGCGGCGCCGACGGGCTGGTGGCCCGCGCCCGCAAGGAGCTGGCCACCTCGGGCCTGCGGCCCAACCGCCTGCGCACCCTCAGCAAGGACGCGCTCAGCCAGCCCGAGTGGGACGTCGCCGAGCTGGCCGTCCAGGGTGTCCCGCCGCAGCGGATCGCCGAGCGGCTGGGCGTCCAGCTGAGCCTGGTCCACCGCCGGCTGGCCGCCGTCCACCGCAAGGCCGGCACCGGCCCCGAGGGCCTGGCCTCGGCCCTCGGGTTGCCGGAGCCGGAGCCCGGGCAGTCCGACTGACCGGCCCGGGTGGCCGACCTGGGCACGCCGAAGGTCGTAACGGCCGTCGGCGGGCCCGGCCGGGCTAGGCTGCTCCCAGCACGACAAGATCGCTCAGATTCGAACATATCTCGAACCGGGGTGACCGTGCCGGAATGCGGCCACCAGTGAGGAGCGGGCCATGGCGGGGTCGGCAGAGTCCACCGAGGTGCGGCGGAAGCCGTTCGACACGAGCGGCGCGGGCGCGGCCATCGAACGCTGGACGCTCCGCAGCGGCCCGATCGAGGCCGTCGTCCTGACCCTCGGCGCGACGCTGCACGCCGTCACCGCCCCCGACCGCTCCGGCAGCCGGGCCCAGGTGCTGCTCAGCTCCGACGACCTGGGCGCCGTCCTGGGCCCGGCCCGGCACTACGGCACCACCGTCGGCCGCTACGCCAACCGGATCGCCGGCAGCCGTATCACCCTGGACGGCGAGGACCACAGGCTCGCCCCGACCGGCAACGGCGTCACCCTGCACGGCGGGCCGGACGGCTTCGCGAGCCGGATCTGGCAGGCCGAGGAGATCCCCGGCGGCGTCCGCCTCCAGCTGCACAGCCCGGACGGCGACCAGGGCTTCCCCGGTGCGCTGGACGTCTCGGTCTCCTACACGCTCGCGGCCGCCACCCTGTCGATCGACTACCGGGCCGTCACCACCCGCCCCACCGTGGTCAATCTGACCAACCACGCCTACTTCAACCTCGCGGGCGAGGGCAGCGGCGACGTCCTCGGGCACCTGCTCACCCTGGACGCCGACCGGTACACCCCCGCCGACGAGCGGCAGATCCCGCTGGGCCCGTACGAGCCGGTGGCCGGAACCCCCTTCGACTTCACCACCGCGCGCCCGGTCGGCAAGGGCATCAACGACGACCACCCGCAGCTGCGCGGCCCGGGCGGCTACGACCACAACTGGGTGCTCCGCGCCCGCCCCGCGGACGGCACCCCCGCTCGCGCCGCCTTCCTGGAGGACCCGGGCAGTGGGCGCACGCTGGAGGTCCTCACCACCGAACCGGGCGTGCAGGTCTACACGGCCAACAACTTCCAGGGCGCGGTGACGGGCGCCCGCGGTGTCCCGTACGGGCCGTACGCGGGGATCGCCCTGGAGACCCAGCACCACCCGGACTCGCCGCACCAGCCGTCCTACCCGAGCACGGTGCTGCGCCCGGGGGAGGAGTTCCGGTCCACCACCGTGCTCCGCTTCGGCGTGAGCTGACCGGCCGGTCCGAGGGGCCTTAGAGCCTCCGGCAATCGGGGGGCGGCGTCGCGGGCCGGTAGCTCTCGCCTGGACCGCGTTGTCGTCGGTCGCCGTAGCTCCGCTGCTATTCCGCCCCAGCCTTCGGCCGGGAGGTGCCCCCACCTCCGCCTTGCCGGACTCGGCTCTCGCCCCTCCCTCCTTGCCCGCCTTCGGCCAGGAGGGGCCCATCCTCACCCACCCCCCGATTGCGGGAGGCTCTTACACCGGCCCGGCCTGCTGTGGCTGCAAGGCTTCTTGCGGCCACTCTCGGTAGGGATGCCACCCTGCGGGCCCGGGCGAATCGGACAGAATGCGGCAATCCGATCGTCTGTCCACTACCATGCGGCAACGTGCAGGACACGCGCGCGTAACGATCGCAGGATCTTGCAGAAACTTGCTGCAAGACCTTTCCGCAGCGATTGCATCGCTGTTACGTTCCTCCCCAAGCCCGACGGCCGCAACGGCGCAGTCGGCACGGGACAGCCATTATGCGCCGTCCTCCACCATCTCGGGCACCCCCACCTTTCTAGGAGTTCTCATGCGGCGTGGCATCGCGGCCTCTGCCCTCGTTGCGGCCCTCGCGGTCTCGATGGCAGCCTGTGGCAGCAGCGGCTCCGGTTCTGACAGCAAGGCCGACAGCGGCCCGGTCACCATCACCTACTGGGACACCTCCAACGCCACCAACGAGGCGCCGAACTACCAGGAGCTGGTCAAGAAGTTCGAGGCCGCCAACCCGAACATCAAGGTCAACTTCGTCAACGTCCCGTTCGACCAGGCGCAGAACAAGCTGCAGACCGCCATGGGAGCCACGGGGGCCCCGGACGCCTTCCGCGCCGAGGTCGGCTGGACCTCCGCCTTCGCCAAGGGCGGCTACCTCGAGCCGCTCGACGGCACCCCGGCCGTCGCCGACGCCGCCGCCTTCCAGCCGAGCCTGATCCAGCAGGCCAAGTACGACGGCAAGATCTACGGTGCGCCGTTGGTCACCGACACCCTGGGCCTGCTCTACAACAAGGCGCTGTTCGCCAAGGCCGGCATCACCAAGGCCCCCGCCACCTGGGACGAGCTGAAGGCCGACGCCGCGCTCCTCAAGGACAAGGCGGGCGTGGACGGCTTCTTCATGCGGGCCGGCGACGGCTACTACGCGATGCCGTTCCTCTACGGCGAGGGCACCAACATGGTGGACGCCGCGGGCAAGAAGATCACCATCTCCTCGCCTGAGGCCGCCAAGGCCGTCGAGACCTACAAGACCATGTTCACCGCGCCCGGCACCGTCAAGGCCGACGTGACCACGGACTCGTACGCCCACATGATGGACGCCTTCAACAGCGGCAAGGTCGCGGCGATCATCCAGGGCCCGTGGGAGATCACCAACATCTACAAGGGCTCGGCCTTCGCCGACAAGGCCAACCTCGGCATCGCCGCCGTCCCGGCCGGTTCCACCGGCAAGGCGGGCGCCCCGACCGGCGGTCACAACGTCTCGGTCTACGCCGGCTCCGACGCCGCCCACAAGGCCGCGGCCGAGAAGCTCGCCGGGTTCCTGACCTCCGCCGAGAGCCAGACCTTCCTCGCGCTGAAGAACTCCACCCTGCCGACCCGCGCCGACGCGTACACCGCCGAGGTCAAGGCCAACCCGGGCATTGCCGGCTTCCAGGCGATCCTCTCGAGCGCCCAGCCGCGCCCGGAGCTGCCCGAGTACAGCTCGCTCTTCGGCTCGATCGGCACCAACCTCGGCAAGATCGTGCAGAACCAGTCGAGCACCCAGGCCGGCCTGGACGCCACCGCCGTCGACTACGCGAAGCTGCTCCCCGGCTTCGGCAAGTAAGCACCCCGAGCCGCTCGGCCCGCCCCTCACCGGGTGGGCCGGGCGGCCTCCGGCCGTCGGCCCGTCAGGCCACCCCCGTACGAAAAGCAGTCGCCGTAGCGAGGCGGCGGACCTCCCGAAAAGGTGTCAAGAATGGCAGTCGCCGTGCAGGGCGCTCCCAGCAAGGGCAGCCGTGACCGCGAACCGCGTCCCGGTCTCGTGCAGCGCGTCAAGCTCTCGTACAGCAAGTACTGGTACGCGTACGCGATGGTCGCGCCCGTCGTCATCGTGCTGGGCGTGCTGGTCGGCTACCCGCTGATCAACGGCATCTACCTGACGCTCACCGACGCCAACAGCCTCAACTCGGCGCGCACCATCGGCGTCAAGCACATCCCCGCCAGCTACCACTTCATCGGCCTGCACAACTACGCCGACGTGCTCTGGGGCCCCGGCTCGTACGACCGGTTCTGGTCGCACTTCGTCTGGACCATTGCGTGGACGGTCATCTGCGTCACCGTCACCTACGCCACCGGGCTGGGCCTCGCCCTGCTGATGAACCAGAAGCTGCGCGCCCGCGGCCTCTACCGGCTGCTGCTGATCCTGCCCTGGGCGGTGCCGACCTTCGTCACCATCTTCTCCTGGCGGCTGATGCTCGCCGACGGCGGCGTGGTCAACGCCGTCCTCGGCTCGGTCGGTCTGCCCGAGCCCTCCTGGCTCGCCGATCCGCTGGCCCAGAAGGCCGCCGCGATCATCGTCAACACCTGGGTCGGCGTGCCGTTCATGATGATCTCGCTGCTGGGCGGCCTGCAGTCCATCCCGGCCGAGCTCTACGAGGCTGCCGAGATGGACGGTGCCACGCCCTGGCAGCGGTTCCGCCACGTGACCCTGCCCGGTCTGCGCAGCGTCAGCAGCACGGTCGTGCTGCTCGGCGTGATCTGGACCTTCAACCAGTTCGCCGTCATCTTCCTGCTCTTCGGCGCCGGCGCCCCCGACGCGCAGATCCTGGTCACCTGGGCCTACCGCCTCGGCTTCGGCCAGCAGCCCCGGGACTATGCCCAGTCGGCCACCTACGGCGTGCTGCTGCTCTCGATCCTGATCGTCTTCACCAGCTTCTACCGCCGTTGGCTGGCCCGGAACGAGGAGGCGGCCGGATGACGACCGTCAGCCCCACGCAGCCCAGTGACCACGACGAGGCAGGCAAGCAGATGACCGCCACCACCGAACGACCCGCCACCACCCCCGCAGAGCCGGTACCGGCAGCCCGGCCGGCCAAGTTCCGCCGCCGCGGCGAGAGCAGCCCGCTGGTCTCCGCGCTCTCGCACGGCGCCCTGGTCGTGGCCAGCCTGATCGCGCTCTTCCCGGTCCTCTACATCGGGTTCATCTCGCTCGGCCCGGACAAGATGGACTACCTGCACCCCGGAGCCATCTTCGACAAGGCGACGCTGTCGAACTACTCCAAGGTGCTGTTCGACACCGACTTCTTCACCTGGTTCGGCAACTCGGTGATCGTGGCCGGCGGTACCACCGTGTTCGGTGTCCTGGTCGCGGCGACCACCGGCTACGCCGTTTCCCGGATGCGCTTCGCCGGGCACCGCCAGCTGATGTGGACCCTGCTGGTCACGCAGATGTTCCCGATCGCCGTGCTGATCGTGCCGATGTACACGATTCTCTCCGAGCTGCAGCTGCTGGACGGCTACCTCGGCCTGATCATGGTCTACTCGGCCACCACCGTCCCGTACTGCGCCTGGCTGCTCAAGGGCTACTTCGACACCATCCCGGTGGAGATCGACGAGGCCGGCCGGGTCGACGGGCTCAGCCCCTTCGGCACCTTCTGGCGGCTGATCATCCCGCTGGCCCGCCCGGGCCTGGCGGTGGCGGCCTTCTACTCCTTCCTCACCGCCTGGGCCGAGGTCGCCTACGCCTCGACCTTCATGCTCAGCTCCGGCAAGTACACGCTCGCCGTCGGCCTTCAGACCTTCATCAGCCAGTACGAGAGCCAGTGGAACCTGATGGCCGCCACCTCCGTACTGATCGCCATCCCGGCCGCCCTGGTGTTCTACCTGGTGCAGCGTCACCTGGTCGCCGGCCTCACCGCCGGTGCCGCGAAGTCCTGATCGTCAAGCAAGTCTGACGTACCGTCAGTCAAGCTTCTCCTTCTGCCTGTTGCCGCGAACCGGCCGCCCGACCGAGGGCGGCCGGGACGACACCTAGTCCCCAAGGGATGACTGTCCATGACCCAGAACCTGGCCGACACCTCCCGGCCCGCCGCCGTCGTCCCCGCTCCCGCCGCCGGCGCGGTCGCAGCGAACGCGGGCGAGTCCAGAGGCTGGTGGCGGGATGCGGTCATCTACCAGGTGTACCCGCGCAGCTTCGCCGACTCCAACGGCGACGGCATGGGAGACCTGCCCGGCATCCGCAGCCGCCTGCCCTACCTGCGGGACCTGGGCGTCGACGCGGTCTGGCTCTCGCCGTTCTACGCCTCCCCGCAGGCCGACGCCGGCTACGACGTCGCCGACTACCGTGCGGTGGACCCGATGTTCGGCAACCTGCTGGACGCCGACGCCCTGATCCGCGACGCCCACGAGCTGGGCCTGCGGATCATCGTGGACCTCGTCCCCAACCACTCCTCGGACCAGCACGAGTGGTTCCAGCGCGCCCTGCGCGAGGGCGAGGGCTCCGCGCTGCGCGAGCGGTACCACTTCCGCCCCGGCAAGGGCGAGAACGGTGAACTCCCGCCGAACGACTGGGAGTCCATTTTCGGCGGCCCCGCCTGGACGCGCTCGAAGAACCCCGACGGCACCCCCGGCGACTGGTACCTGCACCTGTTCGCCCCGGAGCAGCCCGACTTCAACTGGGAGAACCCGGCCGTCGCCGACGAGTTCCGCTCGATCCTGCGCTTCTGGCTGGACATGGGTGTGGACGGCTTCCGGATCGACGTCGCCCACGGCCTGGTCAAGGCCGAGGGCCTGCCCGACCTGGGCGCGCACGACCAGCTCAAGCTGCTCGGCAACGACGTGATGCCGTTCTTCGACCAGGACGGCGTGCACGAGATCTACCGCACCTGGCGCACCATCCTCGACGAGTACCCCGGCGACCGGATAGCCGTCGCCGAGGCCTGGACCCCGACCGTCCGGCGCACCGCCAACTACGTCCGGCCCGACGAGCTGCACCAGGCCTTCAACTTCCAGTACCTGGGCACCTACTGGGACGCCACGGAGCTGCGCGAGGTCATCGACGTCTCGCTGGACGCGATGCGCCCGGTCGACGCCCCCGCCACCTGGGTGCTCTCCAACCACGACGTCACCCGGCACGCCACCCGCTTCGCCAACCCGCCCGGCGGCACTCAGATCCGCACCGCCGGCGACCGCGAGCTCGGCCTGCGCCGCGCCCGCGCCGCCACCCTGCTGATGCTGGCGCTGCCCGGCTCGGCGTACGTCTACCAGGGCGAGGAGCTCGGCCTGCCGGACGTCACCGACCTGCCGGACGAGGTCCGCCAGGACCCGTCCTTCTTCCGCCAGGCCGGCCAGGACGGCTACCGCGACGGCTGCCGCGTCCCGATCCCGTGGTCCGGCACCGAGGCCCCGTACGGCTTCGGCCCGACCGTGGGCGGCCCGAGCTGGCTGCCGCAGCCCGCCGCGTGGGCCGGCCTGAGCGTCGAGGCCCAGACCGGCGACCCGACCTCCACCCTGGAGCTCTACCGCAGCGCGCTGGCCGTCCGCCGCGAGCACCCCGCGCTGGGCGCCGGCACCGAGGTCACCTGGCTGGACTCCCCGGAGGGCGTCCTGATCTTCGGACGTCAGGGCTCCTTCGTCTGCACCGTGAACACCACGGGTGAGCCTGTCCGGATAGCGGCACCCGGTCGTATCCTGCTGTCCTCCACCGAGGCTGTCGCGGTGGACGGGGAGACGGTCCTGCCGGCTGACAGCACCATTTGGTGGGCGGTCTGACATGGTTGCAATAGGCTCTGGGATCGTGACTACGGCGCGACTCTCGGACATCGCGGCGCAGGCGGGGGTCAGCGAAGCGACCGTCAGCCGCGTCCTCAACGGCAAGGCGGGCGTCTCCGCCACCACACGGCAGACCGTGCTGGCGGCGCTCGACGTCCTCGGCTACGAGCGGCCCACCCGGCTGCGCCAGCGCAGCGCGGGCCTGATCGGCCTGATCACCCCTGAGCTGAGCAACCCCATCTTCCCGGCGCTGGCCCAGGTCATCGAGCAGGTGCTCAGCCGGCACGGGTACACGCCGGTGCTCTGCACCCAGACGCCCGGCGGCTCCACCGAGGACGAACTGGTGGAGATGCTGGTCGAGCGGGGGGTCGCGGGCATCGTCTTCGTCTCCGGCCTGCATGCGGACTCCACGGCCGACCACGACCGGTACGCGAAGCTGACCGGCCGCCAGGTGCCGTTCGTGCTGATCAACGGCTACAGCGAGAAGATCGCCGCACCGTTCATCTCGCCGGACGACCGCGCCGCGATGTGGATGGCGGTGCAGCACCTGGTCGAGCTCGGCCACGAGAAGATCGGCCTGGCCGTCGGCCAGCGCCGGTACGTCCCGGTGCTGCGCAAGATCGAGGGCTTCACCGCGGCCGTCCAGGAGCTGCTGGGCCGCACGCCCGAGGAGGCCGAGGGGCTGGTCCACCACACGCTGTTCAGCGTGGAGGGCGGGCACGCGGCGGCCAACGCGCTGCTCGACAAGGGCTGCACGGCGATCGTCTGCGGCAGCGACATGATGGCGCTCGGCGCGATCCGCGCGGTGCGCCAGCGCGGCCTCTCGGTGCCGCAGGACGTCTCGGTGGTCGGCTTCGACGACTCGCCGCTGATAGCGTTCACCGAACCGCCGCTGACCACCATCCGCCAGCCGGTCGAGGCGATGGCCACCGCCGCGGTGGACGCCCTGCTCGAGGAGGTCGGCGGGAACCCGGCGCAGCGCGCCGAGTTCATGTTCCAGCCCGAACTGGTGATGCGCGGCTCCACCGGGGCCAACCCGAAGTAGACCGATCAGCTGAACGGCCCTGCGGAGCAGCTGCTCCGCAGGGCCGTCGTGCTGTGTCCGTGCCAGCCTTGGATCATGAGATCCGAGCAGACCGCGGAGACGGCAGCGAAGCCCAGGCCTCCCGTGACGGAGGCCTGACCGATGGGCGACTGGTACCGGCAGGAGATCCTGGACCCGGGCAAGCAGCCGCTGCTCTTCCTGCTGCTGGGCTTCCTCGGGGCGTTCTTCTTCATCCGGCTCAGCGTGCGGATGATCCGGGCCGAGGTGTCCTGGTGGCCGGGGAACGTGGCGTCAGGCGGGCTGCACATCCACCACGTGGTCTTCGGCGTGGTCTTCATGATCATCGCCGGCCTCGGGCTGGCCTCGCCGGTCGGCGACAAGAGGCCCTGGGCCGAGATCGCGGGCGCACTGTTCGGCATCGGCACGGCGCTCGTACTCGACGAGTTCGCGCTGATCCTGCACCTGCGGGACGTCTACTGGTCCGAGGAGGGCCGGCTCTCGGTGGACACCGTGGTGCTCGGCGCGGCGGTCTGCGGACTGCTGCTGCTCGGCGCGGCACCGTTCGGTGTCGACCAGGCCTCCACGGACGGCGCCCCGGCCTCCGGCTGGACGTACGCCGGCACGGTCGTCGTCAACGCCGGCTTCGCGCTGGTCGCGCTCAGCAAGGGCAAGGCCTTCACCGGGCTGATCGGGATGCTGGTGCCCATCTTCGCGGTGGTCGGGGCCCTCCGGCTGGCCCGCCCCGGCTCGCCCTGGGCGCGGGCCCGCTACCCGGAGGGCAGTCGGAAGGACGCCCGGGCCCGGGCACGCGAACAGCGCGAGGGCTGGCAGCGCCGTCTGCGCATCAGGGTCTACGACGCGATCGCGGGCAAGCCGTCCGTCGGTGAGTGATGCTGCGGGGTGCCCCAGGGGCGTGCGGAACTGCGCGAAGCGGGAGGGCGCAGGTCGCTGCCTTCCGGTCTCGCGCAGTTCCCCGCGCCCCCTGGGGTAGCCCGATCCTGAGCGGTTGCCCGCTCTCAGCCCTCCTGGGCGATCGGCTTCGGGCTGTCGGCGCGCTGCGCGTCGGCGGCGTCGCCGGTACGGGCCTCGGTGCGGCGACCCCTGGCCAGGAAGTCACGGACGATCAGCTCGACCGCGTCCTGCGGGTTCTTCGTGCCGGAGAGCAGCATGACCTCGATCGCGAGGTCGGCATCGAGCGTGACGGTGATCTGGGCCATGGCGACTCCTCCTCGGGGCAGGAGAGCAGCATGCCCCGCCCGGCCGGGCGGGGACAGGGGACTGCCCCCGGAGACGACCAGTTCTCCGGGGGCAGTGTCCTGCGGGTACTTCCGAGGCGTCAGATCCGGCCGGCGAAGTCCGGGGCCCAGTTGCTGATGGTCTCGGTCCTCACGCCGGCGCGCGGGTTGGCGGCCTCGACGTACTTGCCGTCACCGACGTAGAGGGCGACGTGGTGGACGCCGGAGTTGCTGCCGTTGCTGGACCAGAACAGCAGGTCGCCCGGCTGCAGGTTGTCCAGCGAGACGCGGGTGCTGGCGTCGGCCTGGTCGGCGGCCACGCGGGGCAGCGCGATGCCGGCCGCGCGGAAGGCCGCCTGGGTCAGGCCGGAGCAGTCCCAGCCGCCGTTGCTGCTGCCGCCGTAGACGTACGCCTGGCCGACCTTGGAGAGCGCGAAGTTGATCGCGGCGGCCTTGCTGCCGGTCACGTTCGAGGCCTTGACCGCGGAGGTCGTGGCGCGCTTGGCCGTGGTCGTCGTGGTGCTGTGCTTCGGCGCGGCGGCCTGCGGAGCGGCCTGCTGCGGGGCGGCGGCCGTGGTGGTCGTCGTGCCGAGCGCGAGCTTCTGACCGGGGTAGATGAGGTCCGGGCCCGAGGTCAGCAGCGACTTGTTGAGGTCGTACAGCTTCTGCCAGCCGCCCTCGACGTTGTTCTTCTGGGCGATGGTCGACAGCCAGTCGCCGGACACCACGGTGTAGGTCTTGTCCGTGGTGGTGGTGGCCTTGGGGGCCTCGGTCTTCGGCGCGGCGGCCTGCGGGGCGGCCTTGGGGGCAGCGGCGCGGGTCTCGGAGCGCGACGCCGCGGCGGAGGACGAGGAGGAGCTGGTGTCGACCTGGGCGGGGGCGCCGCCCTTGGTCAGACCGGCCTTGACGGAGCAGACCGGCCAGGCGCCGGGGCCCTGGTCGGCGAGGACCTTCTCGGCGACGGAGATCTGCTGGGCCTTCGTGGCCTGGTTCGCCTGGGCGGCGTACTGGTGACCGCCGTACGCGGCCCAGGTGCTGGAGGTGAACTGCAGACCACCGTAGAAGCCGTTGCCGGTGTTGATGCTCCAGTCGCCGCTGCTCTCGCACTGGGCGACCTTGTCCCAGGTGGAGACGGGGGCGGCCGAGGCGGCGCCGGCGGTGAAGCACGGGATCGAGAGACCGAGGCCGACCACGCCGGTGGCGGCGATCAGTCGGCGGGTACGCGTGGTGGCGTTGACGGGCAGCATGAAGATGCGTTCCTCTCCCACGCCTGCGAGGTGAGCTGTCGGATTCGGGCTGGAGTTGCCCGGCCGTGCTGAGCACGGCTTCACCCCAAGCCCCGAGTCGGTCCGAGGACCGCCTCCGGGCGACTTACCTGGTTCCCCCGCCCCTGCCGTGGTGCGTTTCTGCGTTGCCGACTCACCCGGCGGCAGGACTCGGCGTTCCGGATGAGTGGGTCCGTGTGACCACGAACAGGGGAGCACGTTAGACAGACTTAAGTTGAAACTGCAAACACCTGTGACCTGGGTCACAGATCGTTTCCGGTAGCTTCGTGTCCGAACTTGATTGGTCGGCCCGGTCGGAATCGGCCGCTTTCGAGCAAATCCCCAGCCCCCTCCGGGACTTGCCTATGCTTCAGACGACGGAGCCGGTATGCGGCCTGGGGGAGGGCTAGTCGATCATGGCGCTTCAGGAGGAACCACCCGAGCCCGGTCCAGGGACCAAAGACCCCCGCCGGGTGGGTCGCAGGAGGGTCCTCGCCTGGCTGGCCGTCGGCACGGTCGCCGCCGCCGTCGGCGCCGAGGAGGTGCTTCGCCGCTCGCTGGGCGACTCGGAGCGCCCGGCAGCGACCCTTGAGACCCCGGCCGCGGCGACCCACGCCCACAGCGCACCGCCGCCGCCGAGCCGGCCCGCGCCCACCCTCGACCAGAGCGGACGCCGCTGGTCCGACCCGGCCGGCTGGGGCGGAGCCGTACCGGGGCCGGGGACGGCCGTGAGGATCACCGACCGGGTGGTGCTGGACACCGACGCGAGCGTCGCCGCGCTGCTGATCGAAGCTTCCGGCTCCCTGGTCTTCGCCGCCGAGAAGACCATCACCCTCAGCTCGGCCGGCAACGTCGAGGTGAAGGGCGGCCTCGCCCTCGCACCCGCCGACACGGCCGTGCACACCCTGCGCTTCCCCGGCGTCGACGAACGCCGGTTCAAGGGCGGCGGTATGACGCTCGTCGACACCGACACCGGCCTCTGGGTCACCGGCGCCGGCTACCTCCGGCTGGACGGCGCCGCCAGGACGGCCTGGGTCCGGGCCGCAGGCCCGCTGAAGGCCGGTGACACCGCCATCACCCTCGCCGCCGCCCCGACCGGCTGGCGGGTCGGTGACGAACTCGCCGTCACCCCCACGGCCGCCCCCGACACCGAGGGCTTCTCGGCCCAGTACGACCTACGGACCATCCAGCAGATCAGCGGAGCCACCGTCACCCTGGATGCGCCCCTGCACTACGCCCACCCCCGGGTCGCCACCGGAGGCGGCGTCACCGTCGGCGCCGAGGTGCTCAATCTGACCCGCAACGTCCGCGTCGAGGGCACCGCCGAGGGCCGCGCCCATGTCCACCTCACCAGCTCCCGCCCTGCCGACGTCCGGCACGCCGCACTGCGCTGGCTCGGCCCTCGTAACGCGGGCAAGGAGAAGTGGAACGGAGCACCCGTCACCGAGCCCGTCCTGGGCCGGTACGGGCTGCACTTCCACATGCTCGGCGACAGCAGCCGGGGGACGGTGGTCGAGGGCGTCGTCGTCCGTGACGCCGGCAGCCATGCCTTCGTCCCGCACGCCAGCCACGGCATCACCTTCCGAAGCTGCATCAGCCACAACACCTGGGAGGACGCCTACTGGTGGGACGGCCCGCTGGACACCCGTACCCCGCAGGGCCCGTCCGACGAGATCGCGTACGAGTCCTGCGTGGCCTCCCGGACGGTCTTCGAGCCCAACCCCCGCGCCTACCGGCTGACCGGCTTCAGCCTGGGGGCGGGCACCGGAGGCGTCGCAAGGGACTGCGTGGCCGTCGGCGTCCAGGGCGCCACCGGGGCCTCGGGCTACGAGTGGCCGGAAACCAGCGAGGGGGTCTGGACCTTCGAGCGCTGCCTCGCCCACAACAACCTGCAGAACGGCATCTTCGTCTGGCTCAACGCCCAGCACCACCACACCGTCGGCCAGTTCGTGGCGTACCACAACGGCGGCTGGGGCATCGAGCACGGCGCGTACCTCAACGACTTCGACTACTCGGCGAGCGTCCTCTACGGCAATGCGGCCGGGGGAGTGGCCCTGCACTCGCTCGGCCGGGACAAGGGCACCGTCTTCGACGGGCTGCTGATCGACGCCGCCGGGCAGTCCGACTATGCGATCGCCACCGCCAAGCACCAGCTGGCCGGTGAGACGGTCACCATCAGCCGCTGCCGGCTGACGGGCTACCGCAAGGCGGGCGTCGCCTTCCGGGCCACCACCGACGGCGTGCCGGACGACGTGGCCGTTCTCGACTGCGAGTTCGGCGGCAACGAGCTCTGGCTCGACCCGGATTCGCCCGCACCGAAGAGCATCGTGCTGCGCAGGGCGGGCGAGCAGCAGGCCGTCCAGGTCCGCAAGCCGGACGTCGGCGGCGGCGCCGCCCCGAAGTGGAACGCGAGCACCGCTCCGGCAGCGGTCAGCACGGCGCCACGCGCGGTGCTGACGCCCTCCCTCAGGCTGAAGGACGCGGCGGCCCCGACCGCCCGTCTCAACGCGTGAGAGGGGCCTCCGGACGGGGGCCCCTCTCACGGCGGTGGATCACTCGGAGGGCTGCTCCTCGACGGGGGCCTCGCCCGGCGCCGTGATGTTGAGCGCGGCGAGGTAGGTCGAGGCGACCAGCTGGCCGATGGTCGGGTAGGCGCCGAGCGGCGCGGCGCTCGGGCAGCCGGTCTCCTCGGCGGCCGCGGCGAGCAGCTCCGGGTCGGCCTCGGGGCCGATCACCAGCGGGGCCAGCGCGGGGCGCTGGGAGCCGGTGGCCCTGAGGTGCTCGACGGCGGCGGCGACCGAGCCGGGGACGTCCAGGGCGGCGGCCACCACGGGCACCGCCAGGCGGGCCGCCAGCAGCACACCGGTGATCCCGGCGGCCGCGGCCGAGTCCTCGCCGCCGACGGTGGTCAGGACCACGCCGTCCGCCGAGGTGGCGATGGCGAACAGCCTGGCCCGGTCGGCGCGGGCCAGCCCGGCCTCGGAGAGCCGTACGTGGACCGCCTCGGACAGCAGCGGGTGCGGGCCGAGGACGTCGGTGACGATGGCGCCGGTCCCGGCGGCCAGCTGGTGCAGCTCCGTCAGGAAGCCGTGCGGGCCGGGCAGCAGCGGCACCAGGACGGGCGCGGGCAGCCCGGCCTCGGCGGCCTGGGCGAGCAGCCCGGCGACGGTCGGAGCGTCGTCCTGGTCGCCGTCCGCCAGATAGGCGGCGGCGGCCTCGATGCCCGGCTGCTCGCCGCGCACGATGGAGAGCAGCTCCTCTACGACGGGGCGGGTCTCGGGCCCGGCCGTGGCCGGGACGGCCAGCACCAGCGCCGGGGAACCGGTCGGGACCTCCGGGCGCTCGGGACGGCGGTGGCGCCCCCGCGCACGGGAGCCTGGAGTGCGGACGGGCAGTGGCGCGCCCGGGATGGCTGCGGTGCTCATGGCGGAGATCGTAGGACATTCGGGCGTCCGAGCTGCAGTCGGATCCCAGGACTGGACAATCGGCCAGGGCGTTATCCGGACATTCTCGGCCAAATCCTCTGAGCTGCCTGCTGACGCCGCGTCTCATGGGATCGCCGCCAGATCCGGGGAGTGATGTGTCTCACACTCGCGTCAGGTGACGGACTGTGAGCCGTGGCCGGCGGCGTGAAGATCAACGCGGGGGTGGGGCCTCGGTACGGGCTGTCATCGGGGCCTCTGCGATTCGACCGGCTTTGTCCGCTTACGTGGCGTCAACTGCCTTGGAAGAAGCGGAGTTCCCGGCTCCCCGGCACCGGCGAATGCACGCGCAATGTCCCGTGCTGATGCACGTGCACTGGAGTTATCATCACGTCAAGTGAGGCGAACGCCAGGCAGGTCGGGAGAATTCAATGCAGAAGACGTACAACGGCATGGCGGCTGCGGACCTCGAAGGCGTGGTCTGGCAGAAGAGCCGGCACAGCAATTCGCAGGGGAACTGTGTCGAGTTCGCCGCGCTGCCGGGGGGTGACATCGCGATGCGCAACTCGCGCTTCCCGGACGGTCCTGCGCTGATCTACACCCGGGCCGAGATAGCGGCGCTGCTGCTCGGTGCGAAGGACGGGGAGTTCGACCACCTGGCGGCCTGAGCCGGGCCGCCGTCAACTTCCTTACACAACGGCCGTCGTGGGCACTCCTCGCCGCGACGGCCTTCGTCGTTTCCGGTGCCGGGTGGCGTCCCCGTACCCGGTGAGGCTCCGTACCGGGTCGGGTTCCGGGCCCGGTCAGGCGGAGCGGCGGTGCCGGCCGGAGGGCTCGCCGGTCTCGGAGCCGGCCTCGGCCTCGAAGAGGGCCCAGACCACCTTCCCCGCGCCGGCCAGCGGGTGCCAGCCCCAGGAGCGGCTGAAGGAGTCCACCAGGTGCAGCCCGCGGCCGGACTCCGCCACGAAGTCGGCCTCCCGGGCCACCGGCCCGTTGCTGCTGGGGTCGCTCACCGCGCAGACCACCTGCGGGGAGCGGTGCACCAGGCTTATTCGGATGGGCAGCCGGGCGTCGGCGGCCTGCTGGGGGCCCGGCTGGACGGGGAACCGGCTGGGCTCGACCGCTGGCTGGACGTCCCGGCGGGGTTCGAGCGCGTGCCGCAGTGCGTTGGTCACCAACTCGGAGGCGACCAGGGCGACATCGTCGAAGAGATCGCCAAGGCCCCAGCCCTGGAGGGTGGATCTGGCGAACTCCCGCGCGGTTCTGACGGCTTCGAGGCGAGGGGCGAGGGTACAGGTGACCACGTGGGGGTCGACCGCGAGGGCCGTACCGGTGCTCATGAAGAGCTCCTCCCATAAGGGGGCGGACACGGCTGGACCCGCCGGGGTCATGCCGGTCACCTCCGACTCGCTAGGCCGCGCGGCCGCCTCCTCGACGAGCCACACCCGCACACGCGAGCCCAGCCGCACACAGGTGCGGCTGGGTGGGTGTGCGGTATCGCGCGTGGGGTCGACGCGGAGCCCGCGGGATTGCCAGGGATGTGCAGGTGCACGTGCACCATGGTCCTCTGCGCTCACTGCAGATGCAAGAGTCGATTCACGTGCAGTCGCACTATTGGCATATGCAAGCGCCGAATGCACGTGCATGATGGTGGGTCTGATGCAGAACTGGTAGATCGTTGTGCCAGTACCGGCACCCAGAGCGCTCAACTGATGGCAGACTGTGCGCTGTTTGCCCATGGTGGAGGTTTCGACGGCATGACCACAGTTCAGCCCGGCGGTGGCTCGATGGTGCGCCGAATCCTCCTCGGCTCCCAACTGCGCCGTCTGCGCGAGGGCCGGGGCATCACGCGGGAGGACGCCGGCTACCAGATCCGCGCCTCCGAGTCGAAGATCAGCCGCATGGAGCTCGGCCGCGTCAGCTTCAAGGAGCGCGACGTCGCCGACCTGCTCAGCCTCTACGGGGTGAACGACGGAGCCGAGCGCGAGGCCCTGCTCGGCCTGGTCCGCGAGGCCAACAAGTCCGGCTGGTGGCACAGCTTCAACGACGTTCTGCCGGGCTGGTTCCAGACCTATGTGGGTCTTGAGGAGGCCGCCGCGCTGATCCGCACCTACGAGGTGCAGTTCATCCCCGGCCTGCTCCAGTCCGAGGAGTACGCCCGCGCGGTCTTCGGCCAGACCCGGCCGGTGATCAGCGACGAGGAGCTCGAGCGCCGACTCAGCCTGCGGATGCGCCGCCAGAAGCTGTTGACGGACGGCCAGAGCCCCCGCCTGTGGGCCGTCATCGACGAGGCCGCACTGCGCCGCCCGGTCGGCGGGCCCAAGGTGATGCGCGCTCAGGTCCAGTACCTGATCGACATCGCCCAGCAGCCCAACGTGGTCGTCCAGGTCATGCCGTTCCGCTTCGGCGCGCACGCCGGCGAGAGCGGGGCCTTCTCGATCCTGCGCTTCCCCGAGCAGGACCTCGCCGACGTGGTCTACCTGGAGCAGCTGACCAGCGCGCTCTACCTGGACAAGCGCGACGACGTCGACGCCTACATCCAGGTCATGGAGCGGCTCTGCGTCGACAGCCTCACCCCGGACCAGACCATAGACCTGCTCACCGCCATCCTCGCCGAGCGCTGACGGTACGCCGGGTCTCACCCGGACGGATGACCACGGCCCCCGAACCACCCGCTCGTAGCGGCCCGTTCAGAGTCGGACCGGCTGCAGCCGCGGCGGCGCGTCCGGCTGCGGCGGCACGCCCAGCTCCCAGGCCAGGCCGTAGCGGGAGAACAGGTCCGCCCGGATCGGCGCCAGCGGGATGGCGGCACCGGGCAGCAGGACGCCGATGCAGCCGCCCATCAGCGCGCTGCGCAGGACGGCGTGCTCGGCGACCGGATCGGCGGCGCCCCAGCGCCTGAGCAGGTCCTGGAGGATCGCACCGAGCTGCTGCTGCTCCGGATCCTTCACGAACGCGCCCACATCCGGGTCCAGGATCAGCGCGAGGTGCGAGCGCATCACCCGCGGATGGTCCATCGCCAGCCCGAGGACGGCGTCGATCGCGCGGGCCAGCCGGGCGTCCGCTCCGGCGTCCGGGGGCAGTTCGTCGAGCGCGGCGGCCAGCTCCAGGTGCATCAGCCGGTGGGTGGCCGCCTGCATCAGGAGTCGTTTGCCGTCGAAGTAGTACGAGAGCAGCCCCCGTGCGAGCCCTGCCCGCTCGGCTATGTCACCGAGCGTGGTTCTGCCGTATCCGCGCTGGTCGACCAGCTCGACGGTGGCCCGCATGATCCGTCGACGGGAGCGTTGGCGCATTTCCTCGTTGACCGATTCCCCGCGAGGTGCCATCGTGTCAGCTCCGTACGTTGGTTGGCTCCCGGCCAATATACTGGCGGGGCCAGGGCCGGTGCTTCCCGTACCCGGAGACTCCCGTACCTCGGAGCCTCAGGGGAGGGCGCGCAGCGGCCCCGTACGGAGAGCCGGCTCCACCAACACGGGGGTTTGGTGGAGCCGGCTCCCACCGGGCGGCGAGGGGTCGACGGCCCGGGTGCGACGTGACGGGTTCTCAGCGGTCCGCCAGCACCTCGGCGGGCACCGACGGGTAGTCGTAGTCCGGCACCGAGACCGGGGCCTTGCGGCGGTCGAGCACCGCGCCCGCCAGGGTCACCAGCAGACCGATCAGCGCGACCCCGGTGATCAGCAGAAGCGCCGGGCGGTAGCCGTCCAGCTGCGCCTGCGGACTCTCGCCACCGCCGCTGCCCGCCGTGATCACGGCCGTGGCGGCGGCCAGCACGATCGCACTGCCGACCTGGAAGGCGGTGTTCACCAGGCCGGAGGCCAGGCCCTGCTCCTCGTCCGCGACGCCGTTGGTGGCGGCGATGTTGACGGAGGGGAAGGCCAGCGCGAAGCCGATGCCGAGCAGCACCATGCTGGGCAGGACCAGGCCCACGAAGCTGCTGTGCTCGTCCAGCCGGAGGAAGAGGCCGTACCCGGCGGTCAGGGCCAGGACCCCGATCGGCAGCAGTCGGGCGGTGCCGAAGCGGTCCACGATGGCGCCCATCCTGGTCGCCGAGAGGGCGACCAGAGCGCCGGCCGGCAGGAAGCCGAGTGCCATCTCCAGGGCGGACCAGCCGAGCAGCCGCTGCAGGTACAGCGTGGCGATGAACTGGAAGCCCGCGTAGGAGCCGAAGATCGAGAGTGCGGCGATGTTGGCGCGGCTGACCCCGCCGTTACGGAAGATGCCGAGGCGGACCAGCGGGTGCGCGGTGCGCTGCTCGATCAGCAGGAAGGCGGCGGCGAGGACGGCGACGGCCGCCAGCGAGCCGATGGTGCGCAGGCTCGCCCAGCCGGCGCTCTGTGCCTCCGTCACGGTGAACACCAGCAGGAGCAGGGCGCCGGTGCCGGTGATCGCACCGGCCACGTCGTACCCGCCGGAGCCCCGCTCGGGGCCGGCCTGACGGGGGAGCAGCCGGATGGCGACGACCAGGGCGATCAGGGCGACCGGGACGGGCATCAGGAAGGTCCAACGCCAGCCGGCCGAGGTGAGCAGGCCGCTGAGCACCAGACCGAGCGAGAAGCCGCTGGCACCGCACGTGGTGTAGATGCTCAGCGCGCGGTTGCGGGCCGGGCCCTCGGCGAAGGTGGTGGTGATGATGGAGAGCCCGGCGGGGGCGGTGAACGCGGCCGACACGCCCTTGAGGAAGCGGGCCGCGATCAGCAGGCCGCCGTTGTCCACCAGGCCGCCGAGCAGGGAGGCTGCGGCGAAGACGGCGAGCGCGATCAGGAAGACCCGGCGGCGGCCCAGCAGGTCGGCCGCCCGGCCGCCGAGCAGCAGCAGGCCGCCGTAGCCGAGGACGTAGCCGCTGACCACCCACTGCAGCGCGGAGGTGGACAGGTGCAGATCGGTGCCGATCGAGGGCAGGGCGACGCCGACCATCGAGACGTCGAGGGCGTCGAGGAAGAGTGCTGCGCAGAGGACGACGAGGGTGCCCCACAGGCGTGGGCTCCACCGGTCGCCGCCGTGGACCGACGAGGCGTCAGAGGTCGTGAGGGGATCTGGGGTTGGTGTGGACTGCCGGGCTGTGGTCATGGGGAGGAGACTACATGCATGTGCAATCAATGCAAGCGGATTTAATGCCCCTGCATTAAATGCTCGAACATGTGCTAGCCTGAGCGCGTGCCTGAACTCGATGCCACCGCACTCGACGCCGCGCCGTCCGACGCCCCCGAGGCGGACCTCGTCGCCGGCTGGCGGGACCTGCTGGCCCGCCACGCCGCCGCCTCCTGCGCGCTGGACCGCGAACTGGGGGAGCGGCACGGCCTCGGCATGAGCGAGTTCGAGGTGCTGGAGCGGCTGGCCGAGGACGAGCAGCGTGGGGCGGGCGACCAGAATCTGCGGGTCCAGGACCTCGCCCACACCGTGCACCTGAGCCAGAGCGCGCTGTCCCGGCTGATCGGCCGGCTGGAGAAGGCCGGACTGGTCGAGCGGGCCCTGTGCCAGGTCGACCGGCGCGGCATCTACGTGACCCTCACCGAGGCCGGCCGCGAGCGCTACCGCGCCGCCAGACCACTGCACCGCGAGGTGCTCGCCCGTACGCTCTCCGGGAAGCCCGGTACGGGCTGCTGAGCCCTCGCGCGGACGTTCAGAGCCCGGACGTTCCGAGCAGTGCCGTCAGCCCGGGCGCGGCGGCGAGCAGGACGGCCGCGGCGGGCGCCGCGAGCGCGGCGAGCGTCAGGCGCAGCCGGCGGTTCACGGGCAGCCGGGGCTCACCGGCCAGCAGCCGGTCCACCCGGTTCGGGGTCTGGGCCAGCAGGTGCGGCGGGCAGGAACCGAACACCCCCCGGCCGGAGTTGAGTTCGACCAGAGCCAGTGCGGTGGTCAGCCGGCCGTGACGCCGGGCCGCCCGGTCGTCGGCCGCCAACTCCACCAGTTCGCCGACCTGGTCGCGGAAGGCGCTGAACACGCCGACCCCGGGGAATCCGGTGGCGAGCGCCTCGGCGCACTGTGCCAGCCAGTGGTGACGTGCCCGGACGTGCCCGCGCTCATGGCTCAGCACGGCGGCCAGCTCACGGTCGCTGAGCTGCTGCAGCGCACCCGTGGTGACCACTAGCCGGGCGTCGGGGCCGGGCAGCGACCAGGCCTCCGGGCGGACGTTCTCCAGCACCACCAACTGCTCGCGGGCGGTCCGGCCCGCCGCCAGTCCTTTCGGCAACTCGGGCGCACGATCGCTCAGTTCGGCGTGCCGGTGGCCGCGCAGCGCCCGTGCCGAGCGGACTTCACGGGTCAGCGAGACGGCCGTCCACAGCCCGCCCGCAGCCAGCAGCGCGGCACACAGCCGCCCCCAGCCCTCGGCACCCGCCAGGCCGTACGCGGCCTCGACCCCGCTCGGCGCGCCGGCGAACACGGCCTCGCGCAGCGCGGGCAGCGCGGCGGTGGTGGCGAGCAGCAGACTGAGCAGACAGCAGAGCAGAACGGCGACCACCAGGCACTGCCAGGCGCACAGCGCCAGCACCGGCTCACGCCCGGCCCAGCGGGCCCGGGCCAGCAGACCCGGCGCCACGGTGGACAGCAGCAGTCCGAGCAGCAGCAGGCTCAGCAGGGCTGTCATGGCAGGTGCTCCCCCAGGAGACACGGGAGCGCGGCATTGCGCTCGGTCCAACCTATGCGCTGCCGACGGCCCCGGGGAACGGGTTCCGCACGCCAGTGACCAACACCACGCCGACGGCCTGTCAGAGGCTCCGCCCCCAGGTGGGCACCCGATCAGGTCGGTGCACCTCAGGGGCGCGGGGAACTGCGCGAGATCGGAAGGCAACGGCCTGCAGCTCCCGCTTCGCGCAGTTCGTCGCGCCCCTGTGGTTGACGCGCTGCCTCACCTCTCGATGACTGGTCCCGCTCGGGGCCCCGCGGCTGCCGAAGCCGCGTCGGTCACATCGTCAGGAGCATGGCGAACATCCCGATCCCCATCGCCAGCCGGCACGCCCGGGACACCTCGGCGCCTGCCACCCGTACCGGCCCGGCCGGCGTGCTGAGCAGTCGGCTGCCGGCCCACAGGGCGTACGTCCCGAAGTAGAGCAGCAGCACTCCCGTGAGCAGCGGAAGACCGGCGGGCGCGCCGTGGTGGGCGTGCGCGGGCGCGCTCGCCATGGCGAGCGCCATGTACGTCATCGCGAGCGCCCCGATCGCATGGTGCAGTCGGTGGGCGCGGAGCCCGGTGGCGGCCGGCCGGGCGGCCGCCACCAGCAGGGCGGCGGCGAGCAGTCCGTACGGCCAGCCCCAGAGGATGCCGGGCCGCAGGACCATCCCGGCCATGCCCAGGCCCATCAGGGCCTCGGCGGCATCCGACTCCCGGGCCGGCCACCGTCCGGTGCCCGGACCGGACGAGGTGCACGCGGCCGCCACGCCCCGAAGACGCGTCAGACAGTAGACGCCGGAGGCGGTGGCCAGGACCGCCAGCAGCCAGGTGACGACGGCCGGACCGTGCATCGGTGCCCCTCTCGACCGGTGCGTGCGGGACTTGCGTCCACGATCACCGATCAGGGGTCGGCGCAGCAGGGCGCGCACAGGGGCGCACGGAGGTGCCTGCCTGCGTCAACTGCTGGGCGCGAGCCTCCCGGCCGCCACGATCCGGCTGAGGAACTGCCGGGTGCGCTCCTGCTGCGGGTCGCCGAAGACCTGCTCGGGCGGGCCCTGTTCGAGCACCACGCCGGCGTCCAGGAAGCAGACCTGGTCCGCCACCTCACGCGCGAAGCTCATCTCGTGGGTCGACAGGACCATCGTCATGCCCTGCTCCTTGAGATCGCGCACCACCGCGAGCACCTCGCCGACCAGCTCCGGGTCGAGCGCGGCGGTGATCTCGTCCAGGAGCAGCAGCCGCGGCCCGGTGGCCAGCGCCCGGACGATCGCCACCCGCTGCTGCTGGCCGCCGGAGAGCCGGTCCGGGTACTCGGTGGCCTTCGCCGCCAGCCCGAGCCGGTCCAGCAGCTCCAGTGCCTTCGCCTCGGCCTCGGCCCGGCCGAGGCCGTGCACCCGGCGCGGGGCCAGCGTGATGTTGTCCAGCACCGTCATGTGCGGGAACAGGTTGTACGCCTGGAAGACCACGCCGATCCGGCGGCGCACCGAGTCCTCGTCGGCCCGTGGGTCGGTGATGTCCTCCTCGTCCAGGAAGATCGCGCCGTCGTCGAGGGTCTCCAGCAGGTTGGCGCAGCGCATCAGCGTCGACTTGCCGGAGCCCGAGGCGCCGATCAGTGCGGTGACGGAGTGCGTCGGCACGGCGAGGTCGATGTCGCGCAGCACGACCTGCTCGCCGAAGGACTTGCGGACCGACTCCAGCCGCAGCACGGGGGTGGTCATACGGCACCTCCCTGGTGCTGACGGCGGTTCATCCGGGCCGTCGTCCAATCGGTGAACCGGGTCATCGGGATGGTCAGCGCGATGAAGACCAGGGCCGAGACCAGGTACGGCGTGTAGTTGAAGCTCTGCGAGGTGATGATCTTCGCCGCGTAGACCGCGTCGATCACACCGCCGATGGAGACCAGACCGGTGTCCTTCTGCAGCGAGACCAGGTTGTTCAGCAGCGGTGGCACCACCCGGCGCACCGCCTGCGGCAGCACCACGTACCGCATCGCCTGGGCGTTGCTCAGCCCCAGCGAGCGGGCCGCCGCGCGCTGGCTCGGGTGCACCGACTGGATGCCCGCGCGGAACACCTCGGAGACGTACGCCGAGTACGTCAGCACCAGCGCCGCCCCGCCGAGCACCAGCGGATCCGTCGTCACACCGGTCAGCCTCAGGGCGGGCACGCCCGTGATCATGATGAGCAGGCAGATGATCATCGGCAGGCCGAGGAAGAAGTCCACGTACGCCGTGGCCAGCAGCCGCACCGGCAGGAACACCGGTCCGCGCAGCGTGCGCAGCAGCGCCAGCAGCAGCCCGAACACCAGGATCAGCGCCCCGCAGACCACCATCAGCTCAAGGTTCACCCGAAGGCCCTTGAGCACCTCGGGCAGCGCCTGCCGCGCGTAGTGCGCGTTGAAGAAGGTCTCCCGGGTGCGCTCCCAGCCGGGTGAGCTGACGATCACCAGCCAGAGCACCAGCGCGGTCGCGGCGGTACTGACACCGGCGATCAGCGCGGAGCGCCGGGCACGCCTGCGCCGGTACGCCTCCCGGGCGAGCCGGCGGGCGGACGGGCGGTACGGGGTCTCCGTACCTTCGATCATTTCGGCGTCCGTCGTCACTTCAGCACCGGGGCGGAGACGGCGTCGGAGAGCCACTGCTTCTCGAGCTTGGCGAGCGTGCCGTCGGCGCGCAGCGCGTCCACCGCCTGGGTGACGCAGCCGGTCAGCGCGCTGCCCTTGTCCAGCACCAGGCCGAACTGCTCCGCACCGCTGCCGCTGCCCTCGAGCTGTCCGACGACCTGAGCGTCGGTCACCTCGGCCCCGGTGATGTAGAAGGCCGTCGGCAGGTCGACGACCAGGGCGTCGATCTGACCGTTCTTCAGCGCCGTCTTCGCCAGGTCGTTGTCGTCGAAGACCGCGGGCTGGGCCGAGGGCTTGATCCGGTCGGTGATGGTGGCCAGGCTCGTGGTGCCCACCTGCGCACCCAGCTTGGCGCCCTTCAGGTCCGCCAGGCCCTTCGCGCCCGCGACCTTGGAGCTCTTGAGCGCCACCACGGCCTGTCGCACGTCGTAGTAGCCGGAGGAGAAGTCGACCGACTTCTTGCGCTCGTCGTTGATCGACACCTGGTTGATGTCGAAGTCGAAGTCCTTGGCCCCCGGGGCGAACGCCTTGTTGAAGGGGCTGACCACCCAGCTGACCTTGTCCTTGGGGTAGCCGAGCTTCTCCGCGACGGCGAAGGCCACCGCCGACTCGAAGCCCTTGCCGTTCTCCGGCTTGTCATCCGAGAACCACGGGTCGTACGCCGGCTTGTCCGTGCCGACCGTCAGGGTGCCCGCCTTCTTGGTGCCCAGCGCGCCCTTGGCGCAGCCGTCGGCGGCCGGGGCGGCCGCGTCGGTGGTCCTGGCGTCCTGCGGCGCGCAGGCGGTCAGGACCGCGGCCGCGAGGAGCAGGGCGGCGAGTGCCGCCGGACGGAGAGCGCGCGAGGCAGAGGCAGGGGTCATGGCAGGACTCCAGGAGCGAGGAAGTGGGAGCGCGGACGGATGCCGTCGGGAAGAGTGCCCACCGTGCGCGGTGAAGACACCGGATCTCCCGGTGGCGGCGCTGCGGGGCAAGAGGCATGGTCGGCGTACGGCACCGTCTCCGCGGTGCCTCCCGAGCCGGGCGTCAGCGCCGGCAACAGCCGTGCGCGCGACAACAGGAGCACACCCGGAGCAGGTCGAGGTGGCGGACCGCCACGGGATTCACCGCCGGGAGCATGGCGGGAGATTCGCATCCCGCCGATACATCTGTCCAGATCATCCGTACGGGTGTCCAGATAGCGGACAGCGGGGCCGCGCAGCGATACGAGATCCGTCCCCCCTTGAACAGGAGAACCTTTCGAACCTATGGTGTCTATGTCGAAATAACTCCTGTCTAAGTGAGTCTCAGATGAAGAATCTCTCGCCAAGGCTCGCTGTGGCGGTCGACCTTCCCGTTGACGCCCCGGCTGAGCAGTCCACCCACGCGGCCCACCCCGCCTGGCTGCGGCTCAAGGACGCCGTCGAGGCGCTGCGGCCCCTCCAGTCCAAGGACGGCTCCATCGACCTGTCCGCCGTCCAGCGGAGCACGGTCGACCCCCTGGTCGACACCGTGCTCTCCGCCGTCGAGGAGCTCGCCCCGCTCTTCCCGCACGACGCGGACTACCTCACCGCCGTCCGCGCCGACCTGCGCAAATGGGCCGACACCGGGTACCGCGAGCCCGACTTCCTCGACTCGCTGCTCGCCTTCCAGCCCGCCGCGCAGCGCGAGGACGGCCTCGAGCACCTCGTGGTCTTCCCGATGTACACCCAGAACGGCAACCCGGACCGCAACCTCGAGGCCGTCCTGCTCAAGGTGGTCTGGCCCGACTGGCTGGCCGAGCTGGAGCGCACCCGCTTCGACAACCCGATGTTCGTGCCGATCACCTTCACGGACTTCACCGCCGGTTACGACACCAACTCCGCCGTGCTCTTCCCGGAGACCGTGGCCGTCCGCCAGGCGCCGGAACGTTTCACCTGGGGCGGCATCTTCTGCGACCGCGAGGCCGCCCGCTTCCGCGCCGTCACCACCAGCGCCGTCGAGCTGCTCGGCCTGGAGATCCCCGCCGACGCCGCCGGCCTGCTCGAGGACCAGCAGCGCGCCCAGCAGACCTTCGTCCTGTGGGACCTGGTCCACGACCGCACCCACAGCCACGGCGACCTGCCGTTCGACCCCTTCATGATCAAGCAGCGCAGCCCGTTCTGGATGTACGGCCTGGAGGAGCTCCGCTGCGACCTGACCGCCTTCAAGGAGGCCGTCCGCCTGGAGGCCGAGGGCTACACCCAGGGCCGCGACGTCCAGTACGCGATCCTCTTCGACCGGATGTTCCGCTTCCCGGTCAGCGGTGACCGCGTGCGCAACTACGACGGCATGGGCGGCCAGCTGCTCTTCGCGTACCTGCACAAGCACGACGCGCTGCGCTGGCGCGACAACCGTCTCACCATCGACTGGGACCGCGTCGCCGAGGTCACCAACGCCCTCTGCGGCGAGATCGAGACCCTCTACCGCGAGGGCATCGACCGGCCGAAGACCGCCCACTGGATCGCCGCGTACCAGCTGGTCTCCAAGTACCTCACCCCGCACCCGGCCTCCACCTGGGCCAAGGGCCCCGAGGCGCTCCCGCTCGGCACCGCCGACGGCAAGGCCCTCAACAAGGCCCTGTGCGACGCCGTCCTGCCGGACGAGTTCCCGCTCAGCATGTTCTACGAGGCCCTCTCCAAGAAGCTGAGCGGCGTCATCGCCGCCACCACCGGCATCACCGGCGCCGGCCTGCAGGGAGCCGCCGCATGAGCGCCCTCACCGGGAAGGTCGTCGCCGTCGCCGGGGCCAGCGGCCCCGCCGGCCAGGCCGTGATGCGCCGCCTCGCGGCCGACGGCGCCACCGTGATCGGCGCCGACATCGACCCGCAGCGCCTCGACGCGGCGCTGGACTCCGTCCGCACCGCCGTTCCCGGCGCCAAGGTCAGCGGCCAGGTCATCGACCTGCTCGACCCGCAGGAGGTCCACGACTGGGCCGACCACCTGGAGGCCGAGCACGGCCACGTCGACGGCGTCTTCCACCTCGTCGGCGGCTGGCGGGGCAGCAAGACCTTCTTCGACACCCGGATCGACGACTGGGACTTCCTGCACGACACCGTGGTGCGCACGCTCCAGCACACCTCGCTGGCGTTCCAGCCCGCGCTGGTCCGCAGCGAGTCCGGCCGGTACGCGATCGTCTCGGCGTCCTCGGCCCACAAGCCGACCGCCGGCGGGGCCGCCTACGCCGCCGCCAAGGCCGCGAGCGAGGCCTGGACCCTCTCCATGGCGGACTCCTTCAAGAAGGAGACCACCTCCGAGGACGGCGAGCCCACCGCCGCGGCCGCCATCCTGGTGATCAAGGCCCTGGTCACCCCGGAGATGCGGACCGAGAAGCCGGAGGCGAAGTTCGCCGGCTTCACCGACACCGCCGACCTCGCCGACACCCTGGCGGGCCTCTGGGACCGCCCCGCAGCAGAACTGAACGGACAGCACCTGTGGCTGACAGCCCGATGACCTCTCGTACCGACGCAGTACGGCGGCACGACCCCGCCGTCCGCGGCTTCGCCAGCGACAACTATGCGGGCGTGCACCCGGAGATCCTGGCCGCGATCGCCCTCGCCAACGACGGCCACCAGGTCGCCTACGGTGAGGACCAGTACACCGAGCACCTGCAGACGGTGTTCCGTAAGCACTTCGGCGACAAGGCCGAGGCCTACCCCGTCTTCAACGGGACCGGCGCCAACGTCGTGGCCCTCCAGGCGCTGCTGCCGCGCTGGGGCGCGGTCGTCGCCGCCGAGAGCGCGCACATCAACGTCGACGAGTGCGGAGCCCCCGAGAAGATCGCCGGTCTCAAGCTCCTCACCGTCCCCACGCCGGACGGCAAGCTCACCCCCGAGCTCATCGACCGGCAGGCCTGGGGCTGGGGCGACGAGCACCGCGCGCAGCCGCTCGCGGTCTCCATCACCCAGAGCACCGAGCTCGGCACCCTGTACACCGCCGAGGAGATCAAGGCGATCTGCGACCACGCCCACGAGCACGGCATGCTCGTGCACCTGGACGGCTCGCGCATCGCCAACGCGGCCGCGTCGCTCGGCCTGCCGCTGCGCGCGTTCACCACGGACGCCGGTGTGGACGTGCTCTCCTTCGGCGGCACGAAGAACGGTCTGCTGCTCGGCGAGGCCGTCGTCGTGCTCAACCCCGAGCGGGTGCGGGACCTGAAGTACCTGCGCAAGATGTCGATGCAGCTCGCTTCGAAGATGCGCTTCGTCTCCGTCCAGTTCGAGGCCCTGCTGGCCGGCGACCTCTGGCTGCGCAACGCCGCGCACTCGAACGCCATGGCCAAGCGACTGGCCGATGCCGTCGAGAACATCGACGGTGTGACCATCGTCCGGCCCGTCCAGGCCAACGCGGTCTTCGCCCTGCTGCCGCGCGAGGTCAGCGAGCGCCTGCAGAAGCGCTACCGCTTCTACTTCTGGAACGAGCACACCGGCGAGGTGCGCTGGATGGCCGCCTTCGACACCACCGAGGCCGACATCGATGCGTTCGCCGCCGCGATCGCAGAGGAGATGGGCCGGGTCTGACGGGCCCCTCTCTCGATACGCCGCACGACCCCGGCACGGACTTCCCGTGCCGGGGTCGTGTGCGTCCGTCAGTACCCGGCGGGCGGGCGGTTGGGGTCGGCCTGCTGGACCTTGGTCGTGAGGTTGTGGCCGTCGCGGGCGACTTTGTAGGTGTCCATGACGTAGTTCATCGACGCGGCGATGTTCGCCACCCCGTCGTAGATGTGATTCGACGTGCCCGGTTGGTGATAGGTCGCGAACGTCGGGGGGATGCACTGCACCACGCCGCGGGAGCAGTAGAGCGGGCAGTCGTCCGACTGGAGTGGGCCGTGCGCATTTCGGTCGTTGGTGTTGACGGCATTGAAGAAGTAGGTGGACTCACGGACGGCGATCGTCATGTAGCCGTCGAATCACCCGTTCACCGGAAGCCCCATGAGGTCGCAGGCCTCGCGGATGGCGGCGCTCGTGCTGCCGTCCACGACCTTGTCGTAGACCACGTCCGACAGCGGAATCCCATGGCCTTGCGCGTCGTCCTGCGGGGTCGTCCCGTCGACGACGGAGAAGAGGCCGCTCTCCCTGCCGAGCCTGGCGAGAGAGCCGGCGCCGGGGATGCCGTCCGCATCACTGCCGCTGAAGCCGAACGACTGTTGCAGACGGCTGTACGCGTTGAGGGTCAGAGTGCCGAACGAACCGTCGACGAAGCCCGGGTCCAGCAGCCCCCGGGCGGCTAAGGCCTGCTCGACCGGCTTCACGTCGCCGGGGAACACCCCGGCCCCCTGGGGAGCCGGCGGGTCGACCCGCGCAGCCTTGACCACGTGCGAGACATCGATCTGGGTCACCTCATCACCTTCCTCGGTCACCCCTGTCTCGACTCTACGGCGGGGTGGCCGACTCGACTTGTCCAGCGGGACGGCTCCGAGCGGGGGACGGGGGTGCAGGGGCGCACTCGGGTGGCTGTTGGGTCATTCGAAGGATTCAGCCGCACCGGAAGCACTGGGTCCGCTACCCACGGGGCAGCCGTGGCCCGGGCGGATTTGCTTGTGGGGGCGCGGGCCCCGTACAGTTCCGGAGTCGCACCGCGAGGGGCGAAGAAAAGCGGGTCTGGTGAGTGAAACTCCGGAAAACGGGGCGGAAATCATCTGATAAGCTTGAAACACGAAAGAACGAAGCGCCCGGAGAGACACGAGAGTGTTTTGAAGGAAGTGTCCGTTCCTTGAGAACTCAACAGCGTGCCAAAAGTCAACGCCAGATATGTTGACATCCCCGGCCTGGACTTCGGTCCGGGTTGGAGATTCCTTTTGAAGTAAAAACACAGCGAGGACGCAGTGCGCGGGATCACCCTATTCCGGTGGTTGCCGTGCCGCTCAACGCGAGTGTCTCACCCGATTACGGGTAAACATTCACGGAGAGTTTGATCCTGGCTCAGGACGAACGCTGGCGGCGTGCTTAACACATGCAAGTCGAACGATGAAGCTCTTCGGAGTGGATTAGTGGCGAACGGGTGAGTAACACGTGGGAAATCTGCCCTGCACTCTGGGACAAGCCTTGGAAACGAGGTCTAATACCGGATATGACCTGCCTCCGCATGGGGGTGGGTGGAAAGCTCCGGCGGTGCAGGATGATCCCGCGGCCTATCAGCTTGTTGGTGGGGTAACGGCCCACCAAGGCGACGACGGGTAGCCGGCCTGAGAGGGCGACCGGCCACACTGGGACTGAGACACGGCCCAGACTCCTACGGGAGGCAGCAGTGGGGAATATTGCACAATGGGCGAAAGCCTGATGCAGCGACGCCGCGTGAGGGATGACGGCCTTCGGGTTGTAAACCTCTTTCAGCAGGGAAGAAGCGCAAGTGACGGTACCTGCAGAAGAAGCACCGGCTAACTACGTGCCAGCAGCCGCGGTAATACGTAGGGTGCGAGCGTTGTCCGGAATTATTGGGCGTAAAGAGCTCGTAGGCGGCCTGTCGCGTCGGATGTGAAAGCCCGGGGCTTAACCCCGGGTCTGCATTCGATACGGGCAGGCTGGAGTGTGGTAGGGGAGATCGGAATTCCTGGTGTAGCGGTGAAATGCGCAGATATCAGGAGGAACACCGGTGGCGAAGGCGGATCTCTGGGCCATTACTGACGCTGAGGAGCGAAAGCGTGGGGAGCGAACAGGATTAGATACCCTGGTAGTCCACGCCGTAAACGTTGGGAACTAGGTGTTGGCGACATTCCACGTCGTCGGTGCCGCAGCTAACGCATTAAGTTCCCCGCCTGGGGAGTACGGCCGCAAGGCTAAAACTCAAAGGAATTGACGGGGGCCCGCACAAGCAGCGGAGCATGTGGCTTAATTCGACGCAACGCGAAGAACCTTACCAAGGCTTGACATATACCGGAAACGGCTAGAGATAGTCGCCCCCTTGTGGTCGGTATACAGGTGGTGCATGGTTGTCGTCAGCTCGTGTCGTGAGATGTTGGGTTAAGTCCCGCAACGAGCGCAACCCTTGTTCTGTGTTGCCAGCATGCCTTTCGGGGTGATGGGGACTCACAGGAGACTGCCGGGGTCAACTCGGAGGAAGGTGGGGACGACGTCAAATCATCATGCCCCTTATGTCTTGGGCTGCACACGTGCTACAATGGTCGGTACAAAGGGCTGCGATGCCGCGAGGCGGAGCGAATCCCAAAAAGCCGGCCTCAGTTCGGATTGGGGTCTGCAACTCGACCCCATGAAGTTGGAGTTGCTAGTAATCGCAGATCAGCATGCTGCGGTGAATACGTTCCCGGGCCTTGTACACACCGCCCGTCACGTCACGAAAGTCGGTAACACCCGAAGCCGGTGGCCTAACCCGTAAGGGGAGGAGCCGTCGAAGGTGGGACCAGCGATTGGGACGAAGTCGTAACAAGGTAGCCGTACCGGAAGGTGCGGCTGGATCACCTCCTTTCTAAGGAGCACATAGCCAGACTCGAGCGAACGCCTCGAGTTGGTTGCTCATGGGTGGAACGTTGACTATTCGGCACGCTCGGTTGATGGCCGCCAGTACTGCACTTCGGTGCGTGGAAGACGGTTCATGGGTCGGGTGTGTCGGGCACGTTGTTGGGTCCTGAGGGAACGGCCGTCATGGTCGTTGCTTCAGAGATGCCGGTCCCACTGACAGCGCTCCTGGTGAGCGTCGTAGGTGGGTGACTGGTCGTTGTTTGAGAACTGCACAGTGGACGCGAGCATCTGTGGCCAAGTTTTTAAGGGCGCACGGTGGATGCCTTGGCACCAGGAACCGATGAAGGACGTGGGAGGCCACGATAGTCCCCGGGGAGCCGTCAACCAGGCTTTGATCCGGGGGTTTCCGAATGGGGAAACCCGGCAGTCGTCATGGGCTGTCACCCATACCTGAACACATAGGGTATGTGGAGGGAACGCGGGGAAGTGAAACATCTCAGTACCCGCAGGAAGAGAAAACAACCGTGATTCCGGGAGTAGTGGCGAGCGAAACCGGATGAGGCTAAACCGAGATGGTGTGAGACCCGGCAGGGGTTGCCGTTTCGGGGTCGTGGGAGTGAGCTTGATCGGTCTGCCGGCCGGTCGGCGAGTCAGAAACCGTTGGTGTAGTCGAAGGACATGCGAAAGGTCCGGCGTAGAGGGTAAGACCCCCGTAGACGAAACATCAGCGGCTTGCTTGCTCATTTCCCAAGTAGCACGGGGCCCGAGAAATCCCGTGTGAATCTGGCGGGACCACCCGCTAAGCCTAAATATTCCCTGGTGACCGATAGCGGATAGTACCGTGAGGGAATGGTGAAAAGTACCGCGGGAGCGGAGTGAAATAGTACCTGAAACCGTGTGCCTACAAGCCGTGGGAGCGTCGGACATGCAGTTTACTGTGTGTCTCGTGACTGCGTGCCTTTTGAAGAATGAGCCTGCGAGTTTGCGGTGTGTAGCGAGGTTAACCCGTGTGGGGTAGCCGTAGCGAAAGCGAGTCCGAATAGGGCGTCTGAGTTGCATGCCCAAGACCCGAAGCGGAGTGATCTAGCCATGGGCAGGTTGAAGCGCGGGTAAGACCGTGTGGAGGACCGAACCCACCAGGGTTGAAAACCTGGGGGATGACCTGTGGTTAGGGGTGAAAGGCCAATCAAACTCCGTGATAGCTGGTTCTCCCCGAAATGCATTTAGGTGCAGCGTCACGTGTTTCTTGCCGGAGGTAGAGCACTGGATAGGCGATGGGCCTCACCGGGTTACTGACCTTAGCCAAACTCCGAATGCCGGTAAGTGAGAGCGTGGCAGTGAGACTGTGGGGGATAAGCTCCATGGTCGAGAGGGAAACAGCCCAGAACACCGACTAAGGTCCCTAAGCGTGTGCTAAGTGGGAAAGGATGTGGAGTCGCAGAGACAACCAGGAGGTTGGCTTAGAAGCAGCCACCCTTGAAAGAGTGCGTAATAGCTCACTGGTCAAGTGATTCCGCGCCGACAATGTAGCGGGGCTCAAGCACACCACCGAAGTCGTGTCATTGCAGCAATACCCCCAACGGGGGCTGTGATGGGTAGGGGAGCGTCGTGTGCCGGGTGAAGCAGCGGTGGAAACCAGTTGTGGACGGTACACGAGTGAGAATGCAGGCATGAGTAGCGATACAAGAGTGGGAAACTCTTGCGCCGATTGACCAAGGGTTCCTGGGTCAAGCTGATCTGCCCAGGGTAAGTCGGGACCTAAGGCGAGGCCGACAGGCGTAGTCGATGGACAACGGGTTGATATTCCCGTACCCGCTTTGAAGCGCCAACGCTGAACCAGGTGATGCTAAGGCCGCGAAGCCGGCCCGGAGTCTTCGGACAAAGGGACGTGGTGGAGCCGCCGGACCAAGTCTGCAGTAGGTGAGCGATGGGGTGACGCAGGAAGGTAGTCCAGCCCGGGCGGTGGTTGTCCCGGGGTAAGGGTGTAGGACGCAAGGTAGGCAAATCCGCCTTGCACATAGTCTGAGACCTGATGCCGAGCCGATTGTGGTGAAGTGGATGATCCTATGCTGTCGAGAAAAGCCTCTAGCGAGTTTCATGGCGGCCCGTACCCCAAACCGACTCAGGTGGTCAGGTAGAGAATACCGAGGCGTTCGGGTGAACTATGGTTAAGGAACTCGGCAAAATGCCCCCGTAACTTCGGGAGAAGGGGGGCCGGATCTGGTGAGGGAACTTGCTTCCTGAGCTGGGGCCGGCCGCAGAGACCAGCGAGAAGCGACTGTTTACTAAAAACACAGGTCCGTGCGAAGCCGTAAGGCGATGTATACGGACTGACGCCTGCCCGGTGCTGGAACGTTAAGGGGACCGGTTAGTCCGATTTCGGTCGGGCGAAGCTGAGAACTTAAGCGCCAGTAAACGGCGGTGGTAACTATAACCATCCTAAGGTAGCGAAATTCCTTGTCGGGTAAGTTCCGACCTGCACGAATGGCGTAACGACTTCTCGACTGTCTCAACCATAGGCCCGGTGAAATTGCATTACGAGTAAAGATGCTCGTTTCGCGCAGCAGGACGGAAAGACCCCGGGACCTTTACTATAGCTTGATATTGGTGTTCGGTTCGGCTTGTGTAGGATAGGTGGGAGACTTTGAAACCCAAACGCCAGTTTGGGTGGAGTCGTCGTTGAAATACCACTCTGGTCGTGCTGGATGTCTAACCTGGGTCCGTGATCCGGATCAGGGACAGTGTCTGGTGGGTAGTTTAACTGGGGCGGTTGCCTCCTAAAGAGTAACGGAGGCGCCCAAAGGTTCCCTCAGCCTGGTTGGCAATCAGGTGTTGAGTGTAAGTGCACAAGGGAGCTTGACTGTGAGACCGACGGGTCGAGCAGGTGCGAAAGCAGGGACTAGTGATCCGGCGGTGGCTTGTGGAAGCGCCGTCGCTCAACGGATAAAAGGTACCCCGGGGATAACAGGCTGATCTTCCCCAAGAGTCCATATCGACGGGATGGTTTGGCACCTCGATGTCGGCTCGTCGCATCCTGGGGCTGGAGTAGGTCCCAAGGGTTGGGCTGTTCGCCCATTAAAGCGGTACGCGAGCTGGGTTTAGAACGTCGTGAGACAGTTCGGTCCCTATCCGCTGTGCGCGTAGGAGTGTTGAGAAGGGCTGTCCCTAGTACGAGAGGACCGGGACGGACGAACCTCTGGTGTGCCAGTTGTCCTGCCAAGGGCATGGCTGGTTGGCTACGTTCGGGAGGGATAACCGCTGAAAGCATCTAAGCGGGAAGCCTGCTTCGAGATGAGCACTCCCACCTCCTTGAGAGGGTAAGGCTCCCAGTAGACGACTGGGTTGATAGGCCGGATGTGGAAGCCCTGTAAGGGGTGGAGCTGACCGGTACTAATAGGCCGAGGGCTTGTCCTCAGTTGCTCGCGTCCACTGTGTTGTTCTGAAACAACGACCCCACACCAGGTCACGGTGTGGTGCGGTCAACGGTTTCATAGTGTTTCGGTGGTCATAGCGTGAGGGAAACGCCCGGTTACATTCCGAACCCGGAAGCTAAGCCTCGTAGCGCCGATGGTACTGCAGGGGGGACCCTGTGGGAGATTAGGACGCCGCCGAACAATCATTCACAGAAAGCCCCCTCCCGGGAACGGGAGGGGGCTTTCTGCATTTCCCGAGCCGGCTGCCCGAAGCCGCCCGACAATGGCTCAGAGTGACTGGGGTTCCGCGGTGAGGGCGCCACCGGCGTTGCCGGTGTTGACCACGCCCTGAGGCTCGATCAGCAACGCCGCAACCTCTCCCGTGGCGCGCGGGCAATGCTCGACGCCCCGGGGGACGATGAACATCTCCCCGGGGCCGAGCTCGACGTCCTGGTCCCGCAGTTGGATCGTCAGCTGCCCGTCGAGGACCAGGAACAGCTCGTCGGTGTCGTCGTGCGTGTGCCAGACGAACTCACCCTGGATCTTCACGACCTTGATCTCGTAGTCGTTGAGCCGGCCCACGGTCTTCGGGGACCAGTGCTCCGAGAACAGCGCGAGCTTGTCCTGCAGGTTGACCTTCTGCGGCTTGTCCATGGGTGACACTCTCGCCGCGCGGTCGGTCGAACCGCAACGGCTTCCGTTACTTCTCGGCGCGGCGCTCCGCCTTGGCGGCGGCCTCGGCCTCCTCCGCGGCCTCGGCGACCTCCAGGGTCGGCGCGGTGCCGCCGAGGTGGGCGGGGAGCCACCAGGAGTCCTCGGGGCCGGCCGGGGTGCCGGGGTACTCGCGCTGGGCCTTGTCGAGCATCTCGCTCATGGCGGCGCGGAGGCGGCGGGTGACCATGACGGGCTTGTCGCCGGGGGCGAGCTCGATGGGCTCGCCGATCATGATGGTCACCGGGACGTGGCGCTTGGTCAGGGTCTTCGGGCGGCCCTTGGTCCACAGCTGCTGGGTGCCCCAGAGCACCACCGGCAGCAGTGGGGCGCCGGAGTCGGCGGCCATCCGGGCGGCGCCGGTCTTGAACTTCTTCAGCATGAACGAGCGGCTGATGGTCGCCTCGGGGAACACCCCGACCACCTCGCCGGCCTTGAGGGCCTTCACGGCCTCCTCGTATGCGGGCTGGCCGTCCGTCCGGTCCACGGGGATGTGCTTCATGCCGCGCATCAGGGGGCCGGAGACGCCGTGCTTGAAGACGTCGTCCTTTGCCATGAAGCGGGTCTTGCGCCTACCGCCCTTGTAGGCGCCGAGGCCGGCGAAGAGGAAGTCGAGGTAGCTGATGTGATTGCTCACCAGCACCGCGCCGCCCTCGGCGGGGATGTTCTCCGCTCCCACGATCTTGATGCGGACATCGAGCGCGCGGAAGACGGTGAGCGCCGCCCCGATCACCGGCGGGTACACGAACTCTGCCACGGTAAGCCCTACTTCCCACGGGCCTGGGGCCCGGTCGGTCCGGTGGTTCCCGAGGCGCGGGTGGGGCCGACCGAAGGCGCGGCACGCCGCGGCGGCCACGGGTGATACACGCAGATGATCCCCCGAAGGAGTGCTTTCTGTCACCTGAGCGCGTCCGGCGGGTGATACATGCCGCATGGGTGGCCGCCGCACGGGCCCACGGGCTTGGTCCGCAGGCCGGTCCGGCCTACCGCCCGGTGGTGCCGAGCCGGGCCTGGCCGCGCCGCAGCAGCAGATACATCTCGCAGCCCAGGCAGTAGCCGAAGGCGGCGTTGAGGAACGCGGCGCCGAGGGCGAAGGCGGTGGCCGTGAGGCCGAGCCAGGACAGACCTGACAGATAGCCGACGGTGCCGATCACCGCGAACGCGAGGCCCACTCCCTGCGCGAACCGGGGCGGGCGGGCGTCCTCCAGTTCGCGGGGCGCGCCGAGGCGGGGCCTTACCAGGGTGCGGTACAGCCAGCCGTACGGCGAGTACTGCAGGCCGGCGAGACTGCCGACGGCGAAGACGACGGCCTGGGCGGCGAGCAGCCGGCCGCTACCGGTGATCAGTACGGCGGCGAGGACGACGGTGGTGAGGACGGCGGCGAAGCGAGGGCCGCGCGGGTCGATCTGCATGGGGACTCCGGGGCAGAGCGGCGGGAAGAAAGGGGGGAGGGATGGGAGAGAGCGGTCAGCGACAGCGCGACGCGGTGGCCCGGCACAGGTCGACCACGCGGCGGCTGGTCAGCCGCGGCCCGGGTCGGTGTCGGTGTCGCTCGAGGGAGTCCACGGGCGTGATGGTACTGCCGTCCGGCACGCTGTTTCGACACCCGGACACCCCCCGATCCCCTTTGTACGCCCGCCCCCACGCCCCGCCCCCGCGGTGAAGTGCCGCACACTGGAGCGATGACCGGCTTGGTGGTGTGTGTTGCGGTGCTCGTGCTGGCGAGCGCGTTCGGGCTGCTGCGGGCCTGGCGTGACGGGAGGCTGCGGGTGCGCACGAAGGACGGGGCCGTCCGGCTCTCGGAGGCGGAGCTGGGGGAGGAGCTGGGGGCGCGGGCCACGCTGGTGCAGTTCTCTACGGCGTTCTGCCAGCCCTGCCGGGCGACCCGCCGCGTTCTGGCGGAGGTCGCCGAGATGGTGGACGGCGTGGCGCACGTCGAGATCGACGCCGAGGAGCGCCTCGAGTTGGTACGGCGCCTGGACATCCTGCGGACTCCGACCGTCCTGGTGCTGGACGCGACCGGACGGGTGATCCGCCGGGCGGCCGGGCAGCCGCGCCGGGCGGATGTGATCGCGGCGCTCGGCGAGGCGATATGAAGCCGGCCAAGGACTGTAGGACTGCCGGGCTCAAGGACTGAGGGACCGTCCGGCCAGGTGAATCTTGTCAAGACCGTTCAATCTCACAGTCGATCTGCTGCCCAGTCAGGTGGTCCCGGGCCTCGGCTGAGGCAGGATGGGCGCAGACGGCAGTGCAGCCGTCCCGTACCCCTCTCCGCCAGCGCGGACGGGAGGTGCGGGACGCTCGGCCGGGACCCGGCAGCGCTAAGCTACTGGCCAGTAGTGACGGCTAAGCTACTCGCGAGTATGCTGCCAGGAAGTTCCGGACGGGCACAGGAATACGCTGCCCGGAGTGGGCCTGGAGTGCGCCTTTCCCCAAGGCGGCCCAGTACCCGCTTGCACAGCCGCAGCCGCCGGACGAGACCAGTACAGGAGACAGGCCGTGAGCTTGAGGATCGTTGTCTGTGTGAAGTACGTGCCCGACGCGACCGGTGACCGTCGCTTCGCGGACGACACCACCACCGACCGGGAGGGCGTGGACGGCCTCCTGTCGGAGCTGGACGAGTACGGCGTGGAGCAGGCGCTGCGGATCGCGGAGGCGCACGGTGATGCCGAGGTGACCGTGCTGACCGTGGGGCCGGACGATGCCAAGGACGCGCTGCGCAAGGCGTTGTCGATGGGTGCGGACAAGGCCGTTCACGTGAACGACGACGACATCCACGGTTCGGACGTGATCGCCACCTCGGGGATCATCGCGAAGGCGCTGGAGAAGACCGGGTTCGACCTGGTGGTCGGCGGCATGGCCTCGACCGACGGCACGATGGGTGTGCTGCCGGCGCTGCTGGCCGAGCGCCTGGGGGTGCCGCAGGTGACCCTGCTGTCCGAGGTGACGGTCGAGGGGACCACGGTGAAGGGCCGCCGGGACGGCGACGCGGCCACCGAGGAGCTGCAGGCGGAGCTGCCCGCGGTCATCTCGGTCACCGACCAGTCCGGTGAGGCCCGCTACCCGTCCTTCAAGGGCATCATGGCGGCGAAGAAGAAGCCGGTCACCGAGTACGACCTGGACGACCTGGGCATCGACGCGGGCGAGGTCGGCCTGGCCGGCGCGTGGACCGCGGTGGAGACCATCACGGCCCGCCCGCCGCGCACCGCGGGCACCATCGTCAAGGACGAGGGTGAGGGCGGCAAGCAGCTCGCCGCCTACCTCGCCGCCCAGAAGTTCATCTAACCGACCGCCGTTAGCGCCAATTTCACGATCGATCAGGAGCAACGAATCATGGCTGAGATCCTGGTTCTCGTGGACCACGCCGACGGTGTGGTCCGCAAGCCGGCCCTGGAACTGCTGACCCTGGCCCGCCGCATCGGCGAGCCCGCCGCGGTGGTGCTGGGCGCCGGTGCGGCCGCCGCCGACATCGCCGCCAAGGCCGGCGAGTTCGGCGCGGCCAAGGTGTACGTCGCCGACGGCGCCGAGTTCGCCGACCAGCTGGTCGTCCCCAAGGTCGACGCGCTCGCCCAGATCGCCAAGGCCGCCGACGCGGCCGCGGTGCTCGTCACCTCCTCCGGCGAGGGCAAGGAGGTCGCCGCACGCGTCGCGCTGCGGCTGGGTTCGGGCATCATCACCGACGCGGTGGACCTGGAGGCCGGCGACGGTGGTCCGGTCGCCACCCAGTCGGTGTTCGCCGCGTCGTTCCAGGTGAAGTCGAGGGTGTCGCACGGCGTGCCGGTGATCACGGTGAAGCCGAACGCGGTGGCCCCCGAGGCGGCCCCGGCGGCCGGCGCGGTGGAGAACGTCACGGTGGCGTTCACCGGCAACGCGGCCACGGTCGTCGCCCGCACCCCGCGGGTCTCCTCCGGCCGCCCCGAGCTGACCGAGGCCGCGATCGTGGTCTCCGGCGGGCGTGGCGTGGGTGCGGCGGAGGGCTTCGGCGTGGTCGAGGAGCTCGCGGACGCGCTGGGCGCGGCCGTCGGTGCCTCGCGGGCCGCGGTGGACGCGGGCTGGTACCCGCACACCAACCAGGTCGGCCAGACCGGCAAGCAGGTCTCCCCGCAGCTGTACGTCGCGGCGGGCATCTCCGGCGCGATCCAGCACCGGGCCGGCATGCAGACCTCGAAGACCATCGTGGCCATCAACAAGGACCCCGAGGCCCCGATCTTCGAACTCGTCGACTACGGCGTGGTCGGCGACCTGTTCACCGTCCTCCCCCAGCTCACCGCCGAGGTCAAGGCCCGCAAGGGCTGACCGGCGCAGTCGGCTCAGCTGACAGAAGGGCGCGGTTCCCCGTTCGGGGGACCGCGCCCTTCGGCGTTCCGACGCGGCCCCCGAAACGCCCATCGGTGTTCCCGGCCCGGCGGCCGAGCCACCGCGTAGAGTCCGGAGGCATGGGACTGCTGACGGCACTTGAGGGTGCGTACGGCGATGCCGCCGACGCGCTGCGGATCGACGGGTACGCGATGTCGCGCGAGCAGCTGCTCGGCGCGGCGACGGCGGTGGCGGACCGGGTGGCGGGCGCGCCGGCGCTCGCCGTACTGGCCCGGCCGACGGCCGAGACGGTGGCGGCCGTGGTGGGCGGCCTGCTCGCCGGCGTACCGGTCGTGCCACTCCCGCCCGACTCCGGGCCGAAGGAGCGGGAGCACATCCTGCGGGACTCGGGGGCGACGCTGCTCGCGGGCGGCGCGGCCGAGGAGGGGCTGGAACCGGTACCCGTGGAGCTGACGGCGCGTTCGGGGAGCTCGTACGCCGAGCCCGCGCCGGAGCGCACGGCCTTCGTGCTCTACACCTCGGGCACCACCGGCGCGCCCAAGGGTGCGCTGATTCCGCGCTCGGCCGTCGCAGCCGGGCTTGACGGGCTCGCGGACGCCTGGCAGTGGACGGCCGAGGACACGCTGGCGCACGGACTGCCGCTGTTCCACGTGCACGGCCTGGTGCTGGGCGTGCTCGGCGCCCTGCGGACGGGAAGCCGCCTGGTGCACACCGGCCGGCCCACGCCGGAGGCGTACGCCGCGGCGCGGGGCAGCCTGTACTTCGGGGTGCCCACCGTCTGGTCCCGGATCGCGAACGACGCGGAGTCGGCGGCGGCACTGCACTCGGCGCGGCTGCTGGTCTCGGGCAGCGCACCGCTGCCGGTGCCGGTCTTCGAGCGCCTGGTGGCGCTCACCGGCCAGGCCCCGATCGAGCGGTACGGGATGACCGAGTCGCTGATCACCGTCAGCACCAGGGCAGACGGCGAACGCAGGCCGGGGAGCGTCGGTCTGCCGCTGGACGGCGTACGGACCCGGCTGGTCGGCGAGGACGGCGCACCCGTCCCGCACGACGGCGAGACGGTCGGCGAGCTGCAGGTCGCCGGGCCGACCCTGTTCGCAGGGTACCTCCACCGGCCGGACGCCAACGCGGAGGCCTGGACGGCCGACGGCTGGTTCCGGACCGGCGACGTCGCGGTGATCGGCCCGGACGGATTCCACCGGATCGTCGGCCGGGCCTCGGTCGACCTGATCAAGAGCGGCGGCTACCGGATCGGCGCCGGCGAGGTGGAGGCCGCCCTGCGCGACCACCCGGCCGTCGCCGACGCGGCGGTGGTCGGCGCGCCGGACACCGACCTCGGGCAGGCCGTGGTGGCGTACGTGATCGCGGACGGGCCGGTGACGGGCGACCAGCTCACCGCCTTCGTGGCCGAGCGGCTGTCCGTGCACAAGCGGCCCCGCCGCGTGGTGCTGGTCGACGAGCTGCCGCGCAACGCCATGGGCAAGGTGCTGAAGAAGCAGCTGCTCGACCTGGCGTGAATCGACCTGGCGTGAGAGCACCGCGTGGTTGCGGCTGACACATGCCGCACGGCCGGGAAGTGACGGTGCGGCGGGCGGCCAGGTATGGGCAAGGGGCGGGCGCGGGTACCACCTGGGGTGGCGCAGGCCGGGCGTACGGCCCGCGCCACCCCGAGCGGTGGGCGCCGGGGCGAGATGAGGGCAGGGGACGCTGTGATCGTCTGGGTCAATGGCACATTCGGGGCGGGCAAGACGAGCGCCTGCCGTGAGCTGGTGGAGTTGCTGCCCGGGAGCCTCCTGTACGACCCGGAGCTGGTCGGGTACGGGCTGCGCCGGATGCTTCCCGCGGACCGGATGTCGCCGGTCTCCGACTTCCAGGACCTGCCGTCCTGGCGGCGGTTGGTGCCCGAGGTCGCGGCGGCGCTCCTCAGCGAGGTCCCCGGCCCGCTGGTGGTGCCGATGACCCTGCTGCGCGAGGACTACCGGGACGAGATCTTCGGCGCGCTCGCCGCGCGCGGGCTGGCGGTGCACCACTTCGTCCTTGACCCTGAGGAAACGATCCTGCGCCAACGCATAGCCGAACGGGAGGAGTGCCCGGACGATCCCGACGGTAGCGCCCGGGTGCGAGAGTGGTGCCGGGAGCACCTCTCGCAGTACCGGTCCGCCAGACGCTGGCTCAGCCGGGACGCACAGCTGGTCGACACCGGCGACCTGACCCCGCGCCAGACCGCCGAGCGCCTGGCCGAGCTGGTCAAGGACGGCGCCGCCCGCTGTCCGATCGTGCAGAGTGCCGACTCGACGGGCGACACGGTGGCCGCGGCCGTGCTGCTCTTCGACGAGCAGGACCGGGTGCTCCTGGTGGACCCGGTCTACAAGCCCTCGTGGGAGTTCCCGGGCGGGGTGGTCGAGCGTGGCGAGGCACCCACGGACGCGGCGCTGCGCGAGACGGCGGAGGAGCTGGGCCTGCGTCTGGAGGCGCCCGCGCTGCGGCTGCTCGCGGTGGACTGGGAGCCGCGGACCGGCCCGCGCCAGGGCGGCCTGCGGCTGGTCTACGACGGCGGCCGGCTCGACGACGCCGCGAGGGCCGGGCTACGGCTGCCGGCCGAGGAGCTGCGCGGCTGGCGGTTCGTCACCTTGGACGAGGCCGCGGGCCTGCTGCCCGCCGGGCGCCTGCGCCGGCTCGCCGCCGCGCTCGACGCGCGCGAGCGCGGGGAGCTGCGCTACCTGGAGGCCGGGCTGCCCGCGGCCGTCGGCGCAGCCGCGGCGGGCTGACGGTCGGGCCTGCCGGTCGGACGGACGGTCGGACGGTCGGTCGGGCGGTCGGGCGGGCACGTGGCCCGGTGCGCGGGCACGGGCGCCTTCGCAGGGCAGGATGGGCGTATGCCGTTCACGCTCAGCCATCCCGCTGCCGTTCTGCCGCTGCTCAGGGGTGCGGCCGGCCGGGGGCCGTTGATCGCCTCCGCCCTCGTCGCCGGGGCGATGGCACCGGATCTGCCGTACTTCGCCGACTCGCTGCTGCCCGGCAGCTACCGGCACGGCGCGGTGACGCACCGGTGGTGGGCGGTGCCGACCGTTGACGTGGCGATCGCGGGCGGGCTGGTGGCGGCCTGGCATGGGTGGGTACGCGCTCCGCTGCTGGCCCTCCTCCCCGGTCGCTGGGCGGCGGCCGCCGAGGCGGTCACCGCGCCCTCGGGCCGCGGGGACGGCAGCCCGGCGTGGTTCGCCGTATCCGCCGCCGTCGGGGCGGCCACGCACGTCGGCTGGGACTCCTTCACCCACGAAGACCGGGCCGGGGTCAGGGCGTTCCCCGTACTGAACCGTCCGCTCGCGGGGGTGCCGCTCCACACCGTCCTGCAGTACGCCAGCTCCGCCGTCGCACTCGGGTACGTCGCGCGCTACGCCGTACGGGTGGCGGCCGAGGCGGACACCGCCCGGCCACCCGGGACGCACCGCCCGCACCCGGCCGTGCGCCGGGCCGGGGTCGCGGCGATGGCCGGGGCGACGGCGGCCGGGGCGGCTCACCGGCTCACTCGGAGCGACCGCGAGCGGATCGCCGAGTTCTGCTTCGGCGGCGGCGCCGGCCTCGCCGTGGGCGCGGTGGCGTACGCGACGACGGCCCGGCTGTTCCGGACCGTGTCGCGGCGCCGCCGCCACGCCTCCGCCTAGGCGTTCGCCTTCGTCAGCTCCGCGTAGCGGCGGAGGAACAGTGCCTCGGCGAGGGCCATCCGCTCCAGCTCCACCGGGTCCACGCTCTCGTTGACCGCATGGATCTGGGTGGTGGGCTCCTCCACGCCGATCAGCACGATCTCCGTCTGCGGGTAGAGCGTGCGCAGCGTGTTGCAGAGCGGGATGGAGCCGCCCTCGCCGGACGCGACCATCGCGACCCCGAACGCCTCCTGCATCGCCTCGCCCATCGCCTCGTACGCCGGGCCCGAGGTGTCGGCGCTGAACGGCTCGCCGCCGCTGAGCCGGGTCACCCTGGCCTGCGCACCGAACGGGACGGCCGCCTCCAGGTGGGCGACCAGGGCGTCCTGAGCGCCCTTCAGCTCCATGCCCGGCGGGATCCGCAGGCTGACCAGGGCCTTCGCGCTCGCCTGGACGGAGGAGGTCGCGCCGATCACCGGTGGCGCGTCGATGCCCAGGACGGTCACCGAGGGCCGGGCCCAGAGCCGGTCCGCGACGCTGCCGGTGCCGGTCAGGGCGACCCCGTCCAGCACCTTGGCGTCGTCCCGGAACTTCGCGTCCGGGTACTCCACTCCCGGCCAGGTCTGGTCGGCCCGGAGTCCCTTCACCGCGACGTCGCCGAGCTCGTCGTGCAGGGTGGCGAGGACGCGGACCAGCGCCTGCAGTGCGTCCGGGGCGGCGCCGCCGAAGGCGCCCGAGTGCAGGTTGCCGGCCAGTGTGGAGACGGCGATCTCGACCACGGTCATGCCGCGCAGCGAGGCGGTCACGGTGGGCAGGCCGGGGGCGAAGTTCCCGGCGTCGCCGATCACGATCACATCGGCGGTGAGCAGCTCGGGGTGGGCCTCGGCGTAGCGCTCGAGACCGCCGGTGCCCTGCTCCTCCGAGCCCTCGACGATCACCTTCAGGCCGACCGGGAAGGCGCCGTCGACCTCGCGCAGCGCCCGCAGGGCCGTCAGGTGCATCAGGATGTTGCCCTTGCAGTCGGCCGCGCCGCGTCCGTACCAGCGGCCGTCACGCTCGGTCAGCTCGAACGCCGGGCTCAGCCAGCCACTCTCGTCCAGCGGCGGCTGCACGTCGTAGTGCGAGTACAGCAGCACGGTCGGCGCGCCGGCCGGGCCCGGCAGCTCGGCGTACACCGACTGGGTGCCGTCGGGGGTGTCCAGCAGCCGAACGCCCGTCAGGCCCTCCGCGGCGAAGGCCTCGGCGACCCAGCGAGCGGCCTTCTCGCACTCCTCGACCGGGAACTGCCGGGGGTCGGCGACGGAAGGGAAGGCCACCAGCTCGGCCAGGTCGGCCTTGGCGCGCGGCATCAGGGATCGGACGGCCGCCGCCAGGGGCTGCTGGGTCATCAGCTTCTCCGAGGGGTGTTCGGGGAACGGAAGGGTGATTGATTCCACGATCATAGGCATCGGGTGCGGAGGAGGCTGGCGGCCGGGCGGGGCGTGCCCACTAAGATTGCTGCCCGTGACTGACTCCGGTAGCTCCCTCGGCCAGGACCGCCTCGACCGCCCCACCGACTCGGCCGACTCCGCCGGTCCCGAGACCGACTCCGTCGCCCACGACTCCGGGTCCGCCGGGCCCGACCCGCTCGACGGCGTCTGGGACGTGGTCGTGGTGGGTGCGGGACCGGCCGGTTCCTCGGCCGCGTACGCCGCTGCCCTCCAGGGCCGCCGTGTGTTGCTCCTCGACAAGGCCGAGCACCCCCGCTACAAGACCTGCGGCGGCGGCATCATCGGCCCGTCCCGGGACAGCCTGCCGCCGGACTTCAAGCTGCCGCTGCAGGACCGGATCCACGCGGTCACCTTCGCGCTGGGCGGCCGGTTCACCCGCACCCGGCGCTCGAAGCGGATGCTCTTCGGCCTGGTCAACCGCGACGAGTTCGACCTGCGCCTGGTGCAGGCCGCCGAGCAGGCCGGTGCGGTGCTGGTCACCGGGGTCACCGTCAGCGGCGTCGAGCAGCAGGGCAGCGACCAGCGGACGGTGGCCGTCACCACCGCGGACGGGCGGCGCATCGAGGCCCGCGCGGTGGTCGGCGCGGACGGCAGCGCCAGCCGGATCGGCCGGCACGTCGGGGTGACGTTCGACCAGATCGACCTGGGCCTGGAGGCCGAGATCCCGGTGCCGGAGTCCGTCTCCCGGTACTGGTCCGGCCGGATCCACCTCGACTGGGGCCCGCTGCCGGGCTCGTACGGCTGGGTCTTCCCGAAGACCGACTCGGGGACGCTCACCGTGGGCGTGATCTCGGCACGCGGCGACGGCGAGCGGACCAAGCAGTACCTGGCCGACTACATCCGGCAGTTGGGCCTGTCCGGCTTCACCCCGAGCATCGAGTCCGGCCACCTGACCCGCTGCCGTGCCGAGGACTCGCCGCTCTCGCGCGGCCGGGTCCTGGTCGCCGGCGACGCGGCCGGCCTGCTGGAGCCGTGGACGCGCGAGGGCATCTCGTACGCGCTGCGCTCGGGCCGGCTGGCGGGCGAGTGGGCGGTGAAGGTCGCCGAGGCGAGCGGCCCGGCCGACGTGCGGCGGCAGGCGCTCAACTACGCGTTCGCGATCAAGGCCGGGCTCGGCGTGGAGATGCGCGCGGGCAAGGTGATGCTGGGGGCCTTCGAGCGCCGGCCGCACCTGTTCCACGCGGCGGTCTGCCTGGTCACCCCGGCCTGGCGGGCCTTCGCCCGGACCACCCAGGGCCACACCACCTTCGCCCAGGTGATGCGGGACTACCGGGCCGCGCGCAAGCTGGCGGCGATCGCGGCGCGCTGAGGCGGCCGGCCTGCGGGAAGGGCTCCGGGGCCGGGGCCCTTCCCGCAGCCTGTCCCGGAAGCCGGCGCCGCATCGGGCAACGTTCGCCCCGTCGGCTCGGCGCGGCAGCCGCCCAGGGTGTCTACGAGCTGGACACGATCGTCGCCGCGGGCGACCGCGATCGGGGTGTGGTTCCCCCGTGCGGCCGATGCCGACAGGTCCTCCTCGACTACTTCCCGGCCCTCAAGGTCATCGTCGGTGCGGACGACCGCCTCCGGACCCTCGCCATCACCGACCTGCTCCCCGAGAGCTATGTCTGGGCCGACCACCAGCTCGACGCTGAGCAGACCGCGCCACTCGGCACGAGCTGACAGCGCCACACGGCACCAGGGCGAACGGTGCCGGATGCGGCACTAATTGCGGGTGAAGGTACGGGTCGCAGCCGCGGCGATCGCGATCCCGAGGGTCCAGCCCAGTACCGTCAGCACGGCCGTGACCACGGCGGGAGCGCCGTGGTACTGCCAGACGTCGGGCTGGCCGAACCGGATGACCGGGACCAGGTGGTCGGCGGCGTACAGCACCGGGTTGAACACCGAGGAGTCCTCGGTGTTGACGCGTACGGGCGTCACCCGGCTGAAGTACGCGCTGCTCGCCGCCAGCAGACCGATCGCCCAGCCGATCGCGCGCAGCGGCCGGTAGCCGTAGCCGACCGCCAGGTCGAGCAGGTGGCCGGGTATCCGCCGCCACCACGGCAGCTTGGCGCGCAGGGCCCGCTGCTTGGCGAGCAGTACCGTCCGTGCCTCGCCGTCGTTGCCGAGTGAGCGGTAGTAGGCGGCCAACTGCTCGTACGGCTGGGCGCGGAAGCCGCCGACCATGCCGTCGGACCGCTGGATCTGGCGCCTGAGCAGCGGCAGTCGCCGGGTCGCCTCGACGTACTCGCCGAACGGGCCGTAGGTGAAGCCGTCGAGATTCAACCGGCAGGGCCACGCGTCGAGTTCGTCGCGGATGCCGCCTTCGACGCTTGCCGCGTAGAGCGTCAGCAGGGCGTTCGGGCTGTCCATACCGGTCAGCTCCAGGTGCCCCGCGACGCGGGCCCCGGTCAACTCGATCTCGCCCTCGGTGCGGAAGCCGGCGTCGAGGTGCAGGCTGCCCTGGACGACCACGCGGTCGGCTTGGAGGGCAGGCTCGCCGGCTGCGGGGGTGAGCCGCGCCCCGCTGAGCTGCAGGTCGCTCCCGAACCTCGCTCCCGGCACGCGCACCGAACCGACGGCGGTGAAGTACCGCGGCTCTTCCCCCTCCGCCCGGCGCGGACGGAAGGAGACCTCGCTGGCGACCGTCAGGGCTTCGCCGTGCAGCGCGGACCGGCCGAGGCCGTCCAGCGTCGCACCGGTCAGCAGCAGTGAGCTGCCGATGTGCGCGCCGGGTATCCGCAGCTCTCCCGCCGTCCTGAGCCCCTGGGCCATCAGGCTCCGCCCGACCCTCATGCCGCCGGCGTTGAGCGACTTACCGTCAGGGGCCGTGTTGATCAGCTGCGCGTCGATGAAGGTGACCCGGCCGCCGATCTGTGCGTTGATCAGGTTGACCGCCCCTGTCACCACCGCCTGGTGGGCGAGCAGACTGCCGTCGATCCGGATGCCGTCGGCGTGGACGGCACGGTCGCCGCCGGTCACCACCGTGTCGCGCAGGTCCAGGGTGCCGCGTACGTGGGCGCCGTACGCGCTGAGGGTCGTCAGATGACACCCCCTCAGGTCGATCGATTCGGTGACGGCGCCGTCGAGATCGATCGGCCCGTCGAACCGGCACCCCTGCAACAGGAGGAGGGAGGAGACCTGCCCGTGGTCGATGCGGAGCTCACCGGTGATCCGCGCGCCGATGAGCCGGAGCGCTGCCACGGCTCCGACCGCGGCCGGGCAGGCGCCGAGCAGCAGGGCGGCGATCACCTCGCCTCGTACGGCGCGGTCGGCCGGCCAGCAGTCGGCGGCGGCCGGATCGTCCACGGCCGGGTCACCGGTGCGCAGATCGACCGACTCCCCGTGCGGGAAGGCTCGCCAGACCCTGCGTTCGGTCGCCGAGAGAGTGCCGAGCCGGCTCGGTACGGCGGGGTTGGAGGGAACGGATGTACGGGCCATGCCGGCCATCCTGCCCTAGAAGTGCACCGGTGGCCCCGGGTTCTGAAACAGGCTCAGCCGTACAACTCGTCGCCGAGCGGGCTGCGCAGGTACAGCACCACCCGGCCGTGCCGGGCCCGGGTGACCAGCCGGGTGGCGAACAGGACCGCCAGGTGCTGGCTGACGGCGCCCGGTGTCACGCCGAGGCGGGCGGCCAGCTCGGTGGTGGAGGCGGGCTCCTCCAGCATCGCCAACAGCCGGGCCTTCGGGGTGCCGAGGAGCTGTTCGAGCGCCTGCGGGGTGGGCGGCGGTTGCGGTGCCCCCACCATCGAGGCCTGGCCGCGTGCCGGGTACGTGATCACCGGTGGGTGCTCGTCGCTGATCGAGGTGATGGCGCCCCGGGCGAAGCAGGTCGGTATGAAGACCAGCCCGCGTCCGTCCACCACCACGTCCGCATCGCCGGGTGCCCAGTCCCGGCGGATCGTCAGGACCCCTTCCTCCCAGCGCAGCCGCGCGTCCAGATCCGCGAAGAGCGCCGCCGCACCCCGCTCGGCCAGGATGCGGGAGCGGTGGACGACGTCGGCGTGCAGCAGCGACCGGGCGCGCGGCCACCAGCCGGAGGCGAGGAGGCAGCGTTCCCAGTACTCCTCGACGGCGTCGGTGATCTGTGCCAGCAGTCGCGCCGGGTCGTCCAGACCCGCCGCCAGCGGCGCCGGGATCTCCCGGTCGTGCGGCAGGTAGGCGCGCTCCAGTTCGCCCTGCAGCAGCCGGGGCGGTGTCGCCCGGACGACCGCGAGTTCGGACGGGAAGTCGGGGAACGGCGTCGTCGGACGCGGCGTCAGGAAGTCCGGGATGTAACGGTTCGTGGCGACGAGCGCGCACAGGAGGGCGGTGTCCAGCCGCTCGAACTCCGGCCGGATCCGCTCGAACCAGGCCGTCTGCTGCGGGTACACACCCGGGTGCGTCCACATCCGCAGGCTCAGCACCGCCTCCTGCAGCGACGAGCAGGCGAACGAGGCGGCGGCGAGATCGGCGAGGCCGAGTCGGAATCGGTGCATTTGGGCCCCCAGGAGTTAGCCATAGCCTAAATCAGTTCCGAGGATGCGGCGTACCCGATGTGATCGACTCCATGACCGCCACCGCTTCCTCCTCCCCTGCCCCAGCCCCTGCCGATCCGTCAGCCCCGCCCTCCCGCTTCCTCCACCCGGACCCGATGGTCCGCCGCCTGGCCCGGATCACCCTGGTCAACTGCCTGGGCAACGGCCTCTTCATGACGCTCAGCGTCCTCTTCTTCACCCGCGTCCTCGGCTTCGGCGCGGCCCAGGTCGGCATCGGCCTCACCGCCGCCGGGCTGTGCGGCGTGCTCGCGAGCGTCCCCGCGGGGCGGGCCGCCGACCGGTGGGGCAGCAAGCCGGTGCTGGTCACGCTGGTCACCGTCGAGGCGGTCGGCACGACCGGGTACGTGCTGGTGCACGAGTTCACCGCCTTCGTCCTGCTCGCCTGCCTGGTGACCGCGGCCGACCGTGGTTCGGCGGCGGTGCGCGCGACGCTGTACGCCGAGGTGCTGCCCGCCGACCGGCGGGTGGCGGGCCGCGCCTATCTCCGGGTCGTCACCAACGTCGGCATCGGTGCGGGCACCGCGCTTGCCGCGCTCGCCCTGCAGGCCGACACCAGGTCGGCGTACGTCGTGGCCTTCCTCGCCGACGTGGTCTCCTTCGCCGTGGTGGCGGCCATGTACGCGATGGTCCCGGTGACCGCGCGCACGGCCCGTTCGGAGGCCGCCTCCACCGGGGCGGCCGGACGGAACCCCGCGCTGCGCAACCTTCCCTTCCTCGTGGTGACCGTGCTCAACGCCCTGCTCGTCCTGCAGTTCGCCATGCTGGAGGTCGGAGTGCCGCTCTGGATCGTCAAGCACACCGAGGCGCCGCGCGTCATGGTCGCCGGCTCACTGATCGTCAACACCGTGCTGGTGGTGGCCCTCCAGGTCCGGGCCACCAAGGGCACCGAGCAGCCGGGCGTGGCGGCCAGGGTCTTCGGCAAGGGCGGGCTGCTGGTGGCCGCCTCCTGTCTGGTGCTCGGGTTCGCCCACGGCGTTCCCGCCGTCGTCGCCGCCGTGCTGGTGCTGGCCGGCGTCGGGCTGCAGGCGCTCGGCGAGGTGTTCTCCCAGGCGGCCGGCTGGGCGCTGAGTTACGACCTGGCGGGCGAGGGCGCCCATGGCGCGTACCAGGGGGTCTTCAACGCCGGGATGTCGGCGGCCCTGATGCTGGGCCCCGCCCTGATCACCACCGCGGTGATCGGGCAGGGCCTGCTCGGCTGGGCCCTGCTGGCCGGGCTCTTCGCGGCGAGCGGGCTGGCCATGGGCCCGACCGTCCGCTGGGCGCAGCGGCGGAGTGCCCTGTCCACCCCGTCCGCCCTGCCCGTCACCTGACCACGGCGGGCAGCTCCCGGCAGTACGGCCGGTCCGCGGCCGCCACCTCGGTGGCCGGGCCGGCCGCCCGCAGGACGACGTCCAGCACCCGGTCCGGGTCGCAGGCGTAACCGCCGCTGGCCCAGGCCGGATTCGCCTCCACCACGGCCCAGCCGGCGGCCGTCGGGCCGATGTCGACCACGGTCGCGCTCGGCAGACCCTCGGCGCAGGCCGACAGGACGTCGGCCGCGAAGGCGAGCGCCTCCCGCCCGTCCGGATCCTCGCCGAGCGGCGCCACGTCCAGGGCACCGTCCACCGCGTACCGGCTCGCCGTGTGCACCGCGCCGTCGAGGACGAAGAGGCGGTACTCGCGCCGGAACGCCACGATGTCGCTGACCAGGACCAGGGTGTCGTCGTCCAGCGCGTCCGGCCCCGGCAGCCCGCTGCCGTCGGGGTAGACCCGGGCCGGGAACAGCTTGTCGACCGGAGGCTTGAGGAACGCCGGACGGCGCAGACGACGGGCCTCGGCGAGCGTGGTGCACTCGACGTGGCGGTGCGTCAGCTCACGGGGGAGGGCGGCGAGCCAGTCGACCGGGGCCTCCAGAGTGGCGACGCCGAGATCCTGCCCGACCGCGTCGGCGAAGAGCGGGCCGCCGTACAGGTGCGCCGGGCCCGGGCCGCGCAGTTCCTCGGGCACCTGCCAGCTGCGGGCGGTGTGGGCGCGCAGGCCGCGACGGCGGGCGGCGGTCAGCAGCTGAAGCCCGGTCTCGTTGATCCGGGGCGCGAGGAGGAGCAGGCGGTCGGTGGTCATGCCGACCGATGGTGCCGTAGTGGAGAGGGCGCGGACCAGCGGATTTTCGCCGGGCCCTCTGGTTGTGGGCGGGGTCGGCCTGGCAGAGTCCTCCCCGGGGGCGAATCCATCGCCCCACCTCCTGTCCCAGCCCTCCGACCCACCCTCAGCCGGAAAGCAGGCCAGCCGCGATGACCCGCGAAGTACAGTGCGTCCGCATCACCACCGCCGATGCCGTCACCACCCTGGAGCTGGACTCCCCGCACAACCGCAACGCCCTCTCCACCCGCCTGATGGCCGAGCTGTCGAAGGGCCTGGCCGATGCCGCCGCCGACCCGGCCGTACGGGCCGTGGTGCTCGGTCACACCGGCAAGGTGTTCTGTGCGGGCGCGGACCTCTCCGAGGCCACCGGCAGTGACCCGACGGTCGGCCCGCGCGGTCTGGTGGACATCCAGCGGGCGATCATCGACTGCCCGAAGCCGGTGATCGCCCTGGTCAACGGCCACGTCCGGGCCGGCGGCCTGGGACTGCTCGGTGCGGCGGACATCGCGATCGCCGGGCCGCTGTCCACCTTCGCCTTCACCGAGGTACGGCTCGGCCTGGCGCCCGCCGTGATCTCGCTCCCGCTGCGCCCCAAGCTGGACCCGCGCGCCGCCTCCCGCTACTACCTCACCGGTGAGACCTTCGACGCGGCCGAGGCCGCCCGGATCGGTCTGATCACCGAGGCGGCCGAGGACCCGGCCGGCGCCCTCAAGGTGCTGCTCGACGCCGTACGGCTCGGCTCGCCGCAGGGGCTGGCCGAGTCGAAGCGGCTGGCCAACGCCGACGTGGTGGCCTCCTTCGAGCAGGACGCCGAGGAGCGCGTCACCCTCTCCGCCCGGCTGTTCGGGTCGGCGGAGGCGCAGGAGGGCATGCGCGCGTTCCTGGAGCGCCGCCCGGCGCCGTGGGCGTAGGCCCGTCCGAAGACGGCGTCAGCTCCAGCGGATCTGGGCCGTCTCCCGCCACAGGTCGAGCAGCGTCGGGTCGCCGCCGATCTCGACCCGCGCCGGCGGGAGGCGGTTCCAGAGCAGCAGGTAGAGCTCGTGGGCGGTGCCGCTGACCGTGCAGTCGGCGGGGCTGCCCGCGTCGGGCTCCACCGTCACGGGGTCAGGCCCGATCCGCACCAGCCAAGAGTCCGTCGCGTCCGTCGGCCTGACCAGCAGCGTGCGCGGCTGTTCGCTGCGCAGGCGCGCACGGGGCCGGACCAGGAAGCCGGCCACCAGCTCCTCGATGCCGTCCAGCGCGAAGGCCGTCGGCGTCGGGGTGGCCTCGCGGCCGGCGGCCGACTCGGCGTCGACCCGGTGCACTGCTGTCTCGTGCGCCTGCCGCCGGGCCCAGAACGCCTGCGGCGACGGTGCGGGCAGAAAAGTCCAGCACTCCAGATCCGCCGGCGCCTGCTCCAGCGCGGTGACCAGCCGGGAGTGGCCCGCCCGGAACCAGTCGAGCAGCTCGGCGTCCGACGGCACCGGCCCCCAGGCGGCTTCCTGTCCGGCCTCGTCCAGCGGCCGCCGGTGCCCGTGGGTGACGTACGCCGACGCCCAACGGTGCACCTGGCCGGTGTGCCGGACGAGGTCGCGCAGCTGCCAGCCCGGACAGGTCGGGACGGCGGCGTCGAGGTCGGTGGCGGCGGCCGCGTCGGCGAGCAGGGCGCCCTCGCGCCGCAGCGCGTCGAGGTGTTCGGCGATCTCCATGAGGCCCGAGTCTGCCAGCCTTCGGGCGGCGCGTGTGATGTTGCTCCCTCTCCGCTCCCGTCCCGGCGCCCGGCCGATAGCGTGGGACGCATGCCGAACGCCCGTACGCACGCCCGTGCGCTCCTGACCGCTGTCCGCTCCCGAGGCCGCCGGGCCGCCGGGCGGCTGGTGCACCAGGGGTGGCGCTGGGTGCAGTCGGCCGGCGCGGTGTCGAACGACAATCCGGGGCCGTACCGCTTCCGCGAGCTCGGGGACGGCACCAAGCTCGCTTTCCCGCTCGGTGCGGTCTTCAACGAGCAGTGGATCACCATCGGGCCGTTCTCGATCATCGGCGAACGCGTGACCATCTCGGCCGGCTTCGTACCCGGACTGGACCTCGGCCCGGAGCCGATCGTCCGGATCGGCGGCGGCTGCGTGCTCGGGCGCGGCAGCCACATCGTCGGCCACCAGTCGATAACCCTCGGCGACGACGTCTGGACCGGCCCGTACGTCTACATCACCGACACCGCGCACTCGTACCACGACACCGATCTGCCGATCGGCAAGCAGTGGCCGCGCAACGAGCCCGTCGAGATCGGTGCCGGCTCCTGGATCGGCACCGGCGCGGTGATCCTCCCCGGGGCGAGGATCGGCCGCAACGTGGTGGTGGCCGCCGGGTCGGTCGTCCGCGGCGAGGTCCCCGACCACAGTGTGGTCGCGGGTGCTCCGGCCAAGGTCGTCCGCAGCTGGGCGGAGGCCGAGGGCTGGCAGCCGCCCTTCCGCCACGACCCGCCCAGCCCCCTCCCGGAAGGCGTCACCGCCGAACAGCTCCGCGCCCTGGTCGGCTGGGACCTACGCCTCCCCGGCGAGCCGGCCTGACGGTACGTCGGCCCGGCGCGGCCCTGCCTTCGGCGCCGGTTGGCCCGGCCTCCGGAAGTGCGCGTACGGCGGGTAGGCCATGAAGGAGATGTCGACCTGCGGGCGGTGGACGCTCCGGTCGGGCTCCAGCTCCCCGGTGATCGAGGAGACCAGGGCCGGATACCCCTTGCGGAGGTCCTTCTGCCGAGGGCCGTGCCCCGCCGCGTACTCGAACTGCGTGGCGCCACGGCGCCAGCGCAACACGAATTCCGGGGTCAGGTGGCGTCCTGCGCCGACCAGGCGTCGCGGATCAGCTGCTCCAGGGCGGACCGTTCGGCACGCCAGCCCAGTTCACGGGTGATCAGGGAGGTGTCGGCGACGAGGCGCGGCGCCTCCGGCTGCGCGGGGCGGTGCACGATCGGCACCGGGCGGCCGGTGATCCGCTCGACCAGTTGCACGATCTCCAGCATGCTCGCCGGTGTGGCGCCGACGTTGTAGGTCCGGGCCAGCCCCGGACGGGCGCCGGTCACCGCCAGGGCGTACGCCTGCGCCACGTCGTCCACGTGCACGAAGTCCCGTACCGTGCCGCCGTCGCCGGTCAGCTCGAGGTACGGGTGGCGACCGGCGGCCACGGCCAGCGCCTTGGGGATGATCCGGGCTTCGTCGACGTCGCCCGTCCCGCCGACGTTGAAGCACCGGAGGATCACGGCGCTGACCTCACCCGCCGCAGCCCGCTGCCGCAGCAGCTCCTCGGCGTCGAGCTTCGAGGCGCCGTACGGGTTCCCGGGAGCCGGCACGGTCTCCTCGGTGATGGGCTGTCTGTCGGGGGCGCCGTAGACGGCGGCGGTCGAGCCGAGGACGACCACCGGCGGCGCACCCCCGCCCGGCCGTGAGGCGAGCGCGTCCAGCAGGGCCGTCGTGCCGCCGAGGTTTACCTCCCGGTACGCCTCCGGCCGGTCGAGCGAGGTCCGGCTGTTCGTCAGCGCGGCCAGATGGCAGACCGCCGCGACCCCGTCCAACGCGGGCCGCAGCGCCTCCTGGTCCCGCACGTCGGCATGCCGGACCTGCGCGGCCGGAAGATCCGGCACGGCCGACCCCTCCGGCCGGTGCGTCAGCGCCCAGACCTCGTGCCCGTCCCCGGCGAGCCGCCGCACCACCGCCCGGCCGACGAACCCGAACGCGCCGGTGACCAGAATTCGCATCGCGCCGCTCAGACGGCGGGGCGGGAGTGGAGGGTCACCACGGCCGCCACCCCGTCGACCCGCAGCAGGTCGTCGTCGCCGCTGCTCAGCAGGGACGCGTCGAAGCGGCCGAGCCGGACGGCGGCCGCGCCGAGTTCGGCCGTGCCGGCGAGGCAGACGAGGAGCACCACGGCGCCGCGAGGCACCGTGACGGAGCGCTGGAAGTCCGTGACCTCGACCTCGGCCGTCGCGCGGCCGCGTCGCGTCATCACGTTGAAGTCGACGACCGGCCCGCCGAGGAGGCGGCAGTCGGTGTCCGCGTCACCGGGGAAGGCGAACGGCCGGTACGGCTGCGCGAGCCGGTGCTCCGTACCGTCCACGGTCAGCGCCATGCCCGCGCCCTCGACGACCGTGATCACCCGGTCCACGTCCGCGAAGCGGGAGAACGGTCCGCCCTGGCCGACGTCGGCGAGGCTGACCCGCCAGTCGAAGTCGGCGAGCCCGGAGCCGGCGGGGAAGCCGGCCACCTCGCGGGTCACCCCGCCGCCGTTCAGCCACGGGGTGGCCTTGCGCCGGTCGGCCCGCAGTACCTGAACCGTCATCACTCGTCCTGTCCCGGTGGTCGTGCTGCTCTCCTGCCGATCCTCCCACGGGGCCGGGCCTCCCGTGGTGCCGGTCAGCCGGCCGCGCCGCGCTGCCCCGGCCGTACCGCGAAGGCGAGCAGCCCCGCGAGGGCGGAGGCGCCCGCGACCGTGGTGAGCGCCACCGGCAAGGAGGCCGCATCCGCCAGGAACCCGATCACCGGCGGACCGATCAGCATGCCCGCGTAGCCGAGGGTGGACGCCGTGGCCACCCCCTGCGGCCCGCCGGCCGCGCCGGCCCGGGCGATCGCCAGCGGGAAGATGTTCGCCAGGCCGATTCCGACCAGGACGAAGCCGGCCAGGACGACGGGCACGGAGGGCGCGAGGGAGGCGATGAGCATCCCGGTGCAGGCCGTGAGACCGCCGGCCAGCATCACCCGGGTCTGGCCGAGCCTGATGGAGAGCCAGGTGCCGCTCACCCGCCCGGCGGTCATCGCGAAGGCGTAGGCCGCGTAGCCGGTCGCGGCGAGGCCCGCGCTCGCATGGACGTCGTCGGTGAGGTGCAGCGTCGCCCAGTCGGCGAGCGCGCCCTCGCCGTAGGCGGTGCACAGCGCGGTCAGGCCGAGCAGGACGACCAGCAGCCGGGCGTTGCGCGGGCTGCTCGTGCTGCGCTGCCTGATGGTACGAGCCTTGGCGGCAGGCAGGGAGGGGGCCGGGCTGCGCAGCAGGACCGCGCCGGCCAGGGCGGTGACCAGCAGCCCGAGACCGCCGCTGAGTGCGAGTGCCCAGGCCGCGCTGAGCGGCCCGGCGAGCAGGCCGCCGATGGCCGCGCCGAGGAGACCGCCGAGGCTGTAGCCGGCGTGGAAGCTGGGCATGACGGGGCGGTCGAGTTCGGCGACCAGGTCGACGGCCGCGCTGTTCATGCTGACGTTCGCCGCGCCGTACCCCGCACCGAAGAGCAGCAGTACGGCGCCCAGGCTCAGGACCGAGTGCGTGTGGGCGGGCAGCGGAACGGCGAGGCTCAGCAGGGCGAGCGAGGCGACCGTGACCGGGCGGGCTCCGTACCTGACGCAGAGTCGGCCGATCACGGCCATGGTCGCGACGGCGCCGGCGGAGATGCAGAGCAGGGCCAGGCCGAGGGCGCTGTGCGAGGCGCTCACCTGTGCCCGGACGTCAGGGATGCGGACCACCCAGGCGGCGAAGAGGAAGCCGTCGACGGCGAAGAAGGCGGTGAGGGCGATGCGGGCGGCGGACCAGGTGCGGGGCTTGAGGCCGCCGATCGGGTGGTTGTGGGCTTCTGAACGGGCGCTGGTTTTGTTTAGTAGCGGCACAAAGTCAGAATAGAGGAGTGCCGCACACACCTACAAGCCCGTTTCCGCCCGGCGCCGAGCCGCGTCGGACCGCTGCCGAGCCGGGTCGGCAAGCCGCCGAGCCGCGTCGCCCTGCTCCCGACCGGGGGCGGACGCTGCTCGGGCCCGCGCTCAGGCTGATCCACACCGGGCAGGCGCCCACCCGGTCTGCGCTCACCAGCGCGCTCGACGTGACCCGGGCCACCGCGGGCGCGGTCAGCGGCGAACTGGAGGCGCTCGGCCTGATCACGGTCGACTCCCGCCCCGCCGGCGGTGGCCGCGGCCGGCCCTCGCACCGGCTCGCCGTCGACCCGGCGGGCCCGGTCGTGATCGCCGCGCAGATCCACGCCGACGGACTGAGCGTCACCCTGGCCGGCCTCGGCGGGCAGCTCGTACAGCCCGTCCACCTGCCGCTGCCCGCGGCCACCGACCCTGCGCGGATGCTGCGCGCCGTCGCCGAGGCCGGGGCGGAACTCGCTCGTTCCTCGGCCCGCCGCTGCCTGGGCGCGGCCCTCGCGCTGCCCAACCCCGTGACCGAGCCGGACGGTACGGCGCTCGCCGCGCTCCACTTCGCCTGGCCGAGCGGCACACCCGTGGCGGACCTGTTCGCGGAACAGCTGCGCCGGGCCGACCTCGGCCCGCGCGCCCGGGCGCCGTTCCCGAGTGCCGTCGCCAACGACGCCAACCTCGCCGCCCTCGCGGAGCACCGCCACGGGGCGGGCAGGGGAGCCCGGCACCTCCTGCTGGTGACCTCCGGCCACCGGGGCGTGGGCGGTGCGCTCGTGATCGACGGCCGGCTGCACACCGGCAGCGCCGGACTCGCCCTGGAGGTCGGCCATCTGACGGTCGATCCGCAGGGCCGGCCGTGCCAGTGCGGCAACCGGGGCTGCCTCAACTCGGAGACCGACCCCGACGCACTGTTCGCCGCAGCGGGCCTCACCCCGGACCCGGATCGGCCGCTGCTCGGCCAGGCCCGCGCGCTCGCCCGGTCCGCCGCCGAGGACCCGCGGGCGCGGGAGGCCGTCGAGCGCGTGGTGGACCGTCTGGGGCTCGGCCTGGCGGGCATGGTGAACATCCTCAACCCGGATCGCATCGTGCTCAGCGGGCTGCATCTGGACCTGCTGGCCGCCGCGCCCGAGCGGCTGGCGGCGGTGGTGGCGGACCGCTGCCTCTGGGGGCGCAGCGGGCGGGTGCCCATCGTGCCGGCCGAGGTCACGCACGCGGGGCTGGTGGGTGCGGCCGAGCTCGCGTGGGAGCCGTATCTGGACGATCCCCAGGCGGTGGCGGGCTGAGGGAGTGGAGGGCGGCCTCCACCGCTGGGTATCAATCCGGGCGCGCGCTACGTTGTGAGAGGAGCAGCGAGAGGGGCAGCGCGATGGCCTATCAGCTGGACCACGTGGTCGTCTGGGTCGCGGACCCGGTGCGGTCGCTCGACTTCTACCGGCAGGTGCTCGGGCTGGAGCCGGTCAGGGCGGAGGAGTACGCCGCCGGGCAGGCCCCGTTCATCAGCGTGCGGCTCGGCCCGGGGACGATCCTCGACCTGACGCCGCTGACCGCAGCCCCGGCGCTCAACGCCGTGCCGGGAGCGGCGGGCACGGCCGGCAACCTGCTCAACCACATCTGCCTGGCGATGCCCGAGGCGGAGTTCGAGGCCCTCCACGAGCGGCTCGTGACGGGCGGGCACCGCACCACCCCGTACCTGAAGGACCTCTTCGGCGCTCGCGGCAACGCGCCCCGCGCCTTCTACTTCGGCGACCCGGACGGGAACGTCTTCGAGGCGCGGTACTACGAGTGACGCCGCGTCGGGAATCAGGTCGGCGCGCGCGGTGTTCGGGACGGCCATGACGATCTCAACGGACAGGGTCCTGCGCTACGCCGCGTTCACCAGCGACCCGGCGGGCGGCAACCCGGCGGGCGTGGTGCTGGACGCCACCGGACTGGACGACGCGGCGCAGCTCGCGATCGCCGCCGAACTCGGCTACTCGGAGACGGCCTTCCTCACCGCAGGGCCGGAACACCGCTCCTACACCGTACGGTACTTCAGCCCGAAGGCCGAGGTGTCGTTCTGCGGGCACGCGACCGTGGCCGCCGCCGTGGCGCTGGCGGAGCGGATCGGGCCGGGCGCGGTGGTGTTCAGGACCCAGGTCGGATCGGTGCCCGTCGAGGTGACGGGCGAGGCGGTCCTGGAGGCGACGCTGACCAGCGTGGAGCCGTACGTCGAGGAGATCGCGGAGCGCGACGTGGCGGAGGCCCTGGCCGCGCTCGGCTGGCAGCGCGAGGAGCTCGACCCGACGCTGCCGCCCCGGATCGCGTACGCCGGCGCCAAGCATCTGGTGCTCGCCGCGGCGACCCGCGAGCGGCTGGCCGACCTGGCGTACGACTTCGACCGGCTGGCCGGGTTCATGACCGAGCGGGATCTGACCACGCTGCAGCTGGTCTGGCGGGAGTCGGCCGACACCTTCCACGTCCGCGACCCCTTCCCGGTCGGCGGAGTGGTCGAGGACCCGGCGACGGGCGCTGCGGCCGCCGCCTTCGGTGCGTACCTGCGCGAGCTCGGCGAGGCCAAGGCGCCCGCCGTCCTCACGCTGCACCAGGGGGAGGACCTGGGCCGCCCCGGGCGGCTGCGGGTGGAGCTGCGCGAGGGCGAGCCGGGGGTCAGGGTCAGCGGCACGGCGGTGCGCATCCCCGGCTGAGCCGGGCGCAGGCGTGCCTACTCCGCAGGGAGTAGGCACGCCCACTTCGCCGGGCTGACGCCCAAGGGGACGGCGCGCTACTAGCCTTCCCGGCATGACCGCTGAACGCCCGCCCTGGCTGCCCCCGTGGGTCCGTGCCGCCAAGGCGGGCTGGCCGGTGGCCGCCTCGGTGCTGGTGGCCGTGGCCCAGGTGGTCGGGACGACGGTCGCCGGCCGGCACCAGGGCCACCGCGTGCCGGTGGACGCCTTCGGCTACCTGCTGCTCCTGCTCGGCCCGGCGCTGCTGGTCTTCCGCCAACGGCATCCGGCGGCCGTGGTGGTGGGCACCACGGCCGTCACCGTGGTCTACGTGCTCGCCGGGTACCCGTACGGGCCGGTGTTCCTGAGCATGGTGGTGGCCTTCTGTGCGGCCGTCCAGCGGGGGCAGCGCCGGGTGGCGTGGATCAGCGCCGGGGTGTTCTACGCCGCGCACCTGCTGCTCTCGTACGTGCTGCCGAGCAGCTGGCTGCGGGGGGCCGAAGGACGGCCGAGCTGGTGGCAGGAGCTGGGCGTGGCGGCCTGGCTGCTGCTCGTGGTGGCCTTCGCGGAGATCCTGCGCTTCCGCCGCGAGCAGATGGCCGCGCACCGGGCCGCGGAGGTGGAGGCGGAGCGCCGCCGGGCCGACGAGGAGCGGCTGCGGATGGCCCGCGAGCTGCACGACATCCTGGCGCACAGCATCTCGCTGATCCATCTCCAGGCGGGCGTGGCGCTGGAGCTGATCGACACCAGGCCGGAGCAGGCCAGGAGCGCACTGGTCACCATCAAGGCCGCCAGCAAGGAGGCGCTGGGCGAGGTGCGCCAGGTGCTGGGCACGCTGCGGGCCCCGGGTGCGGCTGCGCCGCGCAGCCCGGCTCCGGGGCTGGCCAGGCTGGACGAGCTGGCCACCCAGGCCGGGCACGCGGGCCTGACGGTGTCGGTGCAGGTGGAGGGCGATGAGCGTGAGGTACCGGCGGGGCTGGACCTGGCGGCGTTCCGGATCGTCCAGGAGGCGCTGACCAATGTGATCCGGCATTCCGCGGCGCGCGGGGCCACGGTGGTGCTGGACTGGCGCAGCGCGGACGGTCTGGTCGTCCAGGTGGACGACCCCGGGCCGGCCGGGGGCGCCGACGGCGGAGGCTCGGGCAGCGGGTTGGTGGGCATGCGGGAACGGGTCGCGGCGTTCGGCGGCACGCTGGAGGCGGGGCCGCGCGGGGACGGCGGATTCCGGGTACGGGCCTGGCTCCCGACCGGTGAGGAGAGGGGCGAGGTGTGATCCGGGTACTGCTGGCGGACGATCAGGTCCTGGTCAGGGCCGGGTTCCGGGCGCTGCTCGACGCGCAGCCGGACATCGAGGTGGTGGGCGAGGCCGATGACGGTGCCCAGGCCGTCGAGCTCGCCGGCCGGTTCGTCCCCGATGTCGTCCTGATGGACATCCGGATGCCCCGGCTCGACGGGCTGGAGGCCACCCGGCGGATCAGCGGTGATCCCGAGCTGGCGGGTGTGCGGGTGGTGGTGCTCACCACCTTCGAGCTGGACGAGTACGTCTTCGAGGCGCTGCGCGCCGGCGCGGCGGGATTCCTGGTCAAGGACACCGAACCGGCCGACCTGCTGCGCGCCGTACGGGTCGCTGCGGCGGGGGACGCGCTGCTGTCCCCGGGTGTGACCCGCCGTCTGATCGGCGAGTTCGCGGCCCGCTCGAAGTCTCCGGCCACGACCGGGGCCGATCTCTCGGCGCTGACCGAGCGCGAACGGGAGGTGCTGGCGCTGGTCGGCATGGGCCTGTCCAACGACGACATCGCCCGCCGCCTGGTGGTCAGCCCGCTCACCGCGAAAACCCACGTCAGCCGGGCCATGGTGAAGCTCGGCGCCCGCGACCGGGCCCAACTCGTCGTGATCGCGTACGAGTCCGGCCTGGTCCGCCCCGGCTGGCTCGGCTAGCTCGGTCAGCGGGGCGGGCGGTCGGCGGGACCTCGCGGCCTCGCCGTACTTCCCGTGGAGTACGGCGACTGCCGCTGCCGGTAGGACGCGCGGGGAGGTGGCCGGGCGGGAGGCTCGGAGTACCCCGAGACCTGCCGAACGAGGAGATGGATTCCCATGTACGCACTGCAAGCCGTGGCGGACGGCCACTGGCCGGGCCCCTGGTTCCTGCTGTTCCCGCTCTTCTGGCTGGCGCTGGTCTTCCTGGTCGTGGTGGTCCTGCGGCGGACGGTCTGGCGCCGCCACTGCGTCGGCAGTCCGGTTGCGGAGCTGGGCCGCCGGTACGCGCAGGGGGAGATCGACGAGGACGAGTACCGGGCCCGGCGGGCCGTGCTCACCGAGCAGTACAAGGACGGCGCGAAATGATGACGGTCGTGGAGACGGCGGTTGCCGCGCGGGTCGCCGACGCCGTGAAGATCTACGGCGTCGGCGACACCCAGGTCCGGGCGCTGGACCATGTGACGGTCGAGTTCCCGGCCGGGCGGTTCACCGCGATCATGGGGCCGTCCGGCTCAGGCAAGTCGACGCTGATGCACTGCGCGGCGGGCCTGGACACGCTCACCGCCGGGAGCGCTTACATCGGCGGGACCGAGCTGGGAGGGCTGAACGACCGTCGGCTGACGGTGCTTCGGCGCGAGCGGATCGGCTTCGTGTTCCAGTCCTTCAACCTGGTGCCCGCGCTCACCGTGCGGGAGAACATCACCCTGCCGCTGGACCTCGCCGGGGCCGACCCGGACGAGGAGTGGGTCGCGACGCTGATCGACGTGATCGGTCTCGGCGACCGGCTGCGGCACCGGCCGAGCGAGCTCTCCGGCGGCCAGCAGCAGCGCGTCGCGGTGGCGCGGGCGCTGGCCGGGCGGCCGCAGGTGGTCTTCGCCGACGAGCCGACCGGCAACCTGGACTCCCGCAGCGGCGCCGAGGTGCTCGGACTGCTCCGGCAGGCCGTGGACGTGATGGGCCAGGCGGTGGTGATGGTCACCCACGACCCGAGCGCCGCCGCGCACGCCGACGAGGTGCTCTTCCTGGCCGACGGCCGGCTGGTCGACCGGATGTCCGGGCCCACCGCCGACGGCGTGCTGGACCGGATGAAGGCCTTCGAGAGGGGCGAGGGGCGGTGAACGGCACCCTCAGGATCAGCCTGCGCTCGCTGCGCGCCCACCGGCGCCGGCTCGCCGGGACCTTCCTGGCCATCCTGCTGGGCGTCAGCTTCCTGACCGGGACGATGGTCCTCGGCGACACCCTGCGGTCCAACTTCGACACCCTCTTCGCCGACGCCAACGCCGGTACCGACGCGGTGGTGCGCAGTGCCGACGTGCTCGAGGCGCAGAACACGCCGGGCGGCGTACGGGCTCCGGTGGACGCCTCGCTCGCCGACCGGCTGCGCGCGGTGCCCGGGGTGGCCGCGGCCGAGGCCTCCGTCCAGGGTGCCGGGCAGCTGGTGGGGAAGAACGGCGAGCCGGTCGGCGGCCAGGGACCGCCCACCATCGCGGGGAACTGGCTCGCGGACGGCAAGTTGAACCCGTACCACCTGGCCGAGGGCCGAGCGCCCGCCGCGCCGGGGGAGGCGGTGGTCAACCGCGGTGCGGCCAAGGCGGGTGGCCTGAAGGTGGGCGACACCACCGTGCTGCGCACCCCCGACCCGCTGCGGATCACCATCGTCGGCATCGCCACCTTCGGCACCAGCGCCGACGGCATGGGCCCCAGCACCTTCACCGGGCTCACCTTCGCGGACGCCGAGCGCTACCTCATGCCGAAGGGCGAGGGACAGGCCAGTGCGATCAAGGTGCGGGCGGTGCAGGGCACTTCGCAGCGTCAGCTGGTGGAGAAGCTGCAGCCCGGACTGCCCAAGGGCGTCGAGGCGCTGACCGGTGCGGCCGCCACGGCGGAGAGCACGGCCGAGGTGTCGGGACGCTTCCTGAGCATGTTCACCACGCTGCTGCTGGTCTTCGCCGGGATCGCGCTGCTGGTGGCCACCTTCACCATCCACAACACCTTCGCCATCGTGGTCGCCCAGCGGACCAGGGAGAACGCCCTGCTCCGGGCCCTCGGCGCGGCCCGCCGTCAGGTCCTGGCGGCGACCCTGGCCGAGGCGCTGGTGGTCGGCCTGCTCGCCTCGCTGGCCGGGCTGCTCGGCGGTGTCGGCGTCGCGGCCGGGTTGAAGGCCCTGTTCGCCGCGTTCGGCTTCTCGCTGCCGACCGGAGGCATGGTGATCGGCGCGGCCTCGGTCGTCCTGCCGCTCCTGGTCGGCACGGTGGTCGCGCTCGGCTCGGCCCTGCTGCCGGCGGTGCGCGCCGGGCGGACGGCTCCGCTGGCCGCGATGCGGGACACCGCCGTGGACGGCACGGCCGCCGGCCGGTCCGGGCGGGTGCGGTCGGTGCTCGGCGCCCTGCTGCTGGCCGGCGGCGTGCCGGTGACCGTCCTCGGTGCGACGGACGGCCCCTCGGTGGCCCTGGCCACCACGGGTGCGCTGGCCGTCCTGGCCGGCATGGTGGTGCTCGGGCCGGTCGCGGCGGCCCTCGCCGTACGGGTCCTGGGTGCCCCGCTGCCCCGGCTGCGCGGCGTCTCCGGCGCGCTGGCCCGGCGCAACGCGGCCCGCAACCCCGCACGGACGGCGGCGACCGCCACCGCGCTGCTGGTCGGCGTCGCCGTGGTCACCCTGTTCACGGTCTTCGGCGCCTCCATCAAGGCGACCATGGACCGCACGGTGCAGGACTCCTTCGCCGGGGACCTCGCCGTCAGCGCGCCCTCGCGGGGCGCCGGCGGCAGCGGCGTCAGCCCGAAGCTCGCCGACGCCGTGTCAGCTCTGCCCGAGGTGCAGCAGAGCGTCGGTCTCGGCCGGGGCGTGGCCAGGATCGACGGCCACGGCCGGACGCTGGACGTCACCGACCCGGCGCGCCTGGGCGGCATCGTGGACCTGGGCCGGGTCGACGGATCGCTCGCCGCACTGGGGACGGACGGCCTCGCGGTCTCCCGTACCGAGGCGGCCAAGCAGGGCTGGGCGCTGGGCAGTTCGGTCGGCGTCGCCTTCTCGGACGGCACCCAGACGTTCACGGTCAAGGCGCTCTACCAGGGCGGTGGGGTGGCGGGCGACTACCTGATCACCCGCCAGGCCTGGGCCCCGCACCGGGGGCAGGACAGTGACACCATGGTCGCCGTCGCCCTGAAGCCAGGGGTCCCGCTCGGCGAGGGCAAGGCGGCCGTCCAGCGGGTCGCGGCCGAGTTCGGGAACCCGCAGGTGCAGGACCGGGACGAGTACGCGGCGAGCGCCGCCTCGGGCGTCGACATGATGCTGTCGATCGTCTACGCGCTGCTGGCCCTCGCCGTACTGATCGCCCTGCTGGGCATCGCCAACACGCTGACCCTCGCGGTGCACGAGCGGACCAGGGAGCTCGGTCTGCTGCGCGCGGTCGGCCAGACCCGGGGGCAGCTGCGGGCGATGGTCCGCTGGGAGTCGGTGCTGGTCGCCGCCTTCGGGACGGTCGGCGGGCTCGGCCTCGGGGCCTTCCTGGGCTGGGCGCTGGTGAAGGCCTCCGACACGGCGGGTACGGGATCGTTCGCCGTTCCGCCGCTGCAGCTGACGGTGGTCCTGCTCGCCGGGATGCTCGCGGGCGCCGTCGCCGGCCTCCGCCCGGCCGGCCGGGCGGCCAGGCTGGACGTGCTGCAGGCGGTCGCGGCCGAGTGACGGGATGTCGGGCCCCACTCCTCGGGGTGGGGCCCGATAAGCGGAAGCTGTACTTGTCGTAATAGTTACTTATCGTAATTACTTGTTACACTCGGTAGGAGCCAGGAGGTGCCCGGCGATACCGAGGAGAAGCGTGATGGCCATCGAGACCACCGATGTGGACCGGACCGACACCGCGTACCGGGCGTGGCTCAAGGAGGCCGTGCGCAAGGTCCAGGCCGACGCCAACCGCTCCGCCGACACCCACCTGCTGCGCTTCCCGCTGCCGGAGGAGTGGGGCATCGACCTCTACCTCAAGGACGAGTCCACCCACCCCACCGGCAGCCTCAAGCACCGGCTCGCCCGCTCGCTCTTCCTGTACGGGCTGTGCAACGGCTGGATCCGGCCGGGGAAGCCGGTGATCGAGGCGTCCAGCGGCTCCACCGCGGTCTCCGAGGCGTACTTCGCCAAGCTGATCGGCGTGCCCTTCATCGCGGTGATGGCCAAGACCACCAGCCCGGCCAAGATCGACCTGATCGAGTTCCACGGCGGCAGCTGTCACCTTGTCGACAATCCGGGTGAGGTCTACGACGTATCCGCGACGCTCGCGGAGGAGACCGGCGGCCACTACATGGACCAGTTCACGTACGCCGAGCGGGCCACCGACTGGCGCGGCAACAACAACATCGCCGAGTCCGTCTTCGCCCAGCTGAGCCTGGAGCCGCACCCCGAGCCCGCCTGGATCGTCGCCACGGCAGGCACCGGCGGCACCTCGGCCACCATCGCCCGCTATGTCCACTACATGCAGCACGACACCCGGATCTGCGTGGCCGACCCCGAGAACTCCTGCTTCTACGAGGGCTGGGTCAACCACGACCCGGCGGCCAGCTGCGAGAGCGGCTCGCGGATCGAGGGGATCGGCCGCCCGCGGATGGAGCCCAGCTTCGTCCCCGGCGCCATCGACCGGATGATGAAGGTGCCGGACGCGGCGTCGATCGGTACCGTCCGGGTCCTGGAGCAGGTGCTCGGCAAGAAGGCCGGCGCCTCCACCGGGACGGGGCTGTGGAGCGCGCTGAAGATCGTCGCCGAGATGCGGGCGGCCGGGGAACACGGCAGCGTGGTCACCCTGATCTGCGACCCGGGCGACCGCTACCTCGACAAGTACTACTCCGACGCCTGGCTGGCCGAGCAGGGCATCGACATCGCGCCCTACCAGGGCCGGCTGGAACGATTCCTGGACGGAGCCGGTCCGTTCGCCTGAGGCTGACGGCGGGGACGCAAGTCGATGGACGGTCGATCTCGTGACGTGGTACTCAACGCTGTTATGAATGATCTTCTGACTGAACGTCTGGCCCTGCACCCCTTCACCACCGCCGAAGCCGAGCAGGTCGCCACCGCCACCCCCGGCCCCGACAGCAACTGGGCCCCCGGCTACCCGGCCGAGGGCGAGCAGAGCGGCGCCCGGATGTTCCTGCGCGCCTGCGAGGCCGTCGGCGACCCGCACCCCTTCGGCGGCTACGAGATCCGCCTCCGCTCCGACGGCCGGGCCATCGGCGGCATAGGCTTCCACGGCGGCCCGGACGAGGACGGCGCCGTCGAGATCGGCTACGGCCTCGCGGAGTCCTTCCGCGGGCAGGGCTACGCCGCCGAAGCGGTGCGCCGCATGGTGGAGTTCGCCCGCGAGCAGGGTGTCACCACCTTCCTCGGCAACACCACCCACGACAACGTCCCCTCGCAGCACGTGATGCTCGCCGCCGGCCTGCAGTTCGCCAGGCAGGACGAGGAACTCCGGTACTACGAGCTGGCGCTGAAGCAGTAGGGCGCCGAGAGCCGGTCGCTCAGCCCGCCAGGATGAGCTCGCGGACGTGCTCGCGCGCGGCCTCGGCGGCCTCGGCGGGGAGCGCGGCGTCGGTCACCCAGGTGTCCACCTCGGCCAGTTCGGCGAAGGTGGAGAGGCCGACGATGCCCCACTTGGTGTGATCGGCGACCGCGATCACACGGCGGGCGGACGCCACGAAGTTCCGGTTGGTCTCCGCCTCCGCGAGGTTGGGGGTGGAGAGCCCGGCCTCGGGGGAGAGGCCGTGGGTGCCGAGGAAGAGCAGGTCGAAGTGGAGGGAGCGGATCGCCCGGTCCGCCACCGGGCCGACCAGCGAGTCGGAGGGGGTCCGTACGCCGCCGGTCAGCACCACCGTCGCGTGCGGCACACCGCTCTGGCGCTGCGCCCGCTCGAAGACGTCCGCGACCCGGACCGAGTTGGTCACCACGGTCAACTGCTCGATCTCGGTGAGGTGCTGGGCCAGCGCGAAGGTGGTCGTCCCGCCGGAGAGCGCGATCGCGCTGCCGGGGGTGACCAGCCGGGCGGCGGCGAGCGCGATCTCCTCCTTGGCGGAGAGCTCGAGCGCCGACTTGGCCTCGAAGCCGGGCTCGTGGGTGCGGGCCTCCTCGACCACCACCGCGCCGCCGTGCACCTTCTCGACCGCGCCCGCCCTGGCCAGCGCGTCCAGATCCCGGCGGATCGTCATGTCCGAGACGTTCAGCCGCCGGGTCAGCTCGTTGACCCGCACGCCGCCGCGCCGCCGTACCTCGTCGAGGATCAGCGCACGGCGCTGCTCGGCCAGCAGGTTGCTGTTGTCGGCCACGTGGTCGCCCTCCCGGTCTCCGCTACGCGACCATCCTCGCAGATCGCGAATGAGCCGAAGGGCGCGCCGGTGTCGAAAGGGAGGAGCGAGGAAGCGAGCGAAGCGAGCGCGGGAGCGACGAGTGTCGGCGCCGGGTCGGAGCGCCCGGAGGTGAGTGAGCGCAGAGAGGGGGGTCAGCCTGGAAGATCCGCCGGGACGAGCAGCTGCAGCTCCTCGGTGGAGGGGTCGGCGAGCTGGGCGACCCGCATCGCGTGCCGCTCGACCATCGTCTCGAAGACCTGCCGGGCGGTGCGCCCGTTGCCGAAGCCGGGGCCGCGCTCCAGGCCGGCGAAGTGGTCCAGCAGGGCGCCCTCGGTGGCCTCGGCCAGGGCGTACTCGTGTTCGGCGCACTGGGAGCGGGCGATCTCCAGGAGCTCGGAGGCGGAGTAGTCGGGGAAGGTGATGGTGCGCGAGAACCGCGAGGAGACCCCGGGGTTGGCGGAGAGGAAGCGTTCCATCTCGGCCGTGTACCCGGCCACGATCACCACCACCTCGTCGCGGTGGTCCTCCATCAGCTTCACCAGGGTGTCGATCGCCTCCCGGCCGAAGTCCCGGGCACCGTCCTCGGGCGACAGCGCGTACGCCTCGTCGATGAAGAGCACCCCGCCGCGGGCCCGGTCGAAGGCGGCCTGGGTACGGATCGCGGTGGACCCGATGTGCTCCCCGACCAGGTCGACCCGGGCGACCTCGACCAGGTGGCCCTTCTGCAGCACCCCGAGCGAGGCCAGGATCTCGCCGTAGAGCCGGGCCACCGTGGTCTTGCCGGTGCCCGGGGAGCCGGTGAAGACCAGGTGGCGGCGGAGCGAGGGGGCCTTCAGCCCGGCCTGACGCCGCCGTCGGCCGACCGAGATCAGGTCGATCAGGGTGCGCACCTCCTGCTTGACGGTGGCCAGGCCGATCAGCGCGTCCAGCTCGGCGAGGGCCTCGTCGGCGGGCCGGCAGTCGAGGATGGGGGCGATCTGCGCCACCGGGGCGGGGGCGGCGGTCGTCAGCTGCGCGGTACGCGGCGCCGGGACCTCGGCGGCCGGTGCCACGTCGTCGGAGGTGCACGCCTCGGTGACCGGGCCGGGTTCGGAGAACTCGAAGCCCGCCCGGCCGTTCTGCTCGGCCCGGCAGCGGGTGAGCGCGGTGCGGCAGCCATCGATGATGTGGAAGCCGAAGCCCTTGCCGTGCGAGACCCGGCAGTCCTCGAAGCTGCCGCGCCCCTGGGCCGAGACGTACACGGCGGCGTCGGTGCTGCCCCGGACCGTGCACTCGCGCAGCTCGGGGTCGGCGCCCTTGGTGACGATCACGCCGGTGGCGACCTCGGAGATCTCGCAGCCCGTCAGCCGGCCGCCGCTGCCGTGGTCGCGGAACCAGAGCCCGGTGCCGGCCTGCTGGATCCGGCAGTCGGCCAGCGCGACGGTGGCGCCGCCGCTGACCGAGACGGCCGAGCTGCGGATCCGGCTGAACGAGCAGTCCTTCGCGGTCGCCCGGGACTCCCGGTCCAGGACGAAGAGCGCGTCCGGCAGGTCGTGCAGGGCGCAGTCGGTGAGGGTGAGCTGGGCGCCGTCGCTGACCCAGACGGCGGGGTAGTCGCCGGTGCTGGAGTGGATCTCGCTGGCCAGCGCCTCGACGTGGGTGCCCTGATCCCAGACCGAGAGCGCGCCGCGGCCGAAGTCACGGACGGTGCTGTGCTCGAGGGTGAGCCGGGATCGGCCGCGCAGGTCGGCCGCGTTCTCGGGGAGGTCGTGCACCCGGCAGCCGGTGAGGGTGAGTTCGGCCTGGGTGTCGAGGGTGAGGCCGTTGCCGGTGACGCGGTGGATCTCGCAGTCGGCCAGCCGGCCGACCGCCTGCGCCTCGGCCTGCACCCCGCTGCCCCTGATCTCGTAGATCTCGCAGCCGGTCAGCTCGGCACTGCTGCCCTGGTCGGCGAGCAGCACGCCGGCGCCGCTCGCGTGGTGCAGCTTGCAGCGCTCCAGCCGGGCGGTGGCGCCGCCGAGCACCGCCAGACCGGCCTGGCCGGCGGCGGCCACCTCGCTGTCCTCGATCACGGCGGTGGCCTGCGCCCGCAGCCGCAGGCCCAGCCCGGTGGGGTTGCTGACCGTGCAGCCGCGCAGGGTCGCCAGGGCCTGGTCGGTGACCTCGACGCCGACCGCGGAGCGGGTGTCCACCCGGCAGCCGGCCAGCTCGACGGCGGCGTCCGGGCCGGTGACCAGCACGGCGGGGGCCGAGCTCTCCGACCCCTCGATCACCAGGTCGCGTACGGTCGCCGCGGCGGTGACGGTGAGCGGGACTCCGGCGGGCGGGTCGATCCGGACGGTGCCCGGGCCGTCGGCGGCCCGAAGGGTGACCGGCCTGTCGAGCACCAGGTTCTCCCGGAAGGTGCCGGGGCGGACCGTCACGGTGTCACCGGGCTCGGCGGCCGCGAGGGCCTCGCGGAGCGTCTCGTACTCCCCGGCGCGCCGCCGCCACCGCGAGGCGCTGTCCTGCGTGACCCGGACCCTGTGCTCACCCATGACGATCCGTCATCCCCACCTTCGTCGAGCCCTGCGCGCCGCGTGTCCGCCCACGGTAGCGTGCTTCGCCGGTCGCCTCGGCCGCGCGCTGCCACGGACCTCGCCCGCTCGCCTCCGGGCGCTCCGATCCGGTGGCGCGCCCTTCGGCTCAGGGGCCAACCGTCGTCGCAGTCAACGAGCGAGCATGCTTTCGGTTCCGGTTCGTCAGTCCCGGATGTCCGGTACGGGGCGGGGGCCCTCCTCCAGCACCGTGACCTCGTCGCCGAGGCGGACGGTGCCGAGCAGGCTGCCGGTGACGCCCTCGGGGCGCTCGGGGATCAGGTTCTGGCCGAAGGCGAGCTTCTTGCCGAAGCGGTGGTGCCGGCCGAGCGCCCGGAGCGGCTCCGGGCCGCGCCTCTCACCGGTCTCCTGGTCGGTGGTGGTGACCAGGCAGCGGCCGCAGGGCTTGACCACCCGGAAGGTGACCTCGCCGACCCGGATCCGGCGCCAGCCGTCCTCGGCCCACGCCTCGGTGCCGTCGACCACCAGGTTGGGGCGGAAGCGCTCCATCGGGAGCGCGGCCCCCTTCCGCTCGTCGTCCGGGTGGTCCGCGGCGATCCGGGCGTTCAGCTCGGCGAGCGAGGCGGTGGTGGTGAGCAGCAGCGGGTAGCCGTCGGCCATGCTCACGGTGTCACCGGGGGAGGCGTACTCGGGCTCGACGGCCCGGCTGGTGCCGGGGCTGTCCAGATGGACCAGGCGGACGGCCCCGAAGCGCTCGGCGAACCACAGCTGGGCCTCCTTGGCCGCCTCGGCGGCGGTGAAGACCGACCCGAAGACCTCGGCCTGGACGATCGGGTCCCCGGCGGCCGTCGACGGGGCCGCGACCTCCAGGCGGTCGCCGCCCGGGGCGGTGATGCTCAGGGAGCCGTCGGGCGCGGGGAGGACGCGGAGCTGACCCAGCGTCGGGTCGTCGCGCTGGGTGACGGCACGGCCGCGCTCGTCGACGAGCATCCAGCGCCGGTCGCCGGTCAGGCCCCAGGGTTCGACCTGGGCGCTCTCCGGGCTCAGTCGGTAGGCGGACTTGAGGGGGTAGATGTGCAGTCCGGTCAGCTGTGGCATACCCCCATCCTGCCAGGATGCCTCGCGCGCGTGTGCGAGGGAGCACGCACGAAGGCCGCCCGGACCGCTCTGTGCGGTGATCCGGACGGCCCTCGGGACGACCTTGCCCTGCTCGCTCGATCCTCGCTCGCCCGGCGGAACTCCGGTCGGGCTCGTGAGGCGGCCCGGCGCCCTCGTTCGCCGGGTGCGTGTGGTGCGGGTGGGGTCAGTAGGCGTTCCCCTGGTAGCCGGCCTGCGGGTACTGCGCCTGGTCGCCGTACTGGGCGGGACGCTGCGGCTGGGCGGGCCGGACGGGGGTGACCGGGGCGGCGGGGCGGAGCTGGTTCCCGCCGAAGCTCTGGTCGGCGAAGCTCTGCTGGGCCGGGCCGTTGAAGCCCTGGCCCCCGAAGGGCTGGCCTCCGAAGGTCTGGCCGTTGAAGCCCTGCGGCGCCGTGGCGAAGCTGTTCTGCCCGCCGAAGCTCTGGCCGCCGCCGTTCTGGTAGCCGGCCTGCTGCTGGAACGCCGGGGCCGGGGCCTGGGGGCGCTGCGGCGGCAGGTACGGCTGCTGGCCGCCGTACCCGGGAACGGGCGGCTGCGGTGCGGCGGCGTACGAGGCGGGCTGGGCCGGGACGTAGGAGGTGGCGGGGCCGCTGCTCGGACCGGGGCCGAGGGCGAGCCGGGCCGGGGGCAGCGCCGGCAGGTTGCTCGCGGGGCTGTCGAAGCCCGGCGTGCTGTAGCCCGAGCCGTACCCGGAGGCGTAGCCGGAGCCGTAGCCCGAGGAGAGGGCCGGGGGCAGTGCCGCCGGCACGTTGATGGGGGCGATCTGCGGGACACCGCGTTCTGCGACGAGGCTGTCGTAGATGGGCGTGCCGGAGGAGAAGGACGGAGAGGGGTAGCCGACTCCGTCGTAGGAGCGGGGCGAGGTCATGGGGCATACCGTAAGCCCACAATGTGCCTGCTGAGGAGAGTGGAAGGCAGAGGAGTTCGAGTGTTTACAGAGTCTTCGCTCGAACAAAGCTCTCGAAAGCGGTTAGAACGGACATTTTGGCGACGAGATCCGGCCAGCTGAAGGGTGGTCAGGCGCCTGGCGGAGGTCGAACGGGGGGCGAACGGGCCGTTTCGGGCGACGGGCGCCGCCGCCACGGAGCGTCGAGGGCGTGCGCGGCGGCGCACAAGCCCCCCCGTCCGGACGCGGCTCGGCCCGGCAGCCGTGGCCGCCGGGCCGGTCATCGTTGAATGACTGTCAACGGCGCTCCGGTCAGCGCGGCTGAAGCGCCTGGGCCGGGAAGCCGGGGCGGCCCGCCAGCTCGGAGGTGCAGTGGGAGCAGCGCACGGCGGCGGCCGGGACGGTGCTCAGGCACTCCGGGCAGTCGGTCTTGGCGACGGGGGTGTCCTTGACCGGCTCGAAGCGGGCCTGCAGCTTGCCGACCGGCACCACGACGGCGAAGTAGATCACGGTGGCGATCAGCAGGAAGCTGATCAGGGCGTTCAGGAACGCGCCGTACGGGAAGGTGGTGGTGCCGACGGTGAACGTCTTCTGGGTGAAGTCGCCGATGGTGCCGGTCGCGACGCCGATCAGCGGGGTCAGGAAGGCTGTGACGAACCCGGTGACGACGGCGGTGAAGGCCGCACCGATGACGATACCGACGGCCAGATCGACGACGTTTCCGCGCAGCAGGAAGCTGCGGAATCCCTTGAACACCGGGAACTCCAGAGGGTAGAGGGCGTGAGGGTCGGGCCGGAGGACGGCCCGGCGGGCCATCCTGCCGACTCAACAGGCCTGTGGTCCAACCGAGTTCACCTGAATCGCCTAACCCCAGCACCCCTGTCCGGCGCTCGAAAGCACGTGCCGCCCCACGCCTGCGGGGCGCCGGGCGGCACGTGCAGGCCGGTCAGATCCCCGCGGCGCGCAGACGCTCCGCGTACGGCTGGATCCTGACCACCGCCTCGGCGGTCCGGCGGACGGTGGCGGCGTCCATGTGCGACCAGAGCGGCACCGTGAGCACGGCGGCGGCCAGCCGGTCGGTCACCGGCAGGGCGTCGGCCTGGCCGAGATGGGCGTACGCCTGCTGGCGCTGGACCGGCGGGTGGAAGTACCGCCGGGTGTCGATGCCCTCCGCCTTGAGGGCACGGGCCAGCTGGTCGGCCGTCAACCCGAAGTGCTCGGAGTCCAGGATCAGGGTCAGGTCCTTGAAGGTCGACACGTCACCGGGCTCGGGCAGCGCCAGGCGCAGGCCGGGCAGCCCGGCCACCGCGGCCGCGAACTCGGCGACCAGTGCACCCCGGTGGGCCACCCGCTCGGGCAGCACGGCGAGCCAGTTGAGGCCGACGGCCGCGTGCAGCTCGCTCATCCGGGCGTTGAGGCCGGGGAAGAGGGTGTTGTAGTCGCCCGGGTTCCCGTAGTCGCGGGCGGTGCGCAGGGTCGCGGCGAGCGCGCCGTCGCGGGTGGCGACCAGGCCGCCCTCGCCCGCCACGGCGACCTTGGTGGGGCTCATGCTGAACACCTCGGCCAGGCCGAAGCCGCCGACCGGCACACCCTGCCGGCTGCTGCCGAAGCCGTGAGCCGCGTCGTAGACCAGCGGCACCCCGGCGGTGTCGGCGATCCGCTGCAGCTCCTCGACCTGGCAGGGAGTGCCGTAGACGTGCGTGGCCATCAGGGCGGCGGGGCGGTCGGCGGACTTGAGCCGGGCCTCGGCGTCCGCCGGGTCGAGGGTGATGTCCTGCTCGCGGGCCTCGGCGAAGAGCGGGGTGCCGCCCGCCCAGTGGGCCGCGTGGGCGGTGGCCGAGAAGGTGAACCCGGGCATCACCACCGGCCGGCCGCCGCCGACCCCGGCGGCCTGCAGCACCAGCATCAGCCCGGCGGTGCAGTTGGAGACGGCCACCACGTGCGGCACCTCGAGGAGCTCGGCGGCGGCCTCCTCCAGCTCGGCGACCGTCCGTCCGTTGGTCAGCTGGCCGCTGTCCAGGATGCCGCCGAGCCGGCCCAGCAGGGCCTCGCGGTCGGGCACCTGGACGCGGGTGAGCGGCAGCCCGTCCGGGAAGGCGGGTGTGCCGCCGAGGGCGGCGGGCAGGGTGGTTTCAGTGATGGTCATGGTCGGGTCGATCCCCCCTGGGTCGAGGTGGTGCGTCGATGTGCTCCGGTCCGCCGACGCGGGCCGGTGGTTCGGGTAGCGGTTCGCGCTCGCCCCACTGGCCCGGCTGGGCCCGCCAGACCGGTGGCCGGGACCGGCTCCGCCGCGCGGCGGCCGCCCGCCCGGCGGGCGGACTGCCGGCCGGGCGCGGGACGGCCAGCAGGACGAGCACCAGCGGCAGCACCTGGACACGCTCGCGCGACAGGATGCCCAGGTTGTTGATGGTCGAGAAGGCCCAGCAGAACAGCAGCGTGTAGACCACCGCGAAGGCGATGTACGAGCGCTGCACGAAGAGCCTCGGCAGCTGGCGCAGGCGCGGCCAGCCCCGGATGAACATCACCAGCAGGGCGAAGCACTCCACCGACTGGATCAGGTTCTGGATGTTGGAGGCCTCGAAGGGGAACGGCCGGAACAGCACGCTCACCACGGCCAGCGGCAGCCCGGCCGGGTTGAGGCTGAAGGCGGGCGCGGCGTCGTCGGCCGTCGGCTGGTTGATCACCGAGGCACCCTGCGAGGTCCGCCGGGAGGTCTCCGAGAGCACGTGGTTGACGGCGTCCCCGTTGGCGCCCGCCGTCCCGAAGAAGGTGCTGACCTGCTGCAGCATCAGCATCACCATCACCCCGAGCACCGCGACCGTGACCAGCGTCCGCAGCGGCCCCAGCGCACTGACCTGCTGCGGACGCTTGCGCAGCACGTACGCGACCATCAGACCGGCCCCGGCGAGGACGGTGACGTGCGGGCGGACCATCGCGGTGCCGAGCGAGCCGAGGGCGATGCAGACGAAGGCGCCGAGGCGGCGGTCGAGCAGCCGGGCGGTGCCGTAGGTGGTCAGGCCCAGGCAGAACATCATCCAGGCGTCCTTGCCGATGCTGGACGGCCAGAAGAGCAGGGACGGCAGGAAGAAGACCAGCTTGGCGTAGCGCCGGGTGTCCGCCTCGGGGAAGGCGATCTGCAGGGCGCGCCAGAACAGCAGCAGCCCCCAGAAGCCGAGCCAGGAGAACACCAGGAAGCCGCCGACCAGCGAGGGGCCGGTGATCGCGTAGACCACACCGGTGACGATGATGATGAAGCCGGTGCCGGCCACCTTCATGCCCAGGTCGTAGTGCAGGTTGCCGGAGAGCAGGTCGGCGTTGTCCAGGTAGAGCGCGAGGTCGGTGCCCCGCTGGTGGTACATCTTGGCGTCGGCGGCGCCGCCGTAGAGCACGAAGGCCATCAGGTAGCGCGGGAAGGCGCAGAGCAGCTTGAGGCCCATGGCCAGCATCAGCAGCCGGAAGACGTCCCGTTCCGGGTTGGCGGCGGCGACCCGCGCCAGGATCGGTGTGCCGATCGCCATCAGGGCGGGGAGGACGAGCAGGGCGCCCCAGGTGTCGTACGTGGTGTGCACCATGGCGAGCACGAAGACGGTGACATAGCCGACCACCAGGGTGGCGGCCACGGCGGAGGGCCAGGGCACCCGCCGGGAGATGGTGCTGAGAGCCGCCCGGTCGATCAAGGAAGCTCCCGAGTGCGGTGGCGGCGGTGGTGGCCCATCAGAAGACCTCCAGGTCGCCCAGGCTGAACCGCCAGGACGGCAGTGTGAGGTCGGTGGGCAGGGGGCCGGTGGGCGTCCGGGCGGCGAGCGTCATGCCGGTGCGCGGGGCGGTCAGGTAGCCCGATCGCAGGGCGGCCGCCGCGGCTTCGGTGCCGGGGGACAGGTGGGTGGCGACGTGGTCGCAGCCGGAGTCGGCGGCCGCCCGGCGGAGCAGCCGGGCGGCACCGGCGCGGTCGCCGGGGCGGACGATCAGCTCGGCGAGGGTGAACTCGGTCAGCGGGCCGCGCCGCCGGGGGCGGCCGAAGGCCACACCGGTGAGTTCGCCGCCGCGCCGGGTGGTGAGGACGCGGTAGTCGAGCCCGGGGGCCTCGCCGTAGCGCCAGCTCAGGAAGGCGGTGGTACGGGCGACGGCGAGCCGTCGGTCGGCGGTGTCGGCCTCGGCCCGCTCGCGCAGCAGCTCGTCCAGGACGCCGGGGTTCTCGGCGAACCACTCGGCTGCGGTGGGGAGTCGGCAGGGGACCGGGCCGGTCCGGCGGGCCGGGCGGCGGGCCAGCGCGGCGCGGGCGCCGAGCGCGAAGGCGGCCGGGCGGGCGATGCGCAGGGCGACGGGCACCCGGCCAAGCTCGCGCCAGCCCATCTTGAGGTAGCCGGGCAGGCTGTTGCCGTTCGGGGTATTGAAGACCAACTCGGCCTCCGGGGCCACCTCTTCGAGCAGCTGGACGGTCAGCCGCCGGAAGATCCCCTGCCCCTGGAAGTCGGGGTGCGTCGCGGTGTCCACCGGCCGTACGGCCCGGACGGTGCGGCCGTTCGCCGCGTCCCGCCACTCCCAGCGGAGGAAGAGCCGGACGCCGGCGATCCGCCCGTCCGGGGCCTCGGCGAGCAGGCCCGGGCTGGCGCCGAAGGGATTGCGCCGGTGCTTCCAGTCGAAGAAGTCCGCGCTGCGGGTGCCGGTCGGGCCGCCGGCCAGCGAGGCGGTCAGCAGGTCCAGCACCGCCGGGGTGTCGGCCTCGGTGAGGGGGCGGCAGACCAGCTCGGGGCTCACGTACTCGATTCCTCTCGGTCGGGTGGTCGGTGAGGAGGAGTCAACGCCGCAGTACCTGCTCGTACACCCGCTCGATGGAGCGCTGCGCCCCCGCGACGTCGAAGGACTTGGCGCGCTCGCGGGCGGCCGCGCCGAGGCGCTCGCGCAGGCCCTCGTCCTCGGTGAGCCGGCCGAGGGCCGCCGCCAGCGCGGCCGGGTCGCCCGGCGGCACCAGGTAGCCCTGCTCGCCGTCGTCCAGCACCTCGGGCATGCCGCCGACCCTGGTCACCACAGAGGGCAGGCCGCTGGTCATGGCCTCCATCAGGGCCACCGGCAGCCCCTCCTGACGCGAGCTCAGGGTGAAGACGTCCAGTCCGGGCAGCAGCGCCGGTACGTCCGAACGCGAGCCGGCGAAGACCACGCCGTCACCGGCCTGCGCCCTGAGCTGGGCCTCCAGCGGCCCGGCGCCGATCAGCACCAGTGCGGTCTCCGGGTGGTCGCGGCGCAGCTCGGCGAAGGCCGTGAGCAGGCCGGCCTGGTCCTTCTTCGCGGTCAGGTTGCCGACGGTGCCGATCACCACGGCGTCGGCGGGCAGCCCGAGGGTCTCCCGCGCCGAAGCACGGGCCTCGGGCCCGCTCGGCGCCCCGCCCAGGTCCGGCCCGTGGTGCACGACGTGGACGAACTCGCCCGGTCTGCGGCGGGAGGCCGGGATCGTCCCGGCGACGGCCCGCGAGACCGCCACCACGGCGTCGTTGCGACGGTAGGTGAGCGCGTTCGCCCAGCGGGTCGGCCTGCGGTAGCGCTCCCAGACGTTGTGCTCGGTGTGCACCAGCCGGGGCGCCCGCCGCCCGTACGAGAGCAGCCGGGCCGCCACCGCCGGGACGGGCATGTGCGAGTGCACCAGGTCGTACCGCCGCTCGGCCAGCAACTGCCGCAGCCGCCACGGCCAGAGCCGGCCGGGCGGGCCGCCGAGGCAGTGCACCCGGACCCCGGCCCGTTCCAGGTCCGCCACCAGCGCGTCCTTCCACGGCAGGACGTACGCGACCTCGATCTCGTAGCGCGAGGTGTCCGCGTGGCGGGCGCAGTTGACCAGCAGCTGCTCGGCGCCGCCCCGGCCGAGGCCCTTGGCCAGCCAGAGCACCCGGATGCGGTCCGTCACAGCTCCTCGCCCTCGCTCCGGGCGACGGCCGGTTCCCCGGCGAGCACGGGGCCGCGGCGGGCCCAACTGGGCGCGGACTTACGCCCCTTCGGCTCATCGAGGGCCTGCCGCGGCAGGGCCGGGGAGGCGGGGCGGGCGCCCAGTGCGGCGGGGGAGCGCAGGGCGTCCCGGTTCCGGCGGCCGGAGGGGCCGACCGTACCGAGCAGTGCCACCCCGGCCACCGGCACGCCGGTACGGGAGAGCAGCTCGCTCACCCGGTCGGCCTGTTCCGGCGTCACATTGCCCGCCATCACCGTCACCAGGATGGCGTCGGCGTGCTGCACCAGGTCGTACGCGTCGTTGGCGTGCAGCAGCGGGGAGCTGTCGATCAGCACCACGTCCGCGTGCCGCCGGGCCCGGCGCAGCACCTCGCCCGCCCGCAGCACCAGGGCGGCGGGGTAGGCGGTGGTGTTGCCGCCGGTGATCAGGCTGACTCCGTCGACGTTGGTGCCGCGGATCAGGTCGTCCAGCTCGGGCAGCTGCTCGCCGCTGAGCAGCTCGGCCATACCGGGGCCGTCACCGACGCCGAAGTGGACGTGCGCCTGCGGCTGCCGGAAGTCGCAGTCCAGGACCAGCACCGCGCGGCCCGTCTCGGCCAGCGCGGCGGCCAGGTTGGCGACCGTGGTGGTGCGCCCGTCGCCGCTGCGGCCGGACATCACCAGGATCACCGGCGCCGGGTTCGCCAGCCGGCGGGAGATCAGCTCGGCGGGGTTGAGGGTGCCGTCGGAGAGCTGGGCCGAGAGCGTGCTGGGGCCGGTCAGCAGGAGGGTGGAGCGCAGGGAGCGGTACGCCTCCGCGCCGGGGTCGGAGGGGCGGGCGACCACCAGCGGTTCGCGCAGCCTGCGCAGGCGGCGGGAGAGCTGCGGGATCTCGCCGATCACCGGCAGGTTGAACGCCTCCTCGGCGCCGTTGCGGGTGCGCAGCCGGGTGTCCATCCGGCTGAGCATCAGCGCGGCGACCACACCGAGCGCCAGCCCCAGCACCACCGCGAGGCCGAGCCGTACGCCACGGCTGGGCGAGCTGAGCAGGCTGCCGCCGGTCTCGCGGGCGTCGATCGAGCCCCACTGCTGGATGGCGTCGGTCTGGCTGTAGTTCTGCAGGGTGCTGATCTTGGTGAGGGTGCTGGTGAGGGCGTTGACCGCGGCCGTGAGCTGGGGCTGCAGCTTGGGCTGGTCGGCGCCGCTGGCCTTGTTGAAGTCGTGCTGGAGCTGGTTGACCTGGTCCTGCTGGCCGGCGGCCTGGGCCTGCAGCCGCTTGATCGAGTCGTTGGCGCTCTTCGCCGCCTCCTGGCTGTACCCGTTGATGGTCGCCTCGGAGAAGGCCGCCGCCAGCTCGGTGCAGGACTGCTGGGTCGGACCGGTGGTGGTGAAGACCAGCATCTGGGTACTGGCCGCGGCCACCGTCCGCCGGGCCACCAGGCCCTGGACGTCGGTGACATGGAGCTTCTTGGCGGCGGCCGTGGTGACGTCCGAGCCGGAGGCGTAGGAGAGCACCTGGTCCGCCCGGACGGTGTCGCCGGCGCCCGCGACCGGCGTTATGGCCACCTTGCACTGCCACTTGCCGTTGTCGACGGCGTTGCCGGCCGGCGTGAGCAGGAAGCCGACGACCAGCGCGGCCAGGGTGCAGCCGACGAGCAGTCGCCAGTACCGCCGCAGGACACTGAAATGGTTTGCCGGTTCCACCGGTTGGATCCCCTCGCGTTCGTGGTGCATGCGCTCTGCTGCGTGGCCGGCGGTGCGCACGGATACCGCGTCGCCGGCGCAGTGCAGTGGTGATCAGCTCCCCTGGGGCGCCACTACGCGCCTGACCTCCTGGTGCGCCGTTCCCCCCGGCGTCCCAGGCCCCCGGATGCGATGCTTGCCGCACGCGACGTGCGGCGCAAGCACTTTGGGGATTCTCGGACGGCGCATTGTGGTGTTCCCTCGCCCCATGCCATGATTTCCGGCCCTCTGTCCGGAATTCTCCAAGGCTCAGCGCCGCAGCGCGCGCTCGTAGAACTCGACCATCCGGCCGGACACCTGATGCAGGGTGAAGCTGGTCAGGAAGCGTGCCCGGGCCGACTTCACCCGGACGGCGGCCGCCGCCGGGTCGTCGAGCGTCTCGACCAGGGCCGCCGCCAACTCCGCCGGGCGCTCCGGCGTCACCAGCCGCGCGTAGTCCTCCGAGCCGACCGTCTCGCGCAGGGCGGGCACGTCCGAGCAGACCAGCGGCACCCCGACGCCCATCGCCTCCATCGCCGCGCTGCCCAGGCCCTCCCAACGGGACGGCACGGCGAACGCGTCCGAGGCTGCCATCAGGTCGAACACGTCGCCGCGCGGCCCCAGGAAGCGCACGTTGCCGGCCGTCTCGGCGAGCGCCCGAAGCCTGGCCGTCTCCGCACCCGGGCTGCCCGCCAGCAGCAGCACCGCCTCCGGCGCACTCCGCCGCACCTGCGGCCAGGCCTCCAGCAGGACGTCCAGGCCCTTCTGGTACTGCTGCCGCGCCGCGGCCAGCACCACAGGCGTGTCCTCCGACAGCTCCAGCGCCGCGCGGACCGCCGCCCGCCGCTCGGGCGTCACCGAGCCGAGCAGCTCCGGGTCCCGGCCGCGTGGCACCACGTCGATCCGGTCCGGCGAGATCCGCAGCCGCCGGGTCATCGCCCCCGCCACATGCCTGGTCAGCGCATGGAACCGCCGGGTGCCCTGCGCCGTCGCCGCGTCCACCACCTGCGCGGCCCGCACCTTCCACGGGCTGAGCCCGCGCGCGTGCAGATGCTCGGGCCCGTACGAGGAGTTGACCAGGCTGGACACCACCGGGGTACCGGCCGCCAGCGCGGCCGCCCGGCCCAGTACGTCCGACTCGTAGAGCGTCGTGTGCACCAGCTCGGGCCGCCGCTCCCGCACAAGTCTGCGCAGCGCGGCCGCGGTCCTGGCACGGTTCGGGTGGTGCACGCCGAACACACCCACCCCGGCGGCCGTCAGCTCGGGCTGGAACCCGCCCGGGGACTCCTTGAGGTACGCCACGTCCAGCTGGACGCCCGCCCGTACCAGCTGCGGGGCCATCGCCACCAGGCCCTGCTCGGCCCCGCCGACCCGGTTCAGGCTGTCGATCACATAGAGCACACGCACCGCAGCAACCCCCCGGATCTCCCGCCAGACGGATCTCCCCACCGCCGGGCGCCCTGACTGCGGATCAGCATCCCAGGCCGGAAGGGGTGTCCGCCAGGGATTCGCTGGTATAGGAGCGAACCGGCTGCGCGCCGGCGCGGCCGTGTGCCAGGGTCGGGGCATGCCCGACGCCTCGTCAGCTCAGCCCCGCGTGCTCCATCTGATCACCGATCCCCGGCGCAGAGGCGCCCAGAACCTCGCCCGGGACCTGCACGCCGAGCTGCGCCGCCGGGGGCAGTCCTCCGAACTGCGCTCCCTCCAGCCCCACCCCGACGCCCCCGCCCCGCACGACACTCCGGTCCTCGGCCCGTCCCGCCACCACCCCACCACCCTGCGAGCGCTGCGTGCCGCCGCCCGGCAGGCCGACGTGGTCGTCGCGCACGGCTCCAGCACCCTCCAGGCCTGCGCGATCGGCCTGTTCGGCAGCGGAACGCCCTTCGTGTACGTCAACATCGGCGACCCCCGGCACTGGACGGCGAGCACGGCCCGGCGCCTGCGGGTCGGCGCCTTCCTGCACCGCGCCGCCGCCGTCTCCGCGATCTCCGACGGCGCCCGGCAGGTGCTGATCGAACGCTTCCGGCTGCCCACCGACCGTGTCCTTACCATCCCCAACGGCCGTGCCGCCGACCGCTTCCCGCCCGCCGCCGGCGAGGCCGAACGCCGGGCGGCCAGGGCGCAGCTGGGGCTCCCGGACGACGGCCCGCTGGTCGCCTGGGTGGGCGCGCTCGCCACCGAGAAGCGGCTCGACCTCGCCCTCGACGCACTCGGCCGCCTCCCCGAGGTCCGGCTCGCGGTGGCCGGCGACGGCCCACTGCGCGACACGTACGCCGACACCACGGGGCGGGCCCACTTCCTCGGCCAACTCGCCGACCCCGCACCGCTCTACCGCGCCGCCGACGCGTTGCTGCTCAGCAGCGACAGCGAGGGCGTGCCCGGGGTCCTGATCGAGGCGGCGCTCGCCGGGCTGCCCGCGGTCGCCACCGACGTCGGCTGGGTGCGTGACGTCGTCCAGGACGGGGTCACCGGAGCCCTGGTCCCGCGCGGGGACGGCGCCGCGCTGGCCGAGGCGCTCGGCAAGGTCCTGGCGGGCGACCGCGCCGCCCTCGGCGCCGCCGCCCGTGAGCACGCGCTGGGGCGGTTCGACCTCACCGTGGTCGCCGACGCCTGGCAGCAGCTACTCCGGCGGGTCGCGCGGCGTTAAGCGCTCCAGCGGGTGGGCAACCGACCAGGATCGGGTCTCCCAGGGGCGCGTGGGGGCACCTCCCGGCCGAAGGCTGGGGAGAACTGCGCGAGATCGGAAGGCGACGACCTGTGCCCTACCGTTTCGCGCAGTTCCCCGCGCCCCTTGTGGTTACCCGATCCTGATCGGCCAGCCCGGCGTTAACGGGCCATCAAGAGCCGTTGCGGGACTGTCGGTCGACGGCCCCCGCGCGCATACTTGCCTGCGCGGCTCGCACCCGCGCGACAGGGCCACCAAGGACCCGGCCCGGGCGCGCCGCCACGGGGAAGGTCGAACGACGTGGCAATTCTTGCGGTCATCGTGGGGCTGGGACTGCTCTGGCTGGTCACCGGCGTCCGGGTGGTGCAGCAGTACGAGCGCGGGGTGGTCTTCCGGCTCGGCCGGGTGCGCGGCGCCGTCAAGGGCCCCGGGCCCACCCTGCTCATCCCGGTGGTGGACCGGATGCGCAAGGTCAACGTGCAGGTCATCACCATGCCGGTGCCCGCCCAGGAGGGCATCACCCGGGACAACGTCTCCGTCCGGGTCGACGCGGTGGTCTACTTCCGGGTGGTGGACCCCGTCCTGGCCACCGTCGACGTGCAGAACTACACCTTCGCGATGTCCCAGGTCGCCCAGACCTCACTGCGCTCGATCATCGGCAAGAGCGAGCTGGACGACCTGCTCTCCGGCCGGGAGAACCTGCACCGAGGCCTGGAGCTGATGCTGGAGAGCCCGGCCCTCGGCTGGGGCGTGCACATCGACCGGGTCGAGATCAAGGACGTGGCCCTGCCCGACTCCATGAAGCGCTCGATGGCCCGTCAGGCCGAGGCCGACCGCGAGCGGCGGGCCCGGATCATCACCGCGGACGGCGAGTTCCAGGCCGCCGCCAAGCTCTCCGAGGCGGCGGCGATGATGGACGGCACGCCGTCCGCGATGCAGCTGCGCCTGCTGCAGACCGTGGTCGAGGTCGCGGCGGAGAAGAACTCCACCCTGGTGCTGCCGTTCCCGGTCGAGCTGCTGCGCTTCTTCGACGGGGCGACGCCGCCCAAGGCCGGCCCCAAGCCGGAGGCCGCGGCCACCACGGCCGAGGCCGTCACCCCCGAGCTGCCCGCCCAGGCCCAGCCCGCCATCCCGCCGCGCCCCGAGCACGCGCCCCAGGGCCTCCGGCAGTAGGCCTAGGCAGCCGGCCAGCCACAACAGGGGCGCGTGGGGGCACCTCCCGGCCGAAGGCTGGGGGAGAACTGCGCGAGACCGGAAGGCAACGGCCTACAGCCTCCCGCTTCGCGCAGCTCCCCGCGCCCCTGGGATACCCGATCCTGATCGGTGCACCTACTGGCGGAGCCCCTCAGACGGGCTGAGCCGCCACGGGCTGGTCGACCGCGGCCGGAACGGTGCCGCCCGCCCGCCCCCGCGAGGAGCGGGAGAGGAGCACGTACAGCACCGCGGCGACCAGCCCCGAGAGCAGGAAGCTGACGTCGATGCCGCCGGTCAGCGGCAGCATCGGCCCCCGGTAGACCGGGGTGTCCACCGAGCAGAGCCCGACCAGGCTGCCGCCGATCCAGGCCACCGTGGCGGGGATGTTCCAGCCCGCCCGGTACCAGTAGATGCCGCCCTTGGTGCGCTGGTTGAGGACCTGCAGGGACTCGCGGTCGTAGTCGCCCCGGCAGCGGCGGAAGCCGATCAGGGTGATCACCGCCCAGGGCGCCCCGATGGCGGTCAGCACCAGGACGAAGGAGGTCACCGCGTCCTGGGCGCTCCACACGAAGTGGCCCAGGAAGACCAGTACCGTCGCCATCGCCGCCACCACGTAGGTGGCCTGGCGGCGGGTGGCGCGCGGCATGATCGCGTCCAGGTCCAGGCCCATGCTGTAGAGCATCAGCCCGGTGTTGCCCGCACTGCCCAGCAGCCCGTTGAGCAGCAGCGGCAGGAGGAACCAGGCCGGGGCACCGGCCAGCAGACTGCCCACGTAGTCGTTGCCCGCGCCGGTGGCGACGGCGGTGAAGGTGCCGAACAGCTGGGGGATCAGCAGGCCCAGGAAGAGCCCGGCGGCGGTGGACCAGAGGACCCTGCGGGAGCTGTGCCGGGTGGGGGAGACGTACCGGGTGTAGTCGCCGAGCAGGGTGATGAAGGCGATCGGGCCGCTCAGCCCGGCCGAGACCACCGCGAGCAGCCAGGTCGGCCAGAAGCCGCCCAGCAGGTAGTCGCCGTGCGTCGAGGCGTCGAAGTGCGGCAGGAAGGCGAACAGCCCGGCCAGCAGCAGGCCGGACATCGCCCACATCAGCACCCGCTCCAGCCGCAGCATCAGCCGGTAGCCGAACACGGCGGCCGTCGCGCTCAGCGCGGCCAGCACGCTGTACGTGACCACGTAGGCGGCGCCGTTCGCCGGCAGGCCGAGCATCCGGTTCAGCGCGCCCACCACCACGTCGCCGCCGACCCAGAGGGACAGCGCCGTGTACCCGAGGGAGAGCAGCAGGCCCACCACCGAGCCGATCAGCCGGCCCCGCACGCCGAAGTGCGCGCCGCTGCTGGTGGAGAGGTTGGTCGCGGTACGCAGCGAGATCAGCGCCAGCGGCGCGGTCAGCACGATACCGAGCGCGGTGCCCACGACCAGCGAGGTCACGCTCGCCCAGAACGACAGCCCGAACGAGACCGGGAGCCAGCCGAAGACCACCACGCCGAAGGCGAGGTTGGAACCGACCAGGATGCTGAGGACATCGCGCGGGGTGCTCGTCCGCTCTGCCTCGGGGATCGTGTCGACGCCGTGTTGCTCGATCAGCGAGGCGGTGGGGGAGTGCGACATGCGGTGGTCTTTCTGGTGGTCTTCCCGACGACGCAGGGGAGGGCGCGCCAGGCTGTCCATGATTCGCGGTGCGGCGGACCTCGCACAACGGTGCATCCCACAACAAGCCGGGCGGCTCAGCCCGGTCCCGCCTGTACGGTCGTACGGCTGCGAACTGCTCCGATCGGGTGAGGGCCGCGGGTGCCGCTGGCCGGTGGCTCCGAGTGACTGGCAGGCTACGGGCGTGAAGTCTCTGCTGCGCACCGCCGCCGTGCTCGCCCTCGCCGGCGGCCTGCTCTCCAGCCCCGCCGCTGCCGCCGCCCCCGACGTCCCGCACGACGGTATGCACCTGGGCCACCCCAGGCCCGTCCGCGAGGCGGCGAAGCGCGAGGCCGTCGAGTTCTTCTCGTACGACTGCTACCACTCCCAGCAGCTGGAGCTCCCGCTCGAGCGGTGGGCCGAGCGTCACCGCGGCGATGTGGTGCTGCGGCGGGTCCCGGCGGTCTGGGCCGGCAGCCCCGACGAGCAGGTGCAGCTCGGGCACGCGCGGCTCTACTACACGCTGGAGCGCCTCGGCCAGGTCGACCGGCTGCAGGCGGAGGTCTTCCGCTCCGTACGGGAGCAGCACGCCGACCTCACGAGCGAGGACCGGGCCGCCGACTGGGCGCAGCTGCACGGGGTCGACGCCGCGGGTTTCCGGGAGGCGTACCGCTCTGCGGAGGTGCAGCGGGCGGCACAGGACGCCTCCGGGCTGCTCATCCGCTACCGGGTGGACGAGCTGCCGACGGTCGTGGTGCAGGACCGCTACCGCACCGCGCCGAGCAAGGCCGGCGGGGTGGAGCAGATGCCGGCCGAACTGGACCGGCTGGTCGAGCAGAGCTGAGCCCGCGCGCCTCCTGAGCAGGATCATCTTCACCGAACCAGCCCCCCTCGTGCACACTCTGTGCCAGAGTGGACGCCGCGGCCGAACTGCCTGAGCAGCGGCCGAGGTTCGACGCCTCCAAGAGGCGACACTCAACTCGGCACCGGAGAGGGCGGGGTTCCGTGGGGGGACAACGCGCGCAGGTCATCGACGAGCGCGACAGCCAGACCGAGGCGCGACGGAAGGTTCCGGACGGACCACCACCCGAGCTCGTTTTCAAACGGCGGCTCCGCCCTGCCCAGGTGGCCCGGGAGCTGTGGGGGGCAAGGGAGTTGGTCCGCGCGCTCGCCGAGCGCGACCTGCGGGCCCGGTACAAGCAGGCCGTTCTGGGCTTCGCCTGGGCGGTGCTCACGCCGCTCGCGCTCTGCGCGATCTTCACCCTGGTCTTCCACCGCGCGGTGAAGATCGAGACCGGTGGCGCGCCGTACACGCTCTTCGCGTACGTCGGCCTGATCGTCTGGCAGTTCTTCAGCAACACCATGAACCAGGGCGCGCTGAGCCTGGCCAACAACCTCAGCCTGCTCAACAAGGTCTACTGCCCTCGCGAGGTCTTCCCGCTGGCCACCATGCTGGTCGCCAGCGTGGACATGCTGATCGGCATCGGCGTGCTCGGCCTGCTCTTCCTGGTCTTCTGGACGGCCCCGGCGGCGACCTTCCTGTGGGCGCTGCCGCTGCTGCTGATCCAGTTCGCCTTCACCTACGGTGTCGCGCTGATCATGTCGGTGGCCGTGGTCTACCTGCGCGACGTGCGCCACCTGCTGCCGATCATCACCCAGATGGGAGTGTTCGCGACCCCGGTCGCCTACCCGCTGGCGAAGATCCCGGTCCGGCTGCAGGAGATCTACGTCGGGATCAACCCGCTCGGCGCCGTCATCGAGGGCTACCGCAGGGCGCTGCTCTACGGCGACACCCCCGACCTCGGGCTGACCCTGATCGCCGCGGTGAGCTCGCTGGTCTTCCTGGTCGGCGGCTACCTGTTCTTCAAGAAGCTGGAAACGGGGATCGCCGATGTCGCCTGACCACCCTCTTGGCACCATCCGTACCGAGCAGGTCTGGAAGCGCTTCAAGGCCGACCAGCAGCGCATGCTGCTGCGCGACAAGGTCGAGTCGGTGGCCCGCCGGCTGCGCGGCGGCCGTGGCGAGGACTGGCGCTGGGCGCTGCGGGACATCAACATGCACATCGAGCCGGGCGAGTCGGTGGGCCTGATCGGCTCCAACGGCTCCGGCAAGTCCACCCTGCTGAAGATGCTGACCAGGGTGATGTACCCGTACGGCGGGGTGATCGACGTGCGCGGCCGGATCGGCGCGCTGATCGAGATCCGTGCGGGCATCCACCCGGATCTGACGGGCCGTGAGAACATCTACCTCTTCGGTGCGTTGCTCGGCCTCAAGCGCCGTGAGGTGGCCTCGCGCTTCGACGACATCGTGGAGTTCGCCCGGCTCGGCGGGGCGATCGACCGGCAGGTGAAGTTCTACTCCTCCGGTATGCAGATGCGCCTGGGCTTCGCGGTCGCCGCCTACCTGGAGCCGCACGTCCTGCTGGTGGACGAGGTGCTCGCGGTCGGCGACGCGGTGTTCCAGCAGCGCTGTCTGGACCGGATGCGCGAGGTGGCCGAGCAGGGCACCACCATCGTCTTCGTCTCGCACGACCTGCCCGCCGTCGAGTCGATCTGCCGCCGCGGCATCTGGCTGGAGCAGGGCTCGGTGCGGGTGGACGCGGGCATCAAGGAGGCGATGGCCGGCTACCGCGACAGCATCGAGGCGCAGTCCGAGGCCGGCGCGCGGGTGGGCGAGCCGGTTCAGCTGCTCAAGTACCAGGTCCGGGGCGAGGAACGGGAGAACCTCACCACGGACGAGCCGATGACGGTGGAACTCACCCTCGGCGGCGGCTACCGGGGCGACGCCACCCTGCACCTCGGCGTGAGCGAGGGCACCTCCAGCCCGATCTTCCAGATCAGCCACGAGCTGCGGCTCACCGGTGACGACCACCAAGTGGCGTGCGTGATCCCGAGGCTGCCCCTGCCGCGCGGCCGGTACACACTGTGGGCCGGCGTCTACAGCATCGGGCGGACGGACGGCGGCACGCTGATGAGCTGGCACTCCGTCGGCCAGTTCGACGTGTTCGGCCCGATGCTGGACACCCCACCGCGGGCCGTGGTGCTGGCCGCGCCGGTCTTCGTGCCGCATCAGTGGGAGGACTGAGGCAGTGAGATCCGTCCGGGTGCTCGTGCACCTGAACAACCTTGCCCTGGGCGGCGCACAGCTCAACGCGGTGGACATCGCCCGTACCCTGCGCGACCGCGGGCACGAGCCGGTGCTCTTCGCGCAGGGCGTGGCAGGCCCGGCCCCGCTGGTGGAGGTCGCGGCCGGCCACGGCCTGGACGTGGTGGTCGCGGGCGGCCCCGACACCCCCGCCCGGGAGGTCCGGCGGCGCCTCAACCGGCTCGCCGCCGAGCACGGCACCCAGCTGCTGCACGCCTGGGAGGTCCGGGCAGCGCGCAACTCCTACTTCGGGCCGGGTCGTTACGGCCGCATCCCGGTGGTCACCACCTTCTACGGCATCCGCATGCTGCGCGGTCTGCCCCGGCACCAGCCCCTGGTGCTGGGCCTGGGCGCGCTGATGGGGGACGGACGGGCCTTCGGCCACCGGGACGTCCGGCTGGTCGAGCCGCCCGTCAACACCGGGACCGATGCGCCGGGCGTCGTCGACGGCTCCGGGTTCCGCCGCGAACACGGCATCCGGGACGACGAGTTGCTGCTGGCGATCATCACCCGGCTGGTCCCCGACCTGGAGAAGGACGCCGGAGCCGAGCTCACCATCGAGGCCGTACGGCAGCTGGCCGACCCACGGGTGCGCCTCGCGATCGTCGGAGCCGGCCCGAGCCAGGAGCGGCTGCGCGCCCTGGCGGCCGCCGCCAATGCCGGACTCGGACGCCAAGCGGTTCTCGTACCCGGGCAGTTGGCCGACCCGCGGCCCGCGTACCAGGCGGCCGACGTGGTCCTCGGCATGGGCGGCTCGGCCCTGCGAGGCCTCGCCTTCGCCAAGCCGGTGATCGTGCACGGCGCCGCCGGCTACACCGCCGTCCACGAACCGGGCCCGCTGGTGGAGCCGCACGCCTCCCGCTGCATGTACGGCTTCGGCGACGGCACCCGCTCCCCGGCAGCGCTTGCCGAGCAGATCCGCTCGCTGCTGGACGACCCGGCCCGGCGGGCCGAACTCGGCCGCTGGGGACGGGAGTGGGTGGTCGGCCGCTTCTCGCTCGACAGCGTCACGACCGCCTTCGAGGACATCTACCGCAAGGTCCTCGCCGAACCCCCGGGCCGCCGCCGCTGGCTGCTCGACCTCGAACAGATGAGCCGCTACGAGTTCAGCAAGCCGGCCGCCCTGCGGCTACTGCGGCGCTGACGGCAACCACCAGTGCATGGCCGACCGCGTGCCCACGTTGGCCCTAGGCCGCAGTCCTGCGGAGCAGGAGGGTGACGAAGCCGAGCGTGCCCCGGTAGCCGCTGAGCCAGCCGTGGCGGTGTTCGGCGGCCACCGTCGCGGCCTCCTCGCTCTCGGGGTGGCCCGGGTTGTCGAGGGCCCACTCGGCGAGGGAGCCGGTCCAGGCCCACTCGTAGTCGTCCCACTCCTGCAGCGAGCTGACATGCCCCTGGACGGGAGTCCAGCCCTCGGCGACGACACGCTCGACGGTGGTCGGCAGGTCGGCGTACTCCTCGGCCGCGATGCCGCCCAGTTCGTCCAGGGCCGCCCGGCTCGGCTCGCGCTCCCAGAAGCAGTCGCCGACCACCGCCACCCCGCCGGGCGCGAGGTGCTCGCGTACGGCGGCCAGCGTCGGCAGCAGCCCGCCGAAGGCGTGCGTGGCACCGACACAGAGCACCACGTCGAACGGCTCCGCCGAGCTGAACTCGCGCGCGTCCTGATGGTGCAGTCCGAGCCGCCGGGCGACGCCGAGCGCGTCGGCGCTGCGCCGGGCCAGGGTCAGGGCCTCGGCGTCGAGGTCCACGCCGACGGCCCGCAGCTTCGGCCGGGCGGCCAGCGCCCGCAGCAGCCACGGCGCCTCGCCGCACCCGAGGTCGAGCATCCGCTCGGCCCCGCCCCGGGTGGCCCGGTCGAGCAGGCGCTCGACGGACTCGTCGGACAGCGGCGCCGCGATCGGGTGGTCGGTGTGGGCGATCCGGGAGATCAGGTGACGCTCCATCGCCTCAGTGTGGCGCAGTTCGGTCAGTATGTCCGGCCTTTCCAGGAGGCTCCCCGCCCGCGCCAGTGCTGCACCGCCGAGTCCACCGTCATCAGGAGGTAGAGGAAGGCCGTGAACGGCAGCAGCAGCGCCGCCCAGGCCGGCTGCCGGTAGTACCGCAGCATCGGCAGGAAGGTCCCGGCCATCAGCGCCCACGCCGACGCGCCGGTCGCCGCCACCGCGGGCCACCCCGCGGCCAGGCCGACCACCGTCGCCACCGGCGGCACCAGGTAGACCACCGACAGCCCGAGCACGGTGCCCACCAGCAGCAGCGGCGAGTGCCGCAGCTGGGCGTACGCGCTGCGCGAGACCATCCGCCAGAGCTGGGCCAGCCGGGGGTACGGGCGCACGCTGTCCACCTGCTCCGCCAGGCCGAGCCAGATCCGGCCGCCCGAGGTCTTCACCGCGCGGGCCAGTGAGACGTCGTCGATCACCGCGCCCCGGATCGCCGCGACCCCGCCGGCCCGTTCCAGCGCCTCGCGCCGCACCACCGAGCAGCCGCCCGCCGCGGCCGCCGTACGGGAGCCGGGGCGGTTGCTCCAACGGAAGGGGTACAGCTGCGCGAAGAAGTACACGAACGCCGGGACGATCAGCCGCTCCCAGCCCGTCACCACCCGCAGCCGGGCCATCTGCGAGACCAGGTCGAGCCCGTTGCTCTCGGCGGCGGCGACCAGCTCGGCGAGCGAGTCGGGCCGGTGGGCGATGTCGGCGTCGGTGAGCAGCAGGTACTCGGTCTGCCCGGCCAGCTCGACGCCGTGCCGCAGCGCCCAGAGCTTCCCGGTCCAGTCCGGCGGCAGCGGGGGAGGGGTGGTCACGGTGAGCGGCAGGGCGGCGGCGGTGCCGAGCCGCTCGGCCAGCGCGCCGGTGCCGTCGCTGCTGTGGTCGTCGACCAGGATCACCCGCGCCCGGCCCGGGTAGTGCTGGGTCAGCAGGCTCGGCAGGCTCACCGGCAGCACCTCGGCCTCGTCCCGGGCCGGCACCACGATCACGACCTCCGGCCACCGGGCCGGCGGCCGGCGCGGCGGAAGCCGCTGGTCGGTGCGCCAGAAGAACCCCTGGCAGAAGGTCAGCCACAGCCAGCTGAGGAGGGACAGGGCCGAGAGCCAGAGCAGCACGGTCACCCCGGCAGTCTGCCGTACCGCCCCGCCGTAGAGCGGTCGGCGGGGCGGGGTGCAGTAAAGTCGTCCCCTGTGAAGATCGCACTGGTGGACTCCGGCATCGGACTGCTCCCGGCCGCAGCGGCCCTGCGACGCCTCCGGCCCGACGTCGATCTGGTGCTCTCCTCGGACCCGGACGGCATGCCCTGGGGCCCCCGAACCCCGGAGGACATCGCCGACCACGCGCTCGCCTGCGCCCGGGCCGCCGCCGCCCACCGCCCGGACGCCCTGGTGATCGCCTGCAACACCGCCTCCGTGCACGGCCTGGAGACCCTGCGGGCCGAGCTGGAGCCCGGGCTGCCGGTGATCGGCACCGTTCCGGCGATCAAGCCGGCCGCGGCCCGCGGCGGCCGGGTCGCGATCTGGGCCACCCCCGCCACCACGGGCAGCCCGTACCAGCGTGGGCTGATCAGCGAGTTCGGCGGCGCGGCCGAGGTCACCGAGGTGGCCTGCCCGGGGCTCGCCGACGCGGTCGAGCGCGGGGACGAGGCGGCCGTGCAGGCGGCCGTCGCCGACGCCGCGGCCAGGACACCCGCCGGGACGGACGCCATCGTGCTCGGCTGCACCCACTACGAACTGGTCGAGGACCGGATCCGGGCCGCCGTGAGCGGCATCGCGAGCCCGGACCTCGTCTTCCACGGCTCGGCGGGCGCCGTCGCCGCCCAGGCGCTGCGCAGGATCGGCGACGCCGCCGGTTCCCAGGGCGCGGCCCGCCTCACCGTCCTGCACAGCGGCCGGGTCTCCGCCCTCCACGCCGCGGCGGCCCGGTACGCCGAGGGCCGCCTGATCTCCGGCCCCGTACCCGCCGTCTGACGTCTGAAAGCGTCCGCCGGCAGGTGGGCCATCGATCACCTCGGTCAGGTGCCGACGTACGCCGCGAGGTGCTCGCCGGTGAGGGTGGAGCGGGCGGCGACGAGGTCGGCGGGTGTGCCCTCGAAGACGATCCGGCCGCCGTCGTGGCCGGCGCCGGGGCCGAGGTCGATGATCCAGTCGGCGTGCGCCATGACCGCCTGGTGGTGCTCGACCACGATGACCGACTTGCCGGAGTCGACGAGCCGGTCGAGCAGGCCGAGCAGCTGCTCGACGTCGGCGAGGTGGAGGCCGGCGGTCGGCTCGTCGAGGACGTAGACACCGCCCTTCTCGCCCATGTGGGTGGCCAGCTTGAGCCGCTGCCGCTCGCCTCCGGACAGCGTGGTGAGCGGCTGGCCGAGGCTGACGTAGCCGAGCCCGACGTCGGCGAGCCGGCCGAGGATGCGCTGTGCGGCGGGCGTGTGTGCCTCGCCGGAGCCGAAGAACTCCTCGGCCTCGGTCACCGACATCGCGAGCACCTCGCTGATGTCACGGCCGCCGAAGTGGTACTCCAGCACCGATGCCTGGTACCGCTTGCCCTCGCACTCCTCGCAGGTGGTGGCGACTCCGGCCATCATCGCCAGGTCGGTGTAGACGACGCCGACGCCGTTGCAGGTGGGGCAGGCGCCCTCGGAGTTGGCGCTGAACAGGGCCGGCTTCACGCCGTTGGCCTTGGCGAACGCCTTGCGGATCGGGTCGAGCAGTCCGGTGTACGTCGCCGGGTTGCTCCGTCGCGAGCCGCGGATCGCGCCCTGGTCGACCGACACCACGCCCTCGCCGGCGGCCCCTGAACCGTTGACCAGCGACCCGTGCACGAGCGAGCTCTTGCCGGAGCCGGCGACGCCGGTGACGACGGCGAGCACCCCGAGCGGGATGTCGACGTCGACGCCCTGCAGGTTGTGGGTGGTCGCGCCACGGATCTCCAGCGCGCCGGTGGCCTTCCGCACCGTCTCCTTGAGGGCGGCCCGGTCGCTGAAATGGCGGCCGGTGATGGTGCCGCCGGCCCGCAGCCCCTCGACCGTGCCCTCGAAGCAGACGGTGCCGCCCGCCGTACCGGCGCCGGGGCCGAGGTCGACGACGTGGTCGGCGATCGCGATCGTCTCCGGCTTGTGCTCCACGACGAGCACCGTGTTGCCCTTGTCCCGCAGCCGCAGCAGCAGGCGGTTCATCCGCTGGATGTCATGCGGGTGCAGGCCGATGGTGGGCTCGTCGAAGACGTAGGTGACATCGGTGAGTGAGGACCCGAGGTGGCGGATCATCTTGACGCGCTGCGCCTCGCCGCCCGACAGCGTGCCCGCCGACCGGTCGAGCGCGAGGTAGCCGAGGCCGATCTCCACGAATGAGTCGAGGGTCTGCTGCAGCGCGGTGAGAAGCGGCGCCACCGAAGGCTCGTCGAGGCCACGGACCCACTCGGCCAGGTCGCTGATCTGCATCGCGCAGGCGTCGGCGATGCTGATCCGCTTGATCTTCGACGACCGGGCCCCCTCGTTGAGCCGGGTGCCGTGGCACTCGGGGCAGGTGGTGAAGGTGACCGCCCGGTCCACGAACTCCCGGATGTGCGGCTGCATGCCCTCCCGGTCCTTGGCGAGCATCGACTTCTGGATCCGCGGGATCAGCCCCTCGTAGGTCATGTTGATGCCCGCGATCTTCATCCTGGTCGGCTCGCGGTGGAGGAAGTCGTGCAGCTCCTTCTTTGTGTACTTGCGAATCGGCTTGTCAGGGTCGAAGAAGCCCGATTCGCTGTAGAGCCGGGAGTTCCAGCCGCCCCCCGTGTAGCCGGGGACGGTGATCGCGCCCTCGGAGAGCGACTTGGACTCGTCGTAGAGCTGGGTGAGGTCGATGTCGGAGACCGTGCCCCGGCCTTCGCAGCGCGGACACATACCGCCGGTGATGCTGAAGCTGCGACGCTCCTTCACGGTCTCTCCGCCGCGCTCCATGGTGACCGCGCCCGCTCCACTGATCGAGGCGACGTTGAAGGAGAACGCCTTGGGCGAGCCGATGTGCGGCTTCCCGAGTCGGCTGAAGAGGATGCGCAGCATCGCGTTGGCGTCGGTGGCGGTGCCGACCGTGGAGCGCGGATCGGCACCCATCCGCTGCTGGTCGACGATGATCGCGGTCGTCAGCCCGTCCAGGACGTCGACCTCAGGCCGCGCCAGCGTCGGCATGAAGCCCTGCACGAAGGCGCTGTAGGTCTCGTTGATCAGCCGCTGCGACTCCGCGGCGATCGTGTCGAACACCAGTGAGCTCTTGCCCGAACCGGAGACGCCGGTGAACACCGTCAGCCGTCGCTTCGGGATCTCGATGCTGACGTCCTTGAGGTTGTTCTCGCGCGCGCCGTGCACGCGGATCAGATCGTGGCTGTCGGCAACATGCGGCGCAGGAGACTGCGTGTCCGTCCTCGTGGCCATGCTCATCGTGTCTCCATCCGTTGGGCGGGCCGCCTTCGCGGTCTCCGTCGACGTCGCCTGGCTCGATCTAACCAAGCTTCGAGCAGGACGTCTGGTTCTCCTTCACTTCGGCATGCCAGCGGTACGGCGTGGCCGGCGCATGCGGGTCGAGGCCGGTACGCGCGACGAGGCGGAAGGCAACAGGCCGTTGCCTTCCGCCTCGCGCAGGCAGTTCGTCAAGCAGAGCCCCGCGCCCTGTGGCCGGCCCGCCGTCTCACCTACCGGCGGACGCCCTGGGTCAGTCCGTGCCCGGCCGGCCCCGCCAGCGCTGTACGGCCGGTTCCAGCCCGGACAGGATCGTGTCGAAGCGGCGGGTGCTGGTCGTCGAGTCGACCTGCAGGCGGCTGATCCGCAGCGGATGGGCGGGCAGCCGGGGCCCGAGCCGGTGGTCCGACAGGAACCCGAGCCGGTAGCCGAGCTGGCGGAGCACGGAGTCCGCCCGCGGGTCGAAGCCGCCGTTGGGGTAGGCGAATGCGGTCGGTGCCTCGCCCAGCCACTGGGTGAGGGCCAGGTGCGCCCCCGCGATCTCCGCGTGCACGGTGGAATCGTCGCAGCGGCTGAGGCAGGGGTGACCCAGGGTGTGGTTGCCGATCGCCACCTGGGCGGCCCGCAGCGCCCGCAGGTCGTCCGGGCCGAGCTGCTCCTGACAGGGCGGACGGCGGTACGCACTCACCCGCAGCTCGTGCAGGCTGCGCCGGCGGTCCGGGTCGGGCAGGGCCTTGAGCCGGGCCAGCAGCTGCTCCGGCCGGCCGTGGGACGGCAGCGAGCGCGCCTGGCCGCCGTGCCTGGCGAGGAACGCGGCCTCGTGCCACCAGAACGGCCGGTCCGTGCCGATCAGCTCGGCGATCACGAAGGCCGCCGCCGGGATCCTGCGCGCCGCCAGCGCGGGCAGCGCATGCGTCAGCACCGTACGGTCGGCGTCGTCGAAGGTGATCAGCACGCTGCGCGGCGGCAGCGGCCGGCCCTCCGAGATCGCCCGCTCCACCGCCTGCAGCGACACCGGTGTGGCCAGCCGCCGCAGCCGGTCGAGCTGGGCGCCGAAGGAGCTGGGGTCGGTCACCCCGTGGTACGCGAGGACGGCCAGCCGCTGTGCGGCCCTGGCCCGGAACAGCGGCTGGACGGGCGCGAACCGCAGCCAGCCGCCCCGGTCGCGCTCGGGCGGCGGGCTCGGGACGGTGGTCTGCGGTGGGCTGCTGATGGTCGTGGAATCGGAATGCGGCACGGTTCCCCCCTCGGTCGCCGGTGCGGCGTGGCGGTACCGCCGGAGAGCCGTGGCCGGCCTCCGACACCGGGGCGCGGCGGCTCCGCCCCCTGGTTCTCCGGCCGACGGCGGGGACTCCCAACCCGCGCCGTGGACGGTTCTGTGCTTGGTGCTGGATCGTTCGATGTAAGGGAGACCACTACTCCCCACGGATGGTTGTACGGCAGTCGGCGCGTTTTCGCGGCGGCGCACGGAAGGTCTGTGGGGCGCGCCGGAGCACGCCGTCGGGCCCGACGTGCCGCGCCGCCGAGGTATACCGTGGGTCCCATGGGAGAGACGCAACGTGATCGAACGGGCATCCGGACGGCACGGCTGTGGAGCGGCTGCGCCCTGCACCGGCACCAGCTGCTGCTGACCGCCGTCGGGGCGGCGTGCATCGCCGCGGGGATTCTGATCGCGGTCGCGGTCCCGGACACGGACGGCCCGGCGTGGGCGATGGCGGTGGCGGGCTGCCTGGCGGCCGGGGTGCTGCTGCTCGTCCGGGTGGCCTTCGCGCGGTTCCGTCCCGGCCGGGGCGCCGCGCTGTAGCCGAACGGACAGTTCCGTCCACCCGATGGACACAGACGATCCGACCGGCCGATTTTCGGCCTATCTCCGCGCTTCTTTCACAATTTCGGGGCAACAGCCCCACAGTTCCCCCTAGGGTGAGTCTCGCTCGGCACGGCAACTGCCGCCGGGCGCAAGGCCACTTGGCGGCGCCGGGGAGGGTGCCGCAGAGGGGGGAACCGTGGGTACGACCGTCCCTGTCGACGGCGGCATCAGGTCCGGCGGTATCAGGTCCAAGGTCAAGCGGCAGCTTGCCCGTGCCGCCGGGAGCAGCCCCGGCGAGGGCGCCACGGTGCTCATCTACCACCGCGTCGGTGGCGGCTCCGCCGATGAACTCGACGTGTCCACGGCAGACTTCACCGCCCAGGTCGATCTGCTCGCCGAGCTCCCGCCCGGCCGGGTGGTCAGCCTGGACGAGGCCGCCGACCGGCTGCAGGCCCATCGCCGCACCCCGAGCACCGTGCTCACCTTCGACGACGGCTTCGCGGACGTCCACGAGAACGCCTGGCCGCTGCTCAAGGAGCGCGCCCTGCCGTTCACCGTCTACCTGGCCAGCGGCCACGTCGGCGGCGAGATGCGCTGGGAGGGCTCCACCGCCAAGGGTGCGGGCGCACCCGGCCTCAGCTGGGAGCAGCTCAGGGAGATGACCGACTCCGGTCTCTGCACCGTCGCCAACCACACCCGCAGCCACGCCCGCCCGCAGTTGCTCAGCACCGCCGAGCTGGACGCCTGCAACGACGACGTCGAGCAGCACCTCGGCACCCGGCCGAAGCACTACGCGTACACCTGGGGCGTGCCCGTCCCGCACATGGAGCCCGCGCTGCGCGCCCGTTTCCGGACCGCGGCGACCGGCGAGGTCGGCCGCAACACGCCCGGCTTCGACCCGGTGCGGCTGTGCCGGGTGCCCGTCCGCCGGACCGACCCGATCGACTTCTTCCGCGCCAAGCTGTACGGGAGGCTGATCCCCGAGCGCGCGTACGCCCGGATCGTCGCCACCGCCAAGGCGGTGGGGGCCCGTGCCTGAGACCCCCGCCCCGAGACTGCGCGGCCCGGGCGGACGACCGCTGCGCGTCGCCCACCTGACCACAGTCGACATGAGCCTGCAGCTGCTGCTCGCGACCGAACTGCGCGTCGACGTCGAGGCCGGGTTCGAGACCTACGGCATCAGTGCCCCGGGCCCGTACGTGCCCCAGCTGGAGGCGATCGGCGTCCGGCACGAGCCGCTGAACGCCCTGACCAGGGCCTGGCAGCCGCGCGCGGACGCCGCCGCCGGGCGGGAGCTGCTCGCCGTCCTGCGCCGCATCCGGCCCGACGTGCTGCACACCCACAACCCCAAGACCGGTGTGCTGGGGCGGATCCTCGGCCGGGCGGCCCGCGTGCCGGTGGTGGTCAACACCTGCCACGGGCTCTGGGCGCAGGCCCACGACCCGTTCGCCAAGCGGGCGTTCGTGCTCGGCGCCGAGGCTCTCGCCGGGCGCTTCTCGCACGCCGAGCTGTACCAGAACGGCGAGGACCGCAGGACGCTGGCGCGGGCCGTGCCGGCCCACCGCTCCCGGGTGGTGGGCAACGGTGTCGACCTGACCAGGTTCGAAGCCGCCGACCGCGCCCTGATACGGGCCGAACTCGGCGTTGCCGACGACGAGTTGCTGGTCGCCGGGGTCGGCCGCCGGGTCGCCGAGAAGGGCATCAGGGAGTACGCCGAGGCGGCTCGCGCCCTCGCGGGCAAAGCGCGCTTCGTCTGGGTCGGCCCGGACGACCCGGACAAGGCGGACGCCCTGGCCACCGAGCTCGGCGGCGTCGAGTTCCTGGGCAGCCGCGCCGACATGCCGGACATCTACGCCGCCCTGGACGTCTTCGTACTCCCCTCCTACCGGGAGGGGTTCTCACGGTCCGCCATGGAGGCGGCCGCCAGTGGGCTGCCGATGGTGCTCAGCGACATTCGCGGCTGTCGCGAGATCGGCACCCACGGCGAGCACCTGCTGCTCGCCCCACCCGGCGACGCCCGGGCCCTCACCACAGCGCTCGACCGGCTCCTCACCGAGCCGGCCCTGCGCGAGCAGCTGGGCACGGCGGCCCGCCGCCGGGCCCTGGAGCAATTCGACCAACGGGCGGTCGCCCGGGTCTCGCTGGAGACCTACGCGGCCGTGGCCAGGGCGAAGCGATTGCCCTGGCTGGTCGGCTGAGCCGCCCACCACACCACACTGCTGGGGGAGAAATGAAACGAGGGGGGGACCTCGTGGTCACCTCGCTGGCCGGGATCATCGCGATCCCGCTCGGTCTGGTGATCGCGTTGATGGTCCGCTGCACCATGGGCGGACCGGTGATCTTCCGTCAGACCAGGACCGGACGAGCAGGCAAGGAGTTCGAGATCCTCAAGTTCCGCACCATGCGGGACAAACGTTTCCCCGAGGAACCGGACGCCCCCCGGATCACCCGGCTGGGCGCCCTGCTCCGCAAGACCAGCCTCGACGAGCTGCCGCAGCTGTGGAACGTGGCGCGCGGCGAGATGGGCGTGATCGGGCCCCGCCCGACCCTGCCCGAGCAGGTCGTCCACTACTCGCCCGAGCAGCGCGGGCGCCTCGCCATCCGGCCGGGCCTGACCGGCTGGGCCCAGGTCAGGGGCCGTAACTCCATCACCTGGCCCGAACGCATCGAACTCGACCTCTGGTACATCGCCCACCGGTCCCTGGCGCTGGACCTGCGGATCCTCGCCCTCACCGTCAAGGTCCTGCTGCGCCCGGCCGGGATCACGGCGGCCGGTGGCGTCAACCCGGGCTTCCCCGTCCCCGCCGAGGCGGCCACCGTCACCCCGATCCGCCTGCCCCGGCAGGCCACCGGCTCGCGCCTGGCGCAGCCCGTGGTGGTGGAGGAGGCTTCCTGACCTGCCATCAGGCGCCGGGGTCACGGCCCCGGCGCCTGAGAGGATGAGCGAATGCCAGAAGAACTGTGGATCGCCGGCGCCGGCGGCGTCGGCCGTGAGGCCCTGGACACCGCGATCGCGGCAGGCGTACCGGTGGCCGGGTTCCTCGACGACGGGGCGCAGGGCGGCACCGTACGCGGCCTGCCCGTCCTGGCACCCGATCAGCTGCCACCCGGCAGCACGTACCTGATCGGCATCGCCGACCCGGCGGTACGGCTGCGGCTGGCAGCCCTGCTGGACGGGCTCGGCGGCCGGCCCGGAACGTTGGTCCACCCCCGGGCGATCGTCGCCCCGGAGACCGAACTCGGGCCCGGCTGCCTGGTGATGGGCGGGGCGTACGTCTCCAGCAGCGTCCGGATCGGCGCTCACAGCCAGGTGCACTACAACGCGACCGTCGGCCACGACAGCGTCCTGGGGGACCGGGTGACGGTCTACCCGGGCGGCAACGTCTCGGGCTCGGTGCTCCTGGAGGACGGTGTGACGGTCGGCAGCAACGCCGTGGTCCTCCAGGGCCGCAAGCTGGGCCGCGCGGCGTTCGTCGGCGCGGCAGCCGTGGTCACCCGGGACGTCGAGGCGGGGACGGTGGTGGTGGGCTCCCCGGCCCGGCCGCTCCGAACGAACGGCTGAGAGCTCACCTACCGGAGCAGCGCGGCCAGTTCGGCCCGCACCTCGGCCTCACCCGTCCCGTCCCCGGCCTCGGCGTACGCGTCGGCGGCCCTCGTGTACGCAGCGACCGCCGCGTCCCCGTTCCCGGCGAGCCGGAGCGCTGCCGCGAGTCGGCGCAGGGCCAGGGCCTCGGTCCGCCCGTCCTCCGTCAGGGCGGCGGCCTCGGCCGCCCTGGTCCGGACGGCCACCGCCTCCTCGTACCGCTCCGCCAGTTCCAGCCCGTCGGCGAGGTTGCCGAGGACCACGAGGGCGTTGCCGTGGTCGTCGGTGGCGATGAGGAACTCGGCGCCCTCCAGCCAGGTTGCGATGGCCTCGTCCGAATCGTCCGAGGCGGCGTTCAGTGAGCCGGCGAGGTTGACCAGGAGGACGCCGCGGAGGTGGTGGTCGTTCGTCGCCTCGCAGAGGGCGACGCCGTGGCGGTACACCTCGACGGCCTCGTCGAGCCTGTCGAGGTCGTGCAGGACCAGGCCGTAGCTGTTCGCCGCCACGGCCTCCAGGGGGGTAGCCGGAGAGTCCCGCCAGGCTGACGGTGAGCGCCAGTGCCTCCGCGGCCTCCTCGTGCCGCCCCGCCCGCCACAGCGCGACGCCGTGCAGCCGCCGCTGGCCGTTCGCCGAGTAGTGGTCGCCCAGCGAGTCGAGCACCTTGAACGCCCGTGCGTGCAGTTCGACCGCCTCCTCGGGGCGGCCCGCCGTCTGGAGTGCCTCGCCCAGGGCCCCCAGAGCGTCGGCCTCCCGGGCCGGATCACCCGCCTCCGCGAGCATCCGGACCGCCTCCCGGTGCTCGTGCAGGGCCTCGGCCTCCCGCCCCATCTCCTCCAGTACGAGGCCGACATGCGTGCGGACCTGGGCGAGGGCTTTCGGGTCGTCCAGTTCGGTGAAGACGGCGGTGGCCCGACGATAGGCGTCGAGCGACTCGTCGAGACGCCCTGACTGTCGCAGACAGAGGCCCAGCAGGTCGGTCGCCCTTCCCTCCCCGGCGCGGTCGCCGGCGGAGACGAAAGCCGCCACGGCCTCGCGGCAGATGTCGACGGCCTCGCGGAGCCGGCCCGTCGTACGCAGCACCTCGGCGAGCCCGTAGAGGGCGTGCCCTCCGGCTGCGGGCCGGGAGCCCGGACAGGGCCATGCGGTCCTCGCGAGCCGGCCCCAGGGTGAGGTGCTCGATGTGCCCGCTCTGGATCACGGTGTGCGCCTGGCCGTTCAGCACGTTCCTGGTGCCGTCGTTCGCATAGGGTCTGTCCATGGCCATTCCTCCCTTCCTGGCGGAGCTCCGCTCCTTCGTCGGCACCCGTCCGCTCTGGCTCTCCGGTGTCGCCGCCGTGGTCCTCGACGACCGGGGCAGGCTGCTGCTGGCCCGTCGCGCCGACAACGGGCGCTGGTCGATCATCGGGGGCATCCTCGACCCGGGGGAGCAGCCTGCCGACGGGGTCGCCAGGGAGTGCTTCGAGGAGACCGGCGTGACGGTGGAGCCGGAGAAGCTGACCTCGGTGACCGTCTCGCCGATGCTCCACTACCCGAACGGTGACCAGGCCCAGTACCTGGACCTGACCTTCCGCTGCCGCCTGGTGTCGGGCGAGGCCCGGGTGAACGACGACGAGTCGCTCGAGGTCGGCTGGTTCGAGCTGGACGCGCTGCCCGAGCTGGACGCCTACACCCGCGAGCGCCTCGAACTCGCCCTGGTGGCCAAGCCCGAGACGGTGTTCCTCTTCTCCGGCCCGGTGGCCGACCCGGTCTGACGTCCGAGGTGGCTCGGGCGGGTCAGAGCGTCCTGAACCACTCGGCCGTACGCTCCAGGCCCTCGCGCAGCGGGACCGGCACGACCTCGGGGAAGAGCTCGCGCAGCCGGGAGTTGTCCGCCTGGGAGTCCCGGACGTCGCCGGGCCGCGGGTCGGTGTGGGCCGTCTCCACCGGGCGGCCCAGCACCGAACCCAGCTCGGCGATCAGCTCCAGCAGGGTGGTACGGGTACCGAAGGCCAGGTTCACCGGGTCGGCGTGCACCACCCGGCGGACCACCGCCTCGGTGATCACCTGGGTGACCGTGCCCACGTACGTGAAGTCCCGGCTCTGCCCGCCGTCGCCGTGGACCGTGACCGGCCGGCCGGCCAGCGCCGCGTCCAGGAAGGCCGGCACCACGGCCGCGTACGCGTGCCCGGCCGCCTGAAGCGGGCCGAAGACGTTGAAGAAGCGCAGCGGCAGCACGCCCAGGCCGTAGCAGTGGTGATAGGCCGCCAGGTATGCCTCGGTGGCCAGCTTGCTGACGGCGTACGGGCTCATCGGCGCGGTCCGCATGGTCTCGCGCTTGGGCAGCTCCCGGTTGGCGCCGTACACCGAGGACGAGGAGGCCGCGGCGACGTACAGCCCGCCGGCCCGGCGGGCCGCCTCCAGGACCTCCAGGGTGCCCGTGGCGTTGGTGTGGTGGCTTGCCAGGGGGTCGGCCACCGAGCGCGGGACGGAGGGCAGGGCGGCCAGGTGCACCACCGCGTCGGCGCCCGCGAAGGCCTCGTCCAGCAGGGCCGGGTCGAGGATGCTGCCCTCGTGCAGGGCGATGTCCAGTCCGTCCAGGTTGGACTTGCTGCCGGTGCTGAAGTTGTCCACCACCCGGACCTGTTCGATCTCCGGTCGGGCCAGCAGGGCCCTGGCGAGATTGGCGCCGATGAACCCTGCTCCGCCGGTCACGACCACGCGCATGTTCGAGGTTCCCCCCAGTTGGGCCGGAGCCTCCCCGCCCCGGGCTCTGCGCCGATGGTAGCCGCGCGGCGCCGGTCGGCGGGGCGATCCCTCACAAACTGTGCTGCCCCGACTTGCGCTGACGGTACATCTCCTCGGCGGCGTCCAGGACGGCCGAGAGGTCCCCGCCGGCCGTCGCGGTGGCCACGGCGGCCACCGCGCCCTCGACGAAGGGGGCGTCGGCGAAGCGCACCGGGAAGGGCAGCCCGTGCTCGTCCGCCGCGGCCAGCAGGGCCAGGACGGTGCCGACCGCGCTGCCGAGGTCGGCGAGGACGGCCACCCCGTGGCCCTGGTCGACCCGCCGGGCCGCGGCCGCGACCAGCACCGCGCTGGTGCCGGGCCCGTCGGCCAGGCTGCCGCCGGTGGTGGCCACCGGGGCGGGGTCGTCGCTGCCGGCCAGGGACACGGCCAGCCGGCCGGCGGCCGCGGCAAGCTCCTCGCTGTGCGAGACCAGGACCACCCCGACCCGGCCGTGGCCCGAGGGCCGGGCCGGACGGGCGGGCTCGGCCTCCGTCGGCTGGTCGGCGTGCGGAGCGGACGGGGCGTTCGAGATCGGGATGACATCGGCCCGGGGGGCGTCCCGGCGGTCCATCGGCTGCTCCTGGTGGCCAGTGAAGAGGTGCGGTGCGCGGTCTGATGGGGTGTGAGACCAACACTCTCGCAGTCCGGCCCGCCCGGCAGCCTCAACCGGGGGCCGTGTCCGGTAGGTGGGCGGGCGCCCCTTGCGGTTACCCCGCTGCCCCAGGCGGACGCCTTAACACAGCCGCCGCCGCCGGACGGGCGGAACAGGACGTTCTCGCCCCGGTCGGAGGAGTCCTGGGCACAAGCGCTTCCCAGCGCCGCGCGCGTGGATACGCTGAGGTCTCGGACGACGTCGGGAGGAGCGCAGCAGTGGCGGCCAACATCGGTACGAGCGTGGAGACCAGCAGCGGTACGGGGACCCTCGGGGGCGGTCGCAAGCCCGAGTTGGACCTGGCCGGGGCCGACTGGCTGTCGAGCAGCCAGGGCGTCGGGGACGTGCAGATCGCCTTCGTCGAGGGCTACATCGCGATGCGGGACGGGCGGCAGCCCGAAGGGCCGGTCCTGGTCTTCACCCCCGCGGAGTGGCGGGCCTTCGTGCTCGGTGCCCGCGACGGCGAGTTCGACCTGACCTGATCCGGGTCCCGCGATGTCAGGTCGTGGACCCGTCCCTTGATCCTTAAAAGAAATCTGATGGTCCGCTACTCGTTGACTGTTCGACAAGAAACGGCCCACAGTATGAACAGACAGGCAGACGCCGTGCCCATCGCCCCCACGCGACCGAGCACGGCGCCTGCTGTACTGCCGGCACGAGTGCCGGTTCCTCCCGAGGTGAATCCCCGTACGCGCCGGGGCGCGTCGGCCGGTCCCGGCCCCCTGAGGGGCCGGCAGTCGCCGGGAGGCGGTGGCGCCGGCGTCCGATAGCGACTCGGACGCAGGTGCCGGGTGCCCGGGATCCGCACGCCCCCACGCGGCGGTGTCCCGGGCAGGTCCGCGAGTGCGACGGGCCGGGGCCCCGCGAACCTGGCTTCTGGTGTTGTGTGGTGCCGGTCTGTCCGGTACTGACGGTCGGTGGACAGCTGGAAGTGCGTTGGCGGCTCAGGTGTGTCGCACGACGATGTGCACAGTGAGGGAACGCGCACACGGGCGCGCTGCGACATGCCGCCCCCCGGTGGATCGAGTCCACAGCGGCTGTCGTGCAGAACCGAACGTAGCCCGGACGGTTGCTCAGAGTCAACATTGGTCTCTGAGCGTGGATCTCGGTCGGACTGCCGACCCGCCCCGTGAGCAGGCGGTCACGGGCACGTACGATGGAGTCATGTCATTTCTCCGCCGTCGCTCCGGCTCGCCCGCAGGACCGGACTTCGACGTGCTCGCGATGGACCCGGGCGACTGGCCGGGCCACTTCGGGGCCATGATGATGACCGGCGCGGACGGCTCGTGCCAGGGGATCTTCCTGCGCTACGACCTCTTCGGCGGCCGCGGCCCCGCAATGTTCATCGGAAATTTGCCCGAGGGCTCGCCGGCCCGGGACGCGGAGGACGGCGTCCCGTTCGAGGTGCGGCAGCTGCTCGCGGCACTGGAGAACGAGGAGCCGGTGGAGTTCGTCTCCGCCGAGGACTTCCCGGTCATGCTCGGCGACGACCTGCTGATCGTGAAGAAGGTCAAGGTCAGCGAGGAGCGGGTGTTCTGCGCCCAGTTCGGGCGCAGCGACGGCGTGCAGGTCACCATCGCCTCCTGGGACCGGCCGATCGCGGACGATCTCTACCAGCTGCTGAAGCCGCTGCCCGCGGACATGTTCCAGCAGGGCTGAGCGCCGCCGCAGCGGGCGTTGCTTGACGATTTCGATCAACGCTTCGTACAGTCACGAGCATGTCGTGTCGCCGCATGCTGCTCACGCGCCGCAGCTATCTGGACCTGCGGCGGACCGCGAGCGCGGTGTGTCCGGTCTGTTGAGGGGGAGCCGCCGGCTCCTCCGGCGGCGCGCGCTCGGCTGATCGGCCGGCCTCCTCCCCTCCGTCGGGGCGCCGCACCAGGTACCGCGCGCCTCGCCCGGCGTGCCGCCCGCAGTCCGCCGAGCTCCACGCTGCCGCCCCGGAGGCACCCGCATCATGACCGTCACCGATGGCACCTCGCCGCTCGCGGACGCGCTCGCCCGCCTGCCCCGGGTGGTCGACCTGCTGGCCGCCCGCGCCGAGGAGCACGACCGGGACGCGACCTTCCCGTACCAGGGCATCGAGGCCGTCCACGAGGCCGGACTGCTCACCCTGACGGTGGCTCAGCGGTACGGTGGACCCGGCGGAACGCTCGCCGACACCGTCCGGGTGCTCGCCGGGCTCGGGCGCGGCGACGCCTCGGTGGCCGTCCTCGCGGCCTTCACCCTGCTGCAGCACGCCGAGCAGGCCAGGGCAGACCGCTGGCCAACCGCCGCCTACCGCAAGCTGCTCACCGAGTCCCGGCGCGGCCCGGCCCTGGTCAACACCCTGTCCATGGAGCCCGGCGGCTCCGGAGCCCTGCCGGCCACGGTGGCGCGGCGCGAGGGCGACGGCTGGCTGCTGAGCGGGCGCAAGACGTACTGCACCGGCGCCGAGGCACTCGCCTGGATGGCCGTTCGGGCACGCACCGACGAACCCGTCCCGAGGACCGGCCTGTTCCTGGTCCGTGGCGACAGCCCGGGGATCGAGGTGGACCCGGTCTGGGACCAGCTCGGCCTACGGGCCAGCGCCTGCCATGACGTGGTCCTGGACGGCGTGGCCGTCCCCGCCGAGGCCGTGGTCGGTCTCGCGCCGTACGAGGGGCAGGCCCCGGCCGACCCGATCGACCTGGCCTGGCACGACCTGGCGCTCTCCGCGGTCTACCTGGGCGTGGCCCGCGCCGCGCAGGACTGGCTGGTCCGGTTCCTGCACCAGCGCACCCCCGCCAATCTGACCGAGCCGCTGGCCACCCTGCCCCGCTACCGCAGCGCGCTGGGCGAGATAGAGAGCTCCCTGATCGGGGCCGAGGAACTGGTGGCCGGGCTGGCGGCCGGGGTGGACCGGGGCGAGCCGACGGCGGCCGCCCGCAGCGGGGCCGCTCAGCTGCTCGTCAACCGGGCCGCGACGGCCGCCGTGCAGCAGGCGGTGACGCTCACCGGGAACCCCGGTCTGAGCCGCCGTCACCCGCTCGAGCGCTATCTGCGGGACGTACTGAGCGGCCGGGTGCACTTCCCGGCGGACGAGGCGGTGCTGGACGCGGTCGGTCGGGCGGCCCTGGAGCGCGGGGCCGGCCGGGGGCTCTGAGGGACCCCGGCGCGGCCTCAGCGGGTGCCCACCGCGGCCCGGACCGCCCGACGGGCGAGCGCCGCGTCGTCGTACAGGCGGCGGATCATGATGCGCTGCTCCTCGCCCGCGCCCGGTACGTCGTGCAGCCGGATCTCCCGCATCAGCACCAGCACCAGGTTGACCAGGAACGCGTCCCGGGCCATCGTGCCGCCGGACTGGGCGAGTTGGCTGATCTGGCGGCGCGCCGCGCTGTCCCCGGAGAGCACGCTCCACAGCACCGCCAGGTCGTACCCGGGCAGGTACCAGCCGGCCTGTTCCCAGTCGACCAGGACCGGGCCCGAGGGCGCCAGCAGCATGTTGCCGAGCAGGGCGTCGCCGTGGCACAGCTGCCAGGGCATGTGGGCCAGCCCGTGCAGCAGGCCGCGCAGGTCGCCGGCGTCGCGATCGGTGAGCTGGCCCACCGAGTGGAAGCGGGCGATCTCCAGCTGGTAGTCGAGGGGCTTGCCGAAGACGTCCGTCGGCGGACGCCACAGGTTGAGCGTCCGGACGGCGCCCAGCACCGCGCGCACCTCGCCCGGCGTCGGCGCGTTGACCGGGTGCCGCTCCCGGGCCGCAGGGCGGCCGGGGACGCGCTCCAGCACCAGCACGCAGCGGTCGTGGTCGGCTGCCACCAGCCGGGGCAGCCGGACCGGCGGACGGTGCCGCACGAAGGCGCGGTAGACCGCGACCTCGTGGTGGAAGCGTTCGACCAGCTGCTGGTGGTGCTCGCTCCTCGCGGCCTGCGGGGAGAGGCACTTGGCGACCACCGGGGCCCGGCCGATGGTGCCGGCGATCAGGATGTGCTGGCTGCCCTCCCGGAGCACCTGGCGGGGGAGGAAGGCGGGACATATCCGCGAGATGTTGGCGACGGCGGCCCGGACGGCGGGGGTCTGCAGGGTCGCGGGGTCGACCCGGTCCATCGAGGTGTCGGCGGTACGGCCGCGGAGCAGCCGCTCGGCGCCGCCGCGGGCGGCGAGCTGGTCGGCGGGCCGGGGCATCGCCGTGCGGACGGCGAGGGCCCGGGGGTCGCGGAGGTCGGTGCCACGGGGGGCGGGGCCCTGGCCGGGGCGGCCGCCGGCTGCGGTGGGGGGGCGCAGCGCGGTGCGGGTCTGGGTGGGGGTGCCGGTGGTGGCTGAGGAGTACATGGGGTGGTGAGGATCCCTTCCTGGCCGGCGGTGGCCCCTGCCGGTGAGAGCTGACGCCAGTGGACTGCTCCGCCGCCGCGTGTTCCTGGCGCGTCGGGCGGAGCCGGAGGGTGGAGCTCAGGCGCCGGGCACGGAACGAGGCGTTCGCGGACCGTCCGCACCCTGGGGAATGCGGTGGTCGCTGCTGCCGCGGCCATGCCCGGCGCCTGTGCGCCACCCGGCCGCGCCACCCCCTCGGATGAGGCCACGGGAAGGCCGTTGACCGGCCGTCAGGGCAGCAGCCCCGGGCAGGTGGCGGGCCTTCCCGATCCGAAGTCGAGGTGGCGCACCTCTACATGACACCCGATCACCACTGGTACACCATGTGGCGGACCCTGGCGAAGCCTGGCGAATGGTCGCGTGGCACATGACAGCGCACTAGGGTCGAAGTAGCCGAGGAACCTGGGGGCTTCACGTGAGCAAGGGGCCGAACACCAGACTCGCCGACCTCTTCGCCCTGACCGGATGGTCCAAGGGCGAGCTGGCCAGGCTGGTCAACCGGCGGGGCGCGGCGATGGGCCAGCAGCAGCTGTCCACCGACACCTCGCGGGTGCGGCGCTGGATCGAGCAGGGGGAGATTCCCCGCGATCCGGTGCCGAGGGTGCTGGCCGCCGTGTTCACGGAGCGGCTCGGCCGTGTCGTCACCACTGAGGACCTCGGTCTGGAACGACACCGGCCCACCAGGTCCGACACCTCGCGGTCGGCAGAGCCTTGGGAGCCGGATCGGACGGCTGCGGTCCTCACCGAGTTCACGGGAATGGACCTCATGCTCAACCGACGCGGATTGGTGGGCGCGGGTGCCGCGCTCACGGCCGGCGCCGTCATCGCCGACAACCTCTACGACTGGCTCAACGGCCCGGACGTGGCGTACGCCGCCACCCGTCCCGGCCCCCGACAGGTGATCACCCAGGGCGGCATGCGGCCCGTGATGGACGTCTACGAACCCGGCCCGGTCGGGGCCGACGAGGTGATCGCCCTGGAACGCTCGGTGGAGGTGTTCCGGGCCTGGGACGCCTCCCGCGGCGGTGGGCTCCAGCGCAAGGCCGTGGTCGGCCAACTCAACGAGGTGGGCGGGCTACTGACGCACGACCTGCACCCCGAGGTGAAGCAGCGGCTGTGGACGGTCGCCGCCAACCTCGCCGTACTGGCCGGCTGGATGTCGCACGACGTCGGCCTGGAGCCCACCGCCCAGCGGTACTTCGTGATCGCCGCCCAGTCCGCCAAGGAGGCCAACGACCGCCCCAGGGCGGGCGAGGCGATCTCCCGGGCCGCCCGCCAGATGCTCCATCTCGGCCGTGCCGACGACGCGTTGGAGCTGATGCAGCTGGCCCAGGCCAGCAGCGGCGAGCGCGCGCTGCCCCGGACGCGGGCGATGCTGCACACCGTCGAGGCCTGGGCGCAGGCCGCGCTCGGCCGCTCGGAGGCGACCAGACGCGTGCTCGGCGAGGCCGAGGACCTCTTCGTCCAGGACACCGGCGAGGCTCCGCCGAGCTGGATGCAGCTGTTCAACGAGGCCGAGCTGCACGGCATGCAGGCCCTCGTCTACCGGACGCTCGCCGAGCACGACGCGGGCGCGGCCCGGCTGGCCGAGCGGCACGCCCGGCTGGCGATCGAACTGCGGCCGGTCAACGGGCGCGAGCGCTCGGCGCTGCTCGACCGGATCACCCTGGCCTCGGTGTACTGGATCTCCGGCGAGCCGGACGAGGCGCAGGTGCAGGCCAAGCTGGCGATGGCGGCGATCGGCCAGACGTCCTCGATGCGCACCTGGGACCGGCTGCGCGAGATGTACCGGCTGGCGGGCCGCTACCAGGGCCTGCCGGCGGTGGCCGAGCTGCGGGAGGAGATCGACGCGGTGATGCCGGAGCGCCGCCGGGAGATCTAGCCGGCCCGGAGCAGCAGAAGATCTAGAGGGTGCGCAGAAGCATCCGCAGGGCGGTCACGTGCCCGTCCTCGTCCAGCACCGGTTCGCCCGCGCACCGGACGCTGCCCACGCCGCCGTCCGCATGCCGGACGCGGACCACACCGGCTCCGGCATGCCCGTGCACCAGCGCCTCGGTGACCATGCGGTGCATCGCGGGCCGGTCCTGCGTGAGCAGGTGGGCGGGGAGCTGGTCGAGGGTCAGCGGGCCGAGCCGGGGGTCGCGGGCCAGCAGCCGGAAGGCCTCGGGCGACCAGTGCACCGCGTCCGTGAGCAGATCCCACTCGGCCGCGGCGGCTCGGCCGGCCGGCCCCTGCGCGGGCACCGCCGGAAGGGCACCGGAGGTGAGGCTCATAGCGGGTCCTACGGGTAAGGAGGATGCCGCGCGCACCTGGTACGGCGCGGCCGTGGATCGACTTTGCCATGGCCGCCCGTGCGGTGTGAGGGGTTCGCGCAAATCCCTTGGAAAACTTCCTGCGGCATATGCCGATCCGGTGGAGGGTCAGAGGTCCGGTTCGCCCTGTGTGCGTAGCGCGCGCCCAGGCGGTAACCTTCGGTGATTCCGGCGCCCGGGCGCCCGCGCAGTACCCACCAGACCCCCCGGCGACGGAAATCCCGTTGCCACCACGACCGCCGCAACGGATGCTGACCTCATGTTCGAGCCAGTGATAGCGCCCAGTGCCAGTCTCCTCGGCCTCCTCCAGCGAGGCCGCGGTGACGGGCAGCTGCATGCGCTGGCAGCCGACCGGGGCGAGGCGATCGCCGCTCTCGAGGAATGCGTCACCTGCGACCCGAGGGCCGACTGGCAGGTCGAGAACCGCTCCCTTTACTACGCACGCCTCTACATGGAGCTGGAGGCGCCGCTCACCGCCCTCGAGCAGCACCTGCACGCTGCCGAGGACGTCTACGACCAGGACGAGAACCGCACGGGTCTCGCCCTGGCCGTGCTCGGCCACCTCGCCGCGTACGGCCGCCGGGACGCGCTCGACCTGCTGCGCGGCTACGTGGCAGTCGGTACCAACTGGGCCTGGGCCCTGGACGAGCTCGCCCTGCGCGACGACGACCGGACGCTGCTCTCCCTGGCCCCCTCCGTACTCGCCCGCTTCCCCGCCGACGAGCGGGGCGACGCCGAGCTGAGGGAAGCCATCCGCACCGCGTACGAGCCCAGGCCCTGGCGGCTGTGGGCCCCCCACCACCCGCGGATCGCCGCCGCGAGCGAGCAGTCGCCCTTCGACCTCTGGCAGCGCCAGCTGAACCGCAGCGGCGTGACCCCGGGCTGGAGCACGTCCGACGTGCTCGCCTGGGCGGACCGGGTGGATCAGGCCGATCCCGGCTCCGCCGTCGATCCCGCGGCGGTGGCCCGCCGGGCCGCAGCGGCCGCTCGCTGCCTTGCCGCCGTGGTCCGGCCGCAGGATCGCGAGACCGTCATCGAGGCCGCGCGCCACGGCGAGCCCGGTGCCCGCACGGCGGCCCTGCGCTACCTGGTCGACCAGCAGGACCACTCGGCGGCCGAACTCATCGAGGCCGCGGCCGCCGACGTCGACGAGCGCGTCGTCAACGCAGCCCTGGAGGTGCTCGGCCGGATGCGCGGCCCCGAGGCGCTGGCGCATGCCCGCCGTTGGGCCGATCCGGACACCGGCGGCGCGGACAGCGCCCTCGGCGAGGCCGCCGTCCAGCTGCTCGCCGACGCGGGGGAGCCCGCCGACGGCCCGCTGGTGGTGGCCGCGCTGCGCCGCTGGATCTCCGTCCGCGGAGTCGCCGGTGCGGGCCTGGGCACCCTGGTGGACGGTGTGGGGCGGCTGGCCGCCGCCGGAGCCGTCCCCGCCCTGCGCCACGTCTACGGCGAGGCCGCCTCCTCCGAACTGCGCGGCCGGGCCGCCCAGGCGCTGGCCGTCACGGACCGGCACTTCGCCCGGGGCCTCGCCGTCGAGTGCCTCTGGGACTGCGAGGAGGCCACCCGTGAGCTGGCCGCCCGCCATGTCACCACCACCGGCGACGTCCGGGTTCTGGAGCGGCTGCGACGCCTCGCCGCGGATCCGGCCGAGGAAGCCGAGGTGCACGCGGCGGTACGCGGGCGGCTGACCTCGCGGGACCGTACTTAGTGGCTCCGCCGGTAGGTCGGCCATCGATCAGGTTTGGGCATCACAGGGGCGCGGGGGCACCTACCGGCGGAGCCTCTTAGCTTGGCTTTAAACCCCACCAAGATCATGTCTTGGTGGGGTTCGTCGTTCGCCTGACAGCTGGGCGGCCCTTGGGTGATCGTGTCTTCTCGCTGAAGTCGACAGTCGATCAACCCAAAGGCCGTGATGGACAGTCTGCAAGACGGCGCCGCGCGCGTCGAGGCCCTGGCCGGGTTGTCCCGGTTTCGCCGTGAGCTGTACGAGTGTTTGACGTTGCGGGCGGATGCCCTGTTCGAGCTCGTGGATGCGGTTCTGTGCGCCACCGGGCCGGTGACGTCCCTGCCGGAACTCTCGCTGGCGGGGGTGCACCGGCGTGGGCACGGAGCGATGTACGACGCACTGGCCCAGGGGCACATCGACGTGTCCCGCCTGCGGATCGCGCTGGCCGGACTGCGACTGCCGCGCGGGGCGGACGGGCAGCTGTCCATCGCCCTGGACGTCACCCCGTGGCCGCGTCCGGACGCTGAGTGTTCACCGGAGCGGTTGCACTGCCACCGACCGTGCCGGTGTGACGGCAGGCGCCAGACCGTTCCGGGCTGGCCCTACCAGGTCGCGGCGGCCCTGGGTGGTGGACGCTCCTCGTGGACCGGGCCGCTGGACGCGGTGCGGCTGGGGCCCGGGGACGATCCCACCGAGGTCACCGCCACCCAGATCCGCGACCTCATCGCCCGCCTGGAGCAGGCCGGGCAGTGGCGCCCGGGCGATCCGCCGGTCTTGTTCGTCCTGGACTCGGGCTACGACATCGTGCGCCTGACCTGGATGCTGCGCGAGGAGCCGGTGCGGCTGCTGGGACGCATCCGCGCCGACCGGGTGATGCACGCCCCGGCCGGCAAGCGCCACGGCTCATGGCCTGGGCGTCAGCCCCGGCACGGAGCGGAGTTCCGTCTGGCACAGGCCGCGACTCACCCGGCACCGGCCCAGGAGTCGACCGGCGTCCACGACCGCTTCGGCCAGGTCACCGCCCGCTGCTGGGGACACCTGCACCCGAAGCTGGAGCGACGCGGCTCCTGGGCCGACCACGAGGGTGAACTCCCCATCGTCGAGGGAACATTGCTCCACCTCGCGGTCGAATACCTGCCCGGCAACCGCGACCCCAAGCCGCTATGGCTGTGGCACAGCGACCCCGACGCCACCGCACACGACGTCGACCGCCTCTGGCGGATCTTCCTTCGAAGATTCGACATCGAGCACACCTTCCGCTTCCTCAAGCAGACGCTCGGGCTGACCCGCCCCCGCCTTCGCACACCCGAACAGGCCGATCGATGGGTGTGGCTGATCCTCGCCGCCTACACGCAACTCCGGCTCGCCCGACCCCTGGCCGAGGACCTGCGGCGCCCCTGGGAGAAGCCCCTGGCACCGGATCAGCTCACCCCCGGCCGGGTCCGGCGCGGCTATCCCCGCATCCGGCGGGCCGTGGGCACTCCAGCCCGCGCGCCGAAAGCATCCCGTCCCGGCCCGGGCCGCCCTAAGGGACGCACATCCGCCCCAGCACCTCGCCACCCGGTCGGGGTGAAACAGCGCAAAGCGGACATGCCTAGACGCGGCGGGGCCGAGTAGCAGCCTTAAAGATCAAGCTTAGCCGGGCCCGCCACCTGGTCGGGCGCGACCTGACGGACCGCGCGCGGATCGCGTTCGGCGCGGGGTGCGGTGGGGCATGATGGGCTGGCCCTGTCAGCTCTCGTCCAGGAGCGCCCGCTCTCATGAACCGTTCCCGCATCCTCGCCCGTGTCGCTGCGCCGCTGGCCGCTCTGGCGGGTGCAGTCGCGCTGGCGGGCCCCGCTTTCGCGCACGTCGAGGTCGAGTCGGACACCGCGCGGGCGCTGGCCGTCAACGCGGTGGTCGCCTTCGACGCCGAGGGCGAGTCGGCGACCGCCGGGATCAGCCAGATCCGGGTCGCGCTCCCGGCCGGTATCGCGCCGGCCGACGTGACGCTCGCCGAGGGGCCGCAGGGCTGGTCGCTCACCGCCGCCTCGGACGGTTACACGGTGGCCGGACCGGCGCTGGCGCCCGGCAAGAGCGCCGAGTACAAGATCAAGGTCAGGCAGCTGCCGGACGCCAAGGAGCTCGCCTTCAAGTCCCTGGTGACCTACACCGACGGCCAGGTCGACCGCTGGATCGAGCTGCCGCAGGGCGGCAGCAAGCCGGAGCACCCGGCCCCCGTCCTCAAGCTGACGGCGGCCGCACCGGGTGCGGCGCCGCTGGCCGCGAGCCCGAGCGCCTCCGCCGGTCCCTCCGTCCCCGCCACCACCTCCACCCCGACGGCGCAGCCGGCACCCCTGCTCGCCGTGCACTCCGACGGCGGCTCGTCGGACAGGACTCCGGTGCTGATCGGGATCGTGGCGGCGGTGCTCGTTGCCGGAGGCGGTGTCGCGTGGTGGCGGCGCCGGTCCGCCCGGAGCTGAGAACGACGCTGCTGCCCGGCCCCCTTCGAGCGGGGCCGGGCGGCAGTGCGGTCGGTACGGCTACTTGACGGCGCCCGCGTCCGGCGCCAGGACGTTCGCCGTCACCAGGCCCATGATCACCGCGCCGAGGATCACCCGGTACACCACGAACGGCATAAAGCTGTGGCTGGAGATGTACTTGAGGAACCAGGCGATCGCCGCATAGCCGACCACGAAGGCGATCACGGTGGCGAACATCGTCGGCCCCCAAGCGGGCGCCGGTCCCTCGCCGATCTTGAACAGTTCCAGCGTTCCCGAGGCGAGCACCGCGGGGATGGCGAGCAGGAACGAGTACCGGGCCGCCGCCTCCCGGCTGTAGCCGAGGAACAGGCCGGCGCTGATGGTGCCGCCGGAGCGCGAGACGCCCGGGATCAGGGCGAGCGACTGCGCCAGCCCGTACCCGATGGCGTGCGAGAAGGTCAGCTCGCTGATCGGCCGGGCGTTGCGGACCGCACGGGTGCGGTCCGCGACGGCCAGGATCAGGCCGAAGAGGATCAGCGTCGTCCCGATCACGCGGAGGTCGCGCAGCGAGGTCTCGATGGTGTCCTGGAAGGCGGCGCCGATGATGCCGATCGGCAGCGTCCCGAGGATCACGAACCAGCCGAGGCGGGCGTTCGGGTCGCTGCGGCGCTCCGGCTTGAACAGCGCGGCCGTCCAGGCCCCGATGATCGCCGCGATGTCGCGGCGGAAGTAGATCAGGACCGCGGACTCGGTGCCCAGTTGGGTCACCGCGGTGAAGGCCGCGCCGGGGTCCTCCCACCCCACGAGGGCGGAGAAGACCCGCAGATGGGCGCTGGAGGAGACCGGGAGGAACTCGGTGAGCCCCTGGACGAGGCCGAGTACGGCCGCGTGGAACCATTCGGTCACCGGGCACCCGCCGTGGGTATCCGTGGGTCGGTGCGCATCTGCGGTCCTGTTCTTGTCAGGGGAGGCATGAGGGCACGCCGACCCGGCGGCGCCGGTCGTCCCGGGGCTGGGCACCGTCCGGCGCGGCATGATGATAAGCGTTCAAGGTGTCCGGCTTCTGTCCAGGGAGTCAGGATTGCGTCAAGGCGGGCCCGCCAGGGCGCATCGCGTGCGAAGCTGGCCCGGTGACGATCTCCGACTTCCCACTCCGGTACGAGAGTTGGTTCACCCCGCTGGCCGTCCCGCTCGGGACCGGCCCGCGCAGAGCGGGTATCCGGATCAGCGACGGCAAGGTCTCGGTCCGGATGGGCTGGGCCTTCCACGCGGAGATCCCCCTCGGCGCGATCCGTAGGGCCGGACACGACCACGGCGGGGTCAGCGGCTGGGGCGTGCACGGCTTCGGCGGCCGCTGGCTGGTCAACGGCTCGTCACGAGGCCTGGTCCGCCTGGAACTCGAACCGGCCGTTCCCGCGCGTGCGGTCCTCCTCCCCGTCCGGCTGCGCGAGCTGCGGCTCAGCCTCGAGGACCCCGAGGCCTTCCTGGCGGCGCTGCGGGGTGCGGCCTAGCCGCGAAGCGGCTCCGCCGGCAGTTGGGCAGCGCAGCCAGTTGCACTGTCCAGGGGCGCGGGGAACTGCGCGAGGCGGGAGGCTGCGGGCTGTTGCCTTCCGATCTCGCGCAGTTCCCCGCGCCCCTGTTGTGGTTGCTCAGCTGCCTAAGCTCTGAGCAGGGCGAAGCGGATCGGCGTCCCCGGACGGGCCTGCGCGGCCGCGGCCAGGTCCGGCCCCGGGACGACGCCGACGACCGGGTAGCCGCCGGTGGTCGGGTGGTCGGCCAGGAAGACCACCGGGCGGCCGTCCGGCGGGACTTGGACGGCGCCCAGCACCATGCCCTCGCTGGGGAGTTCGCCCTCACGGGCCCGGGCGAGCGCCGGGCCCTCGGTGCGCAGCGCGATGCGGTTGCTCGCCTCCGCGACCTGGTAGCGGCTCCGGGCCAGCCCGGCCACCGCCTCGGCCGTGAACCAGTCGGCCCGCGGCCCGAGCCGGAGCCTCAGCACCAACTCGCCCGGCGGCGCGGGCAGCGGCACGAGGTCCACCGGCGGGTACGGTCCGGCGGCCTGCCCGACCGGCAGCAGGTCACCGACGGCCAGCGGCGCCGGGCCGAGACCGGACAGCAGGTCGGCCGAGCGGCTGCCGAGCAGCTCGGGCACCGCGATCCCGCCCGCCACCGCCAGATAGCTGCGCACCCCGTACGTCGCGGCCCCGATCTCGACCACAGCTCCCGCCGGTACGCCCACCGGCGCTCCCCACGCGGCCGGCCGGCCGGCCACCCGTACGGGCGCGGGCGCACCGGTCACGGCGACCACCGCCGCTGCCGTCGCGCGCAGGGCCACCCCGCCGAGCGTGGTCTCCAGGCCCGCCGCGCCCGGCGCGTTGCCGACCAGCCGGTTCGCCGCCCGCAGCGCCGGCTCGTCCAGGGCCCCGGCGCGCGGCACGCCGAGGTGCGCGACGCCGCGCCGGCCGAGGTCCTGAACCGTCGTCAGCGGTCCGGCCCGCACCACCTGCAGCGCGGTCACCTGGGCGCCCGTACGGGGAGGAACCGGACCCGCACGCCCGGCGCGAGCAGGGCCGCCGGTTCGCGCCGGGCGTCCCAGAGCGCCAGCGTGGTGCGCCCGAGCAACTGCCAGCCGCCGGGGGAGGAGCGCGGGTAGACCCCGGTGAACGGGCCCGCCAACGCGACCGCGCCCGCCGGGACGGAGCTGCGCGGGGTATCCCGCCGGGGCACCTCGTACCGGGCGGGCAGGCCGGTGAGGTAGCCGAAGCCCGGGGCGAAGCCGCAGAACGCCACCCGGTACTCGGGCGCCGCGTGGATCCGTACGGCGGCCTCCACCGACACGTCCCAGAGTGCCGCCACCTCCGGCAGGTCCGCGCCGTCGTACGCCGTCGGCACCTCGACCAGCGGGCCGTCGGCGGGCGGGTGCAGGGAGACCTGCCAGTCGGCCAGCTGCCGGGCCAGGGCGGCCCGGTCGGCGATGCCGTCCAGCAGCACCGTCCGCGCCGCCGGGACGATCTCGGTGATCTCGGGCAGCTCCGAGCGGCGGGCGAGCAGGTGGGCGTACAGCGACTCGGCCCGCTCGGTGCAGTCGGCCTCCACCAGCAGGGCGTCCTCGCCGACCGGGCGGAGCGCCAGCCCGTCCCGCATCAGACGAACGCCTCGACCCGCACACCCGCCGAGGCCAGCGCCCCGCGCACCCGCCAGGCGAGTTGGGCCGCACCCGGGGTGTCCCCGTGCACGCACAGCGAGCGCGCCTCGACCGGAACCGGCTCGCCGCCGATCGCCGTGACCAGGCCGTCCCGGGCGATGCCCACCGCGCGGGCGATCACCGCCTCCGGGTCGTGCACCACGGCCTCCGGGTCGCGGCGCGGCACCAGCGTGCCCGCCCAGGTGTACGCCCGGTCGGCGAACGCCTCGGTGACCACCGGCAGCCCCACACCCTCCGCCACCGCCAGCAGCCGTGAGCCCGGCAGGCCCAGGACCGGCAGCGGCCCGTCGCAGACCGCCCCCGCGCGCAGGACGCCCGCGACCACCGCCTCGGCCTGCTCGGAGTCGCCCACCACCTTGTTGTAGAGCGCGCCGTGCGGCTTGACGTACGAGACCCGGGAGCCGGCCGCGCGGGCGAAGACCTGCAGGGCGCCGATCTGGTAGGCGATCTCGTCGGCCAGCTCCTCCGGCGGGACGTCCATCGCCCGGCGGCCGAAGCCGACCAGGTCCTGGTACGAGACCTGGGCGCCGATCCGGACCCCGCGCTCGGCGGCCAGCGCGCAGACCCGCCGCATCGTCGAGGGGTCACCGGCGTGGAAGCCGCAGGCCACGTTGGCACTGGTGACCACGGAGAGCAGGGCTTCGTCGTCGGTCAGGCTCCAGCGTCCGAACCCCTCGCCGAGATCCGCATTGAGATCGATCACCGCATCGGCCACGCCACGCCCGCCTCCCGCGCCAGCAACCCGCGCCCGCTTCCTGGGCTGATCGTAGGGCCTGGCCAGGGGCCCGGGTGCACCTGACCCGTGCCCGGAGCGCGCCACCGGGTGCACGCGCTCCCTCGGGCGGCGGAACGTTTCGCAGACCGACCGGCAAACGGTGGGCGGCGTCGCGACGCCCGTGCTCTCGCCTGGACTGCGTTGCCGTCAGTCGCCGCAGCTCCGCTGGTACTCCTTCCTCCGCCTTGCCGGACTCGGCCCGGACGCCGCTCCTTCATCCGCCCACCGTTTGCCGGTCGGTCTCAGCTTGATCTTTAAGGCTGCTACTCGGCCCCGCCGCGTCTAGGCATGTCCGCTTTGCGCTGTTTCACCCCGACCGGGTGGCGAGGTGCTGGGGCGGATGTGCGTCCCTTAGGGCGGCCCGGGCCGGGACGGGATGCTTTCGGCGCGCGGGCTGGAGTGCCCACGGCCCGCCGGATGCGGGGATAGCCGCGCCGGACCCGGCCGGGGGTGAGCTGATCCGGTGCCAGGGGCTTCTCCCAGGGGCGCCGCAGGTCCTCGGCCAGGGGTCGGGCGAGCCGGAGTTGCGTGTAGGCGGCGAGGATCAGCCACACCCATCGATCGGCCTGTTCGGGTGTGCGAAGGCGGGGGCGGGTCAGCCCGAGCGTCTGCTTGAGGAAGCGGAAGGTGTGCTCGATGTCGAATCTTCGAAGGAAGATCCGCCAGAGGCGGTCGACGTCGTGTGCGGTGGCGTCGGGGTCGCTGTGCCACAGCCATAGCGGCTTGGGGTCGCGGTTGCCGGGCAGGTATTCGACCGCGAGGTGGAGCAATGTTCCCTCGACGATGGGGAGTTCACCCTCGTGGTCGGCCCAGGAGCCGCGTCGCTCCAGCTTCGGGTGCAGGTGTCCCCAGCAGCGGGCGGTGACCTGGCCGAAGCGGTCGTGGACGCCGGTCGACTCCTGGGCCGGTGCCGGGTGAGTCGCGGCCTGTGCCAGACGGAACTCCGCTCCGTGCCGGGGCTGACGCCCAGGCCATGAGCCGTGGCGCTTGCCGGCCGGGGCGTGCATCACCCGGTCGGCGCGGATGCGTCCCAGCAGCCGCACCGGCTCCTCGCGCAGCATCCAGGTCAGGCGCACGATGTCGTAGCCCGAGTCCAGGACGAACAAGACCGGCGGATCGCCCGGGCGCCACTGCCCGGCCTGCTCCAGGCGGGCGATGAGGTCGCGGATCTGGGTGGCGGTGACCTCGGTGGGATCGTCCCCGGGCCCCAGCCGCACCGCGTCCAGCGGCCCGGTCCACGAGGAGCGTCCACCACCCAGGGCCGCCGCGACCTGGTAGGGCCAGCCCGGAACGGTCTGGCGCCTGCCGTCACACCGGCACGGTCGGTGGCAGTGCAACCGCTCCGGTGAACACTCAGCGTCCGGACGCGGCCACGGGGTGACGTCCAGGGCGATGGACAGCTGCCCGTCCGCCCCGCGCGGCAGTCGCAGTCCGGCCAGCGCGATCCGCAGGCGGGACACGTCGATGTGCCCCTGGGCCAGTGCGTCGTACATCGCTCCGTGCCCACGCCGGTGCACCCCCGCCAGCGAGAGTTCCGGCAGGGACGTCACCGGCCCGGTGGCGCACAGAACCGCATCCACGAGCTCGAACAGGGCATCCGCCCGCAACGTCAAACACTCGTACAGCTCACGGCGAAACCGGGACAACCCGGCCAGGGCCTCGACGCGCGCGGCGCCGTCTTGCAGACTGTCCATCACGGCCTTTGGGTTGATCGACTGTCGACTTCAGCGAGAAGACACGATCACCCAAGGGCCGCCCAGCTGTCAGGCGAACGACGAACCCCACCAAGACATGATCTTGGTGGGGTTTAAAGCCAAGCTCAGGCGGCGAGCCCGTGCGGCTGTCGCACCGCCGCGGCCCACTCCAGCCGCCGGATCCCGCGCAGCACGATCAGCAGCGGGATGACCCCGATGACGCCGAACGACATGTCGACGAATCGCCAGTACAGCGGTATCCCGCGCAGCGGCCCGCAGATCAGTGCCAGCGGGATGATCCCCGCACAGGCGATCACCGCCCACTTGATCACCCAGACATTCCGGACCGGGTCCTTCAGCGGCCCCCAGCAGCCCGGACCTGGCCCGACCTGCGCGGACCTGACTCCAGACCTGAAATTGAACACGTTCAACATGGCTGCGAGGCCGGTCCAACCAGGACAACCGGGCTCGTTTCGGACCTTGTCGGTGCGAACCTCTAATCTTGTCCACCGTGACCGCCATCGCAGACCAGCCCGCCGCGTACGAGCTCCGGCCGACCGCCGCAGCTTCCGGCCGGCCCGCCCCCGGCCCGGCCGCCGACGAGGGGCTGGCCCGCCGGCTCAAGGCGCTGGCCTGCACCGCCCCGCTGCACGACCTGGAGAGCCGGAAGGTCAACCTGGCCGGCGAGTACAGCTCGTACGCCATGGCCGAGGTCGGCCTCGCCGTGATCGACCTGGTCACGCTCAACATGGACTTCGACACCGGCGCCGACCGCGACATAGTGCTCGGCCGCCTGATGCCCCGGATCGCGGCGCAGAACCCGGCCCGCCCGGCGGCCGAGCACGAGCGCGTCGGCCGCTGGGTGCTGGAGTCGCTGATCAACGTCGGCAGCGTCGACCGCGGCTTCCGCGCGGTCTACGGCACCTTCGGCGCGGACGGCGCCTACGTCCGGCGCGACTACGACTTCAAGCTGATCGAGGAGGTCCCCGGCCCGGACGGCGGGGTCTACCTCCGGACCACCGACGAGGCCGTCAACGTCCTGGTCGGCGCGCTCGACACCGACGTGACCTCGGCCCAGATCGCGGCCGAGGTCAAGCTGGAGGTGCTGATCCGCCGCGGGCGCCTCGCCGATGCCCAACTGGCCGCCGAGCAGGCCCGCTACCGCACCGTCCAGTACGCCGAGACGCTGCGCCGCGCGCTGGACGCGACCCGCCGCAACGTCCGCGCCGTCGACTGGATGCAGGCAGTCCCCGACCTCATCGACGAGGCGCTCGACCACATCGCCGACCGCTACCGGCACGAGAACGCGATCCTCACCAACATCCGCAAGGCCCGCGACGAGACGGAGGAGCCGGAGCACAAGCGCCGCGCCGCCGAGCTGGTCGACATCGTCAAGGACTGCATCCGCCGCCACACCCAGCTGCAGACCCGCCTGCTGGAGGCCGGCCCGCTGTTCCGCGCCGAGCAGGACCGCCAGGCCTTCGCCACGCCCACCGCGCGCAGCGGCATCGACCTCTACGGGCACCTGCTCGCCCCGCTGCTGAACCTGCCGATAGCGCAGGCCACCCGACCGACCGACGCGTTCTTCGCCCGTGGCACCGGGCTGCGCACCCCCACCTCCGTTCGCGTCACCGACCTGGTCGACCTGCTGCTCACCCCGCCCGTCGAGCGCGAGCACCTCGGGGCCGAGCTGCCCGACCCGGACTTGGTCGCCACCCCCGACGACAGCCGCTTCTCCGAGGCCCAGCTGGAGGCGGCGCTGGAGCTGCTCGACCTGCCCGCCGACGCACCCCGCCGGCTCTCCGGCCTGCTCGCCGAGGCCCGGCGGCGGGACCCTGAACTCCCGTACCTGGTCGCGCTGCTCGCCGTGCACGCGGCGAGCCCGCCGGTCGGCACCGCGTACCGGCAGGGCGAGGAACGCCTGCTCTTCGCCGTCGACGACGGCACCCCGCTGGACGACCCGGAGTTCGGCGGCGCCGACCTGATCGTCGGCAGTGCCCTGCTCGACTCCGCCGCCATGGCAGCCGACCGCAAGGACGCGAGCTGATGACGCCGCCCCACAGCCGCACTCCTCAGGTGGCGCCACCCCAGGGGCGCGGGGAACGGCGCGAAACGGAAGACGACCGCCGTTCACTCTCGCCCCGACGCCGGCCGGCACCTCGCGTCACTTCGCTGAGGGGTTGCCGCTTGCTCCCCGATGGATGGTGCGGCACCGAGCCCTCCCGATTCGCGCAGTTCCCCGCGCCCCTGAATACCTTCCCCGCGCCCCTGAACAACAAGGAGCACCGCCCGTGACGACCGACCACGAGCCCCCGGCACCGGCTGCCGCGGCCGTCACCCCCGCCGACGTCGCCGACGCTGCGCGCCTGGTCTCCTTCGGTCTCCAGGCCAAGCTGCTGCCCGCCCGCGACGCCGAGTACGCCGAGCTGGTCCGCCGCCACCGCGAGGACCCGCCGTTCGCCCGCCTCGCCGACGCCGTCGCCACCGGCATGGGCCTGGTCGTCCTGGAGGTCTCCCCGCGCGCCGGCATGGCCGTCGCCGCCGCCGAGGACTCCGTCTTCGCGGTGCGGATGGGCGACTACTCCCGCCGCGCCGCCAGCGAGTCCACCGACCGCTTCCTGCACGGCCTGGCGCACCTGGCCGTTGCCGCGATGGCCTTCCCCCGCCCGGAGGACCTCGCCGACGACGGCTACCTCGGCCGGATCACCGTCAACGGCGTCGACGCCTTCGTCCGCCAGGCCTGCCGCCGCCTCGAGCAGCAGGCCGACGCCGCGGGCGCCAACACCGACCCGGCCAGCGACGCCCCCGGCCTGGAGGCGGGCTGGCGGGTCTGGGCCCGCCGCAGCGCCACCGGCGCCACCAAGGACGCCCGCCGGCTCTCCGGCTCCACCATCGGCATCGTGGCCAAGGCCGTGCTCTTCCTGGTCGACTCCGGCTTTCTGCAGAAGACCTCGGACGACGCAGGCGGCACCTACCGCACCACCGCCCGCTACCAGCTCCAGGTCCGCGACCTCGCGAGCAGCGCCGCCATGGCCGAGCTGATCGACCTCGGCGTCGTCCCCGTCACCGACGGCACCGCCACCCTGCTGCCGCCCGACCACAGCGAGGACCTCGTCGCCGACGCGGGTCTGCCGTTCCACTCGCTCTGACCGTCTCGCCCGACCGCCCCACCCTGACCGTCCAGGAAAGATCCCTTCATGTACGAGCTCAACCGGGTCCGCCTGTACTCCATCGGACCGGCCGGCGCCCGCTACGCCGACACGGTGCTCGACCTGCGCGGCGTCGGCGAGCCGGTGGCCGACCCGGCCCCCCAGCAGCCCGGCCTGTTCGGCGAGGAGCCCGAGGGCCCGCCGCGCCGCCCGGCCCCGGCGGGTGTGCTCTTCCTGGAGAACGGCGGCGGCAAGTCCGTCCTGCTCAAGCTGATCTTCTCGGTGATGCTCCCCGGCCACCGCAACACCCTCGGCGGCGCCAGCTCCGGTGTGCTCCGCAAGTTCCTGCTCGCGGACGACTGCGGCCACGTCGCACTGGAGTGGCAGCACACCGTCACCGGCGAGCTGATCGTGGTCGGCAAGGTCAGCGAGTGGCGCGGCCGCCAGGTCTCCTCCGACCCGCGGAAGTTCGCCGAGACCTGGTACTCCTTCCGGCCCGGCCCCGGCCTCACCCTGGACTCCCTCCCGGTCGCCGAGCGGATCAGCCTGAGCGGTGACCAGAAGGCCCGCGGCCGCCGCCGCACCATGAAGGGCTTCCGCGACGCGCTGACCGAGGCCGGCAAGGCCTACCCGTACCTCGACCTGGTCTTCGAGGACATCCACGACCGCTGGAACGAGCACCTCGGCGACCTCGGCCTCGACCCCGAGCTCTTCCGCTACCAGCGCGAGATGAACGCCGACGAGGGCGAGGCGGCCGGCCTCTTCGCGGTCAAGCACGACGCCGACTTCACCGACCTGCTGCTGCGGGCCGTCACCGACACCCGCGACACCGACGGCCTGGCCGACCTGGTCCACGGCTTCGCCGCCAAGCTCGGCCGCCGCGCCGAGCTCACCGCCGAACGCGACTTCACCGGCGGCTCGCTGGAGCTGCTCCAGCGGATCGTCGAGGCCACCGCCGCCCGCGAGTCCGTCCGTGAGACCCACCGCACCGCCGAGCGCCGCACCCGCCGCCTGGTCCACGCGCTCTCCGCCCGCGGCGCCGCCGAGCGCGAGCGCGCGCACGACCTCGCGATCGAGGTCGCGGCCGCCGCGAGCGCCGTCACCGCCGCCGAGAGCGACCGCACCCGGCACTCGCTGATCACCGCCGAGCTGACCTACCGTCACGCCACCCTCGGCCTCGCCGCCGCCACCACCGAAGCCGCCGCGCTGCGCCGCGAGCTCACCGAGGCCCGCACTCTGCACTCCGCCTGGCAGGCCGCCGAGGCGGTGCTGCGGCACCGCGCCGCCGCCGACCGGGCGGCCAGGGTCGCCGTCGCCATCCGCGAGGCCGAGCTCGACGCCGCCCCCGCGCTCGCCGCCCGCGCCCAGGCCGCCGGTGCGCTCGCGCGTGCCCTGGAGACCGCCGCCCTGGCCGCCGAGACCCGGGCCGACCAGGAGGAGCTGCGGGCCGGCGAGCTGCAGTCGGACGGCGCCGCCGCCCAGACCGAGGCCACCGCCGCAGCGACCGCCGCCCAGAAGGCCCGCAGCGAGGCCGAGCACCTGCGCCAGCGCCTCGCCGAGGTCGAGCAGGAGACCCAGGCCGCCGTCGAGGCCGGCTGGATCGATGCCGGCACGGACGACCCGGACCCGGCCCGGGCAGCCCTGCAGGCCTCGGACGAGGAGAAGGCCGCCACCGCCGCGCTCGAGCAGGCCCGCGCCGCCGCCGAACAGTCCGCCGCCCGGGTCCGCGAGACCGCCGCTGCCGAGGCCCGCGCCGAACTGGCCGCCGCCCGCGCCACCGACGCCCGTACGGCAGCCCAGCGCGCCCTCGCCGCCGAGCGGCGCACCGCCGCCCAGCTCGCCGCCGAACCCCGCCTCGCCGAGCTGCTCGCCCTGACCCCCTACCAGGAAGGCGCCGACGAAGGGGAGGGGTTCCTGACCCCGGAGGTCCTCGACACGGCCGCCGAGGACCTCCGCGAGCAGCTCGACCAGAACGTCGCCACCGCCGAGCGCACCCTCTTCGACCTGCGTACGGCCGCCGCCGACGACTCCCGCATCCTCGCCGCCCTCGGCGACGGCGGCCTGCTGCCGCCGGGGCCGGACGTGCTGGCCACCGTCGAGTACCTCGGCGAGCACGGCATCCCCGCCCTGCCCGGCTGGCGCTACCTCGCCCAGTCCGTCGACCCGGCCGACCACGACGCGATCCTGGCGGCCCGCCCCGAACTGGTCGACGGTGTCGTCGTCACCGACCCGGGCTCGCTGGAGCGCGCCCGCGATACCCTCCAGGCGGCCGCTCTGCTGCCGCGCTCGACCGTCGCCGTCGGCACCGCCGCCGCGCTGATCGCACCGATCGCCGACGAGCCGCCGTTCTTCCTGGTGCCGCCGAACCCGGCCATGCACGACGAACGCGCCGCCGACGACGAGCGCCGCGAGCTGCGCACCCGCGCCACCGCCCGCGAGGAGCACATCCGCGAACTCGCCGCCCGGCTCGGCGGCGACCGAGCCCTCGCCGCCCGCCTGGCCTCCTGGCACGCCCAGTGCCCGCCCGGCACCCTGGCCGAACTCACCGAGGCCGCCCGAGAAGCGGCTCTGCACGCCGAGACCGCCGCCGCCGAGCTGGCCACCCTGCGCGCCGAGCACGCCGAGGCCGAGACCGACCACGCCGCCGCCGCGTACGCCCACGAGGAGCGCCGCGAGGCTGCCCAGCGGGCCCGCCGCCGGGCCGACGCCCTGGCCGGCCTCGCCTTCCGCCTGCGTGAGCGCGCCAACTGGACGCGCCGCCTGCGCGAACTCGCCGAGGACGCCGCCGAGTGCGAGCGCCGCCAGGCCGCCTGCGCCGAGCGGGCCCGTACCTGCGACGAGGACCGCCGCGCCGCCCAGCGCGCCGCCGACGACGCCCGCCGCACCGCCCGGACCCTGCGGGCCGAGCGTGCCGAGCTCTCCGCCGTCTCCGACACCGTCGAGCCGGCCGAGGCCCCCGCCTCCCTGCCCGCCCTGCGCGAGGCCTACCGCGCCGCCTCCCAGCTCTACGAGAAGGTCGGCGTCGGCGCCGACCTGCGCGCCGAGCAGGCCCGCGCCGAGGGCGACGAAGCGGCCGCCGCCACCGAACTCGACCGCCTCACCAACAAGGTGCGCACCCGCGCCGAGGAGCTGCTCGCCAGCCCCGACGGAGCCGACGGCCCGGCCCGCCAGGCGGCCGCCGCCCGCGCCGAGGAGCTGGTCGCCACCATCGAGGCCCGCTCCGCCACCGCCAGCGAGCAGCTCGGCCGCCTGCGCGGCGAGGCCGAACGCTCCGCCCCCGCCAGCGGCGAGGCCCACACCGAGCTGCCCGAGGACCTCGTCCCCACCGACCCCGAGCACGCCCAGGTCCTGCTCCGCACCGCCACCACCCGGCTCGCCGAGCGCCGGGAGCGGCTGGAGACCGCCCGTACCGAGCACGCCGACCTGCAGCGCACCCTGGACGCCGCACAGAGCGCCGCCGCGGACTTCGACGAGACGGCCGCCCAGCTCCGCGACGGCCTGCGCGACCACCACCCGGACGAGCCCGAGCAGGCTGCCGAGCCGTACCTCGGCAGCCTGGCCGAGGCCCGCGGGGCGGCCGCCGACACCCGGCGTACCCTGCGCGCGGCGGCCACCGAGCTCACCGCCGCCGAACTCGCCGTCCGCGACGCCTCCGACGCCCTGATCCGGCACGCCAACGCGGCCCGCTACGAGGCCGTCCGCACCCCGGCCCGGCAGCAGATCCGCGAGCTCCCGGCCGCCTCCCTGCCCGACCACGCCGCCGCCTGGGCCACCGCCTTCGCGCCCCGACTCCGGGTGCTCTCCGACGAGTTGGAACAGCTGGAGCGGAACCGCGGCAGCATCGTCGACCGCCTGCGCGGCCTGGTCGAGAGCTCGCTCACCACGCTCCGGGCCGCCCAGCGGCTCTCCCGCCTACCCGAGGGCCTGGGGGAGTGGTCCGGCCAGGAGTTCCTGCGGATCCGCTTCGAGGACCCGGACCACGCTGTGCTGGTCGAGCGCCTCGGCGAGGTGATCGACGAGGCCACCCGCGCCGCCGTCCGCAAGAACTCCGACCTGCGCCGTGACGGCATGTCACTCCTGCTCCGCGGCGTCGCGGCCGCGATCGGCCCGAAGGGCGTGAGCGTCGAGATCCTCAAGCCGGACGCCGTGCTGCGCGCCGAGCGGGTGAGCGTGGGCCAGATGTCGGACGTCTTCTCCGGCGGCCAGCTGCTCACCGCCGCCATCGCCCTGTACTGCACGATGGCCGCCCTGCGCGCCAACGACCGGGGCCAGTCCCAGCTGCGCCACGCCGGCACGCTCTTCCTCGACAACCCGATCGGCCGCGCCAACGCCACGTACCTGCTGGAGCTCCAGCGCGCCGTGGCCGACGCCCTCGGCGTCCAGCTGATCTACACCACCGGCCTCTTCGACACCACCGCGCTCGCCGAGTTCCCGCTGGTCATCCGGCTCCGCAACGACGCCGACCTGCGGGCCGGACTCAAGTACATCTCGGTGGAGGAGCACCTGCGCCCCGGTCTGCCCGCCCCGCAGGACCCGGACGGCCCGGCCGTCCACGGCGAGATCACCGCCACCCGGATGTTCAAGCGCCCGGCCGACGTCCCGGTGGGAGTGCCCGAGTGAACCGGCGGGAGGCCGGACGGCGCGGCGCGGAGCGCTGAGGAGAACCGTGCGCCGTCTGCGACCCGCGCGCTCCCTCTTGCCTCGGGCGACGGCCGAGGTTCACCGGGTGTGACCGGCCCGGAGAGGTAAGGTCGAGGCAGCTGTCCGCTCGGATCGTGCTTCGTCGAGGGGGATTTGACGATGCATCGGACAGTACCCACTCCGTAGCTTCCTGACCGACGCCGACCGGCCGGTCGTGGGGAGTCGAGGAAGAGTTGAAGAATTCTTCATATTCATAGATGCTGTAGCCCATACCGGCATCGGAGGCGGCTGTGGCAGACGTGTTCGACCAGGAGCTGCGCGAGCAGCTCGCCCAGGCACGCCTAGCGCTGGCGGCAGCCCGTGAGGCCGGGGACGAGGACGGCGTGGACGCGTACCGCGGCCGCATCACCGGGCTGCTCCGGATCGCCGCCCACCACGGCATCGAGCTGCCGCACACCCCCGAGGAAGAGGACGAGGACTGAGCATGCCGGTCCCGCTGTACCAGGCCAAGGCGGAGTTCTTCCGCACTCTCGGCCACCCGGCCCGTATACGAGTGCTCGAACTGCTCCAGGACGGCCCGCGCCCCGTCCGCGAGTTGCTCGCCGAGATCGACATCGAGGCCTCCAGCCTCTCCCAGCAGCTCGCCGTCCTGCGCCGCACCCAGCTGGTCACCGCCACCCGCGAGGGCAACACCGTGGTCTACGCCCTGAGCACCCCGGACGTCGCCGAACTGCTCCGTGCCGCCCGCCGGATCCTCACCGACATGATCGCCGACCAGGGGGAGCTGCTGGCCGAGCTGCGCGGCGGCGAAGTCCGCGGAACACGCCGGTGAGTGCGGCGTACGGTGCCCTCGGCCGCCGTAGCGCCGACCGCGTCCTCGCCGTCCTGCCGAACCGCCGGACGCTGGCCACGATGGCCCGTTCCCCGCGCCGGGACCTGCTGGCGGGCCTGACCGTCGCGATCGTCGCTCTCCCGCTCGCCCTCGGCTTCGGCGTCGCCTCGGGCGCCGGGGCCCAGGCCGGGCTGGCCACCGCGGTGGTGGCCGGGGCACTCGCCGCGGTCTTCGGCGGCTCGAACCTCCAGGTCAGCGGGCCGACCGGGGCCATGACCGTGGTCCTCGTCCCGATCGTCCACGAGTACGGCGCGTCCGGTGTCCTGACGGTGGGTCTGCTGGCCGGAGTGCTGCTGATCCTGCTGGCACTGGCCGGTGCCGGCCGGTACATGGCGTACGTGCCCGCGCCCGTGGTGGAAGGCTTCACGGTCGGCATCGCCGGGGTGATCGGGCTTCAGCAGGTGCCCGCCGCGCTGGGCGTCGCGCCGCGCGGCGGGGAGAACGTCGTGGTGAGCGCCGCGCACGCGGTCGCCGACTTCTCGTCCGGTCCGCACCTCGCCTCGCTCGCCGTGGCGGCGGGGGTGGCGCTGGTCATGCTGGTGGGCGGCCGGCTCCGTCCGGGAGTCCCGTTCTCGCTGCTCGCCGTGGTCGCCGCGACGGTGGTCACCGGTGTCGCCGAGTTGGACGTGGCCACCATCGGACACCTGCCGGCCGGGCTGCCGATGCCCTCGTTCGGCTTCTTCGATGCGGGCGCCGTGCCGGCCCTGGCCACCTCGGCCCTGGCGGTCGCGGCCCTGGCAGCCCTGGAGTCGCTGATGTCGGCGACCGCGGCCGACGCCATGACGGTCTCCGAACGACACGACGGTGACCGCGAGCTCTTCGGCCAGGGCGTGGCCAACCTGGTCGCCCCGCTGTTCGGCGGCGTCGCCGCCACCGGCGCGATAGCCCGGACGGCGGTCAACGTCCGCTCCGGCGCCGCCTCCCGCCTGGCCGCGCTGATCCATGCGGTCGTCCTGGCGGCCGTGGTCTTCGCGGCCGCCCCGCTGGTGTCGGGCATCCCGCTGGCCGCGCTGGCGGGCGTGCTGATCGCCACGGCCGTCCGGATGGTGGAGGTCGGGTCGCTGCGGGCGCTGGCCAGAGCCGGTCGCGGGGAGGCGGCCGTGCTGCTGCTCACCGCCGCTGCCACGCTGGCCTTCGATCTGGTCACCGCGGTGATCGCCGGGCTGGTGGTGGCCGGCGTGCTGGCGCTGCGCCAGGTCGCCCGGACGGCCGGTCTCACCAAGGTGGCCCTCCACGAAGGGCTGCCGCCCGCCGACCACCACCGCGAGGAGCAGGAACTGCTCGCGGAGCACATGGTGGCGTACCGGATCGACGGCCCGATGTTCTTCGCCGCCGCCCACAGCTTCCTGCTCGAACTCGCCGAGGCCAGCAACGTCAAGGTGGTCATCCTGCGGCTCTCCCGGGTCACGGCGATCGACGCGACCGGGGCGCTGGTGCTGGGCGACGTGATCGGCAAGCTGCGCCGGCGGCATGTGACGGTCCTGGTCTCCGGGGTGCGCGAGGAGCATCTGCGCACCCTCGACGCCCTCGACGTGCTGGGCGAGCTGAGAGCCGACGGCCAGGTCTTCGGGACCACGCCCGAGGCGATCGCCCACGCCCGGGCCCAGCTGCACCGCACAGGTATCCTGCCCGTCGGGACCGCCGAAGCCACCGAGAACCAAGGAGCCCCGCGATGAGCGACGCCAAGGCGGACGAGAAGAGCAAGCGAAAGTCGATGATGATCCGCGCCGTCATCTACATCGCGGCGACCCACGTGTGGGCGGGCTTCATGATCCTGCTCTTCACCCTCGGCAAGCGCTGAGCCGGCCCACAGCCGAGCGCCGCCGGCCCGAGCAGTACGGCTTCGCGGTGGAAAGGCGCGGCTGACCTGCGACCGGAGGATCAGCCTCGAAGCGGCGCCCGGCGTATGCCCGGGCGCCGTCCGCGCTCCCGGCTCCCCGCCAGCGGCGAGGCCGAGCCGGGCCCGCGCCTGCGCTGGGCGGCGATCTGACGGGAGATCATGATCTCCAGCAGGCACCAGGTCGTCCCGAACACTCCGAGGCCGCTGGCCAGCAGGGCCGGAGTCAGCAGCCCGCTGTGCGCGTACGAGGCCAGCGTCGCCACCGTCAGACTCACCAGCGTGCACGAGAGGAACAGCCACGCCCGTACGGCGGCGGCCCGGACCTCGTCGGGTAAACGGCGGCGTGCGGCGGACATCGGCGACCCCCAGGCGCAGACGGCGTACGGCGGCGCACGGCGCACCCCCGGGCAACAGCCTGCCCCGGGCGGCCCGGATCATGCCCGCAAAGCGTCGAATCCCTCGCAAACCGGGCAGGCGGCTCAGCCGAGGGTCGCGTCCAGCTCGTCGAGCGCCCCCACCACGATCGTGCGCATCGCCCGCTCGGCCTGCTCGGCGTCGCCCGCGCAGATCGCGTCCGCCACCTCCCGGTGCAGCTTCACCGCGTACGGCTTGGGCTGATGCGGCATCAGGTGATGCTCCGTCCGCCCGGTCAGCACCGCCCCGACCGTGTCGCCGAGGTGGGCGAACATCTCGTTCCCCGATGCCCGCAGGACGGTCGCGTGGAAGGCGATGTCGTGCTTCAGGAAGGTCTCCAGATCGGCGGCGCGGGCGGTGACGGTGAGTTCGACGGCCAGTGCGCCGAGCTCCCGCCGCTGGTCGTCGGTCGCCTGACGGGCCGCCAGTGCCGCCGCGGCCGGCTCGATCGCGACCCGCAGCGAGCCGAGCGAGCGCAACTGCGCCGAGCGGTCCGTACCGGCCAGCCGCCAGCGGATCACCAGCGGGTCGAAGACGTCCCAGTCCGACTTGGGCTGAACCGTGATGCCCACCCGCCGCTTCGACGTGACCAGCCGCATCGACTCCAGGATCCGCACCGCCTCGCGGACCACCGTCCGGGACACCCCGTACTTCGCCTCGAGCTCCTCGCTGCGCAGGACCGTGCCCGCCGGGATCTCGCCGGATGCGATGGCCGGTCCGAGGTCTGCGAGAAGTCGGCCGGGCAGGCCCTGGATGTCCATCCGTCCAGATTAGAGGCCGAGGCTGGGACCATCCCTCGTGCGACATGGAAAGTATGACGATTATGTTTCTAAGGCTTAAATAAGTCATACCTTTAGGCCAAGGTTGCACCGGATCAGGCAGAACAGGAGCACCACCCATGGCTCTCAGCGTCGAGGAGCACCGGCCGACCATCGTGGTGATGGGCGTCTCCGGAGTCGGTAAGACCACCGTCGCCCGACTGCTCGCCGCACGCCTCGGCCTCCCGTACGCCGAGGCGGACGACTTCCACCCGCCGGCCAACATCGCCAAGATGTCGGCCGGCACCCCGCTCGACGACCGGGACCGCTCCCCGTGGCTGCACGCTCTCGGCGGGTGGCTGGGCGGACGGGCGCAGGCCGGGACGGGGGGAGTGGTCACCTGCTCGGCGCTCAAGCGGCAGTACCGCGACATCCTGCGGACCCACTGCCCGGGCGCGTTCTTCCTGCATCTGAGCGGCGGACACGGCCTGGTCGAGGACCGGCTCGCCCACCGGGCCGGCCACTTCATGCCCGCCTCGCTGCTCGACTCCCAGTACGCCACGCTCGAACCGCTCCAGCCGGACGAGCACGGCGTGGTGCTGGACGTCGCCCACACCCCCGAACAGCTCGTCGAGCTGGCCGCGGCACTGCTGCGGCCCGTCAATGGAGACCTCGCGTGACGACCCCCGCCACCCTGCTCGCGGCCGCCCCACCGGCCCTGCCGCACACCGACAGCGACGCCCAGCTGCTGGTCGCGGTCCTGCTCAGCATCGGTGTGATCGTGCTGCTGATCACCAAGCTGAAGCTGCACCCCTTCCTCGCCCTGACGCTGGGCTCCGGCGTGCTCGCCGCGGTGGCGGGCGCCCCGTTCGACAAGCTCACCAGCAGCTTCGTCACCGGTTTCGGAGCCACCGTCAGCGGCGTCGGCCTGCTGATCGGGCTGGGCGCGATGCTGGGCAAGCTGCTCGCCGACTCCGGCGGGGCCAACATCATCGCGGACACCGTGCTGAGCCGCTCCAGCAGGCGCATGCTGCCCTGGTCGATGGCGCTGATCGCGGCGGTCCTCGGCCTGCCGCTGTTCTTCGAGGTCGGTGTCGTCCTGCTGATCCCGATCGTGCTGCTGGTCGCCCGCCGGGGGAACCTGCCGCTGATGCGGATCGGCATCCCGGCCCTGGCCGGCCTCTCGGTCCTGCACGGCCTGGTCCCGCCGCACCCCGGGCCGCTGGTCGCGGTGGACGCACTGAAGGCGGACCTCGGTGTCACCCTCGCCCTCGGCCTGCTGATCGCCGTCCCCACCCTGATCGTCGCGGGCCCGCTGTTCGCCCGCGTCGCCGAGCGCTGGGTCGGCCCGCTCGAGCTCCCGGCCGAGACCACGCCCGTCGAGACCGGGCAGCACCAGCGCACCCCGAGATTAGCCGCGGTCCTCGCGACGATCCTGCTGCCCGTCGTCCTGATGCTCGGCAAGGCACTGGCCGACGTGGTGATCGACGACCCCAAGGCAGGGCCGCAGCGCGTCCTCGACTTCGTCGGCTCGCCGCTGATCGCCCTGCTGGCCGCCGTCCTGCTGGGCATGCTGACCCTCGGCCGGGCCGCAGGCTTCAGCAAGGCGCGGATCTCCACCACGGTCGAGAAGTCGCTGGGACCGATCGCGGGCATCGTCTTCATCGTCGGCGCGGGTGGCGGCTTCAAGCAGACCCTGATCGACGTCGGGGTCGGCAACGCGGTCAGCACCTGGTCCGCCAAGTGGCACATCTCCGCGCTGCTGCTCGGCTGGCTGATCGCCGTCCTGATCCGGCTCGCCACCGGCTCGGCCACCGTCGCCACCATCACCGCGGCCGGCATCGTCGCCCCGCTCGCGGTCGGCATGTCCAGCACGCACGCGGCGCTGCTGGTCCTCGCGATCGGCGCCGGTTCACTGTTCTTCTCGCACGTGAACGACGCCGGGTTCTGGCTGGTCAAGGAGTACTTCGGGATGAGCGTCGGCCAGACCCTGAAGTCATGGTCGGTGATGGAGACGGTCATCTCCGTCGTCGCCATCGCGCTGATCATGCCGCTGAGCCTGGTCGTCTAGCCCGACCGCTGCGCCGCCCCCGCCCTGCTGAGGTTTACACCCCGGGGGCGGCGTGCCTAGCGTTGAAAGACGAAGAGCGTGGGGAGAGCAGCTATGACGTACACGATCTCCGGCAACTACGTCGCGGCCTGTTCGTGCGCCGTGATCTGCGGATGTGCGGTCGACGCGCAGCCCAGGGACGCGCAGGGCGGTACCGAGTGCCGTGGTGCAGCTGTCTTTCACATCAACGAGGGCAATCTCGACGACCTGGACCTGTCCGGTGTCGACTTCGCCTTCTACAACCTCTTCCCGTCGCACCTGACTGCGGGCGACTGGAAGGTCGGGCTGGTCGTCGACAGCGGCGCCAGCGACGAGCAGGCCGGTGCGCTCGAACGGCTCGTCTCGGGCCGGGAGGGCGGGCCGTTCGGCGAACTCGCGCAGTTCTTCGGTGAGTACCTCGGAATGGAGCGGGCCGGTGTGTCCCTCACCGACGGGGAGACGCCGGGATTCCGCGTCGAGGGGCGCAGCGAGGTCTCGTTCGAGGCGTTGAAGGGAATGGACGGGACTCCGACGACGATCAAGAACGCGATGTTCGGCTTCGCCCCCGAGTACCAGGTCGGCAAGTCCACGGGCAGCTCGGACGCCTTCGGTCTGAGCTTCAACGGGGACTACGGCGAGCGGGCCGACTTCGTCTTCAGCAGCGAGGAGGAAGGGGCCGTCCACGGACGCGTATGAGCGCTCGCGGTGCTACTGCCGAGGAGGCCGCGGATTCCGCAGGCCTCCTCTTCCACGTCCGCGACTCACATCTGTGTCATCTGCAGCCCCGGCAGCAGCCAGTCCTGGAACGGTGCGAGCACGGCGAGCACCAGGAATCCGATTCCCACCACCCGGGCGAGCACGGGCCCGTACCGCCACAGCTTCTCCAGGAAGATCGCCACGGCCAGCCCCGCCATTGCCGCGATGTTCATGACGCCCAGCGGGATCAGCACCACCATCAGCCCCGAGCAGCAGCCGAGGCAGTAGCCGCCGTGGTGCAGCCCCACCCGCAGGTCCCGGGCCCATGGCCGCCAACTCGAGTAGTGCATCAGCTGGGCCATCGGACTGCGGCAGTGCCGCAGGCAGACGTACTTGAGCGGGCCCAACTGGTACAGCCCGGCGAGCCCGAAAGCCACGACGCCGATCCAGCGGCCCGCGTCGGGGTGCCGGTCGACCAGGCCGCCGGTGAGCGCGAGGCCGCCGTAGGCGAGCAGCCCGAAGGCCGCCCAGACGAGCAGGTAGCCCGCGAGGAACTCGGCCGTCCGCGCCGCGCCCGCCACTCCGGGCGACCGGCGGACGATGGCCTTCGCCCAGGTCACGGCCACCGGCGCGACGGACGGCAGCATCATCGCGGCCATCATGGCGACCCAGAGCAGCAGGAAGGCCGGCAGCGCCATGCCCATCGTGCCGGGCTCGATGCCCATGTCCCGGGCCTGTCCGATGGTGAGGACCCAGGCGAGCGCCGCGATCAGCAGGATCAGGGCCCAGGCGATCGCGAGATCCCGGACCGGGAGGAGAGTCCCCGACCGGATCGGGCTCTGCAGCGGTGTGCGTGTCGCGGCCGTGTTCCGCGTGTACAGCATGGCCCACCTCCTGGGCCCCTCTCCAGGACAGCACGGAACCCTCCGCCGGGGAAACCCGGCGAGAACGCGGGAAGGGCGGGCACCCGGTCGGGTACCCGCCCTTCGCTCCGCGTGCCTTGCTCAGCCCTGCTTGCGCTCCGCGAGGAAGGCCTCGACCTGCTGCCGGATCTCCGGCGTGTCCAGGCCGCGGACCGTCATCGTGGTGCGGCGGCGCAGGACGTCGTCCGGCGTGTAGGCCCACTCGTTGTCGGCGGCGTACGCGACCTGGGCCCAGACGTCCGGGCCGTCCGGGTGGATCGGGTCGCCCAGCTCGGGGTGCTCGGCGATCAGGTGCGCGATCTCGAAGGAGAGCGTGCCGTAGTGGCTGGCCAGGTGCTTGGCGACCAGCGGCTCCATCCGCGAGCCGGGCTCACGGTCGATCAGCAGGCGGTGCGCGACGGCGTTCGGCGCACCGACACCCGGCAGCGGGACGGTCGCGGGGATCGCCGACATGTCCTCGGCCAGTCCGGTACCGGGCACGTGCGCCAGCTTGTCGAGCACGGTGCGGCCGATGTGACGGTACGTCGTCCACTTGCCGCCCGCGACCGACAGCATGCCGCCGCGGCCCTCGGTGACCACGGTCTCGCGCTTGGCGGCGGCGGTGTCACCCGGGCCGCCGGGCAGCACGCGCAGGCCCGCGAAGGCGTACGTGATCAGGTCGCGGTCGAGGTGCTCGTCCTTGATGGCGTGCCCGGCCTCGTCCAGGATCTGGTCGATGTCGGCCTCGGTGGCGCGCACGTCCTGCGGGTCGCCGGTGTACTCCTCGTCCGTCGTACCGAGCAGGACGTGGTCCTCCCACGGGATGGCGAAGGAGACGCGGTACTTGTCGATCGGGATGGTGAGGGCCGCGCGCCACGGCGTACGGCGCTTGACCACCACGTGCGCGCCCTTGGAGAGGCGGATGCTGGGCGCGGCGCCCGCGTCCTCCATCTTGCGCAGGTGGTCGACCCACGGGCCGGTGGCGTTGAGCACCAGGCGGGCGTTGACGCCGAACTCGGTGCCGTCCAGGCGGTCCTTCAGCTCGGCACCGGTCACCCGGGTGCCGGTGAAGCGCAGCCCCGTCACCTCGGCGTGGTTGAGCACCACGGCGCCGGCGTCGACGGCCGCACGTACCGTCATCACGGCGACGCGCGAGTCGTTCATCTGGTGGTCGCCGTAGACCGCGACCGAGCGCAGGCCCTCGGTGCGCAGCGCCGGCACCTGCTGGGCGGCGTGGGCGGCGGTGGAGACCCGGCCCATCCCGTCGCGGAAGGCGGACAGCGCCGAGTAGAGGAAGACGCCGGCGCCGAGCTTGGTCGCGCCGTGCGGGCCGCCCTTGTAGACCGGGACGAAGAAGGTCAGCGGGTTGACCAGGTGCGGGGCCACGTCGGTGGCCAGCGCGCGGCGCTCCTTGTGGTTCTCCGCGACCAGCTTGACCGCGCCGGTCTGCAGGTAGCGCAGACCGCCGTGGACCAGCTTGGAGGAGGCGCTGGAGGTGGCGCCGGCGAAGTCGCCCGCGTCGACCATGGCGACCTTGAGGCCCGACTGGGCTGCGGTCCAGGCGGTGGCGGTGCCGAGGATGCCGCCGCCGATCACCAGCAGGTCATAGGTGGCCTTGCCCAGCAGTTCGCGGGTCTCGGCACGGGAGGCGGCGTGGCCGGTGGTGCGGCCGGCGCCCAGAGTCGGGATGGTTGCCATGGTGTGTTCACGGCGGCCGGTGCGGGCGGCGCGCCGTTTCTCCTCTCGATGTGCGGTACGGCCTCGCGAGAGGCCGGGCCCGGCCTCGGTCAAGGCCGGCAACGACGATCGCCGGTCGGGGCCCGGTCAGGCCCCGACCGGCAGCACGGTCAGCTCTCCTCGTCCTCCTCCACCCAACCCATGGTGCGCTCCACGGCCTTGAGCCACTTCTTGTACTCGCGCTCCCGGGTGGCCTCGTCCATGCGGGGGGTCCATTCGGCGGCACGGTGCCAGTTGGCCCGCAGGGTGTCGAGGTCCGGCCAGAAGCCGACCGCGAGGCCGGCCGCGTAGGCGGCGCCGAGCGCGGTGGTCTCGGCCACGTACGGGCGCTCGACCGGGGCGTTCAGGACGTCGGCGATGTTCTGCATCAGCAGGTTGTTGGAGGTCATGCCGCCGTCGACCTTGAGGGCCGTCAGCTCGACGCCGGAGTCCTTCTCCATGGCGTCCACGACCTCGCGGGTCTGCCAGGCGGTGGCCTCCAGGACGGCCCGGGCCAGGTGGCCCTTGGTCACGTACCGGGTCAGACCGGCGATCACACCGCGGGCGTCGGAGCGCCAGTACGGGGCGAACAGGCCGGAGAAGGCCGGGACGAAGTAGGCGCCGCCGTTGTCCTCCACCGTGGAGGCCAGGGTCTCGATCTCGGCGGCGGTCGAGATGATGCCGAGCTGGTCGCGCAGCCACTGCACCAGCGAGCCGGTGACGGCGATCGAGCCTTCCAGGGCGTACACGGGGGCCTGGTCGCCGATCCGGTAGCCGACGGTGGTCAGCAGGCCGTGGTACGAGTTGACGACCTTCTCACCGGTGTTCAGCAGCAGGAAGGTGCCGGTGCCGTAGGTGGACTTCGCCTCGCCCTCGTCGAAGCAGGTCTGGCCGAAGAGGGCCGCCTGCTGGTCGCCGAGCGCGGAGGCGACCGGGACGCCCTCCAGGTCGCCCACGGCGTGGCCGTAGACCTCGGCGGAGGAGCGGATCTCCGGGAGGACGGCCAGCGGCACGTCCATCGACTCGGCGATCTTCTCGTCCCAGGCCAGGGTGTGCAGGTTCATCAGCATGGTGCGGCTGGCGTTGGTGACGTCCGTGACGTGCTTTCCGCCGTTGACGCCACCGGTGAGGTTCCAGATGACCCAGGTGTCCATGGTGCCGAAGAGGATGTCGCCGGCCTCGGCACGCTCGCGCAGGCCCTCGACGTTGTCCAGCAGCCAGCGGATCTTCGGGCCGGCGAAGTAGCTGGCCAGCGGGAGGCCGGTCTCGCGGCGGTAGCGGTCCTGGCCCACGTTGCGGCCCAGCTCGCGGCAGAGCGCCTCGGTGCGGGTGTCCTGCCAGACCAGGGCGTTGTGGACCGGCTTGCCGGTGTTCTTGTCCCACAGCACGGTGGTCTCGCGCTGGTTGGTGATACCGATGGCGCGGATGTCGTCCTTGGTCAGGCCGGCCTTCTCGAGAGCGCCGCGGACCACGGACTGCACACGGGTCCAGATCTCGGCGGCATCGTGCTCGACCCAGCCCGGCTGGGGGAAGATCTGGCTGTGCTCCTGCTGGTCGACGGCCACGATCCGGCCGTCGGCACCGAAGATGATGCAGCGGCTGGACGTGGTGCCCTGGTCGATCGCGGCGATGTAGTTGGCAGTCATGAAGTCCTCGGCTCGGGATGAGGGTTCGGGGAAGGGCGGGCCTGACGATGGGTCAGTCCCCTTGCACAGGCCTGAGGCAAACACGGGCTCAGAAGACCAGGTTGTACAGGCCGCCGGCCAGCAGGCCGCCGATGAGCGGTCCGGCCACCGGGATCCACGCGTAGGACCAGTCGGAGCCGCCCTTGTTGGGAATCGGCAGCAGCGAGTGCACGATGCGCGGGCCGAGGTCACGGGCCGGGTTGATGGCGTAGCCGGTCGGGCCGCCGAGTGAGAGACCGATGCCGACCACGGTGAGGGCGACGATCAGAATGCCGGTGCCGGAGAGGCCGAGGCCCTTGTTGAGGCCTTGGGTGAGGATGCCCAGGCAGAGCACCATGGTGCCGATGATCTCGGTGAGCAGGTTCTGGATCGGGTTCCGGATCTCGGGACCGGTCGAGAAGATGCCCAGGGTCGGATCCTCGTTCGCCTGGAACTGGCCGAGGTAGGTGACCCAGACCAGCGTGGCGCCGATGATCGCGCCGAACAGCTGGGAGCCGATGTAGAGCGGCACCTTGCTCCAGTCGCCGCTCTCCACGGCGAGGGCGATGGTGACCGCGGGGTTCAGGTGGGCGCCGGACTTGGGTGCGGACATGTACGCGGCAATAAGGACCGCGAAGCCCCAGCCGAAGGTGATCGCCAGCCAGCCGGCGTTGAAGGCCTTCGACTTCTTCAGGGTGACGGCGGCGCAGACGCCACCGCCGAGGAGTATCAGAGCGGCGGTGCCGAGAGTTTCGCCGACGAAGATGTCGCCGTTGGAGAACGCGGACACAAAGACTCCTTTGTCCGTATGGCCCGGAGCAGGGTGGGGGAGGGGTGCATCGCGGTGGGGGAGTCCGCGACGGGCGGGCGTATCCCGTCCCTGGGTCACGCCCTGGCGGTGGCTGTTCGGTGATCTCCGGACGCCGTTCGACAATGTCGACCGCCATGCGGAAGCTTCCCCCTCTCGCAGCCTCCGCGTCAAGGCCGGGTGACATACCTGTGACCCATCACTCGCAGTGGTCGGACGGTGCTGGAGAAGCTAGCGCTCGAATGGCCGGAAATGCGGACAAAACGCCAACATGCGGACAGGCCGAAACCCATCCGTGCCAAAGGCTTGGCGAAGTGTCAGGAGCGTCAGAACCGGCCCGCGCCCAGATCCCGCGAGATCGCGCGCGCTGCGCTGCGTACCGAGGCGACCAGCGAGGGCCGGACGAAGCCGTCCTCGCACACCGTCTCGACGGCCCCGCTGATGCACACCGCGCCGACCGGGTTGCGCCGCCGGTCCTGGATCAGCGCGCCGATCGAGGCCACGCCCTCCCAGGTCTCCTCGATGGCGTCTGCCCAGCCGCGCTCCCGGATCAGCGCGCACTCGGCGTCTATGTCGCCCGGGTCGGTGAGGGTCCGTGCGGTGTACGCCTCGAACGGCCCGTCGCCCAGCTGGCCGCGGGCCACCGGGTCGTACGCCAGCAGTACCTTGCCCAGCGCGGTGCTGTGCAGCGGCTGCATCGAGCCGACCTCGAGCACCTGGCGGGTGTCGTCGGGGCGGAAGACGTGATGGACGATCAGTACGCCCTGCTGGTGCAGTACCCCGAGGTAGACCGTCTCGCCGCTGGCCCGGGCCAGGTCGTCGGCCCAGACCAGGGCGCGGGCGCGCAGCTCGTGCACGTCCAGATAGCTCTGGCCGAGGCGCAGCAGCTCCGCGCCGAGCTGGTACTTGCCGCTCTCCGGATCCTGCTCGACGAAGCCCTCCATCTGAAGGGTGCGGAGGATGCCGTGCGCCGTGCCCTTGGCGAGGTCGAGCGAGGTCGCCACCTCGGAGAGGCCGAGCCGGCGCTCGCCACCGGCCAGTAGCCGCATGATCGCGGCGGCCCGGGAGAGCGACTGGATCGGGCCGGGCATGCGCACCTCCGCTGACAGGCGGTCGACATTGTCGACCACAGTGGTATCGCCATGAGTCTGCCAGGCCGGAGGCGCCGCGTGCACCTTTCCGGTCAGTTCTCCCCGGCGCGCACGGCCTCGGCGAGCCGGGAGATCTGCGCCGGACCCACCCGGCAGCAGCCGCCGACCAGCCGCGCCCCGTCGGCCAGCCAGGCCGCCACCCGCTCCGGGCGGAAGGTCGATCCGCCCTGCCAGTCCCGGGCGTCGGCGTCCCAGTGCTCCCCGCTGTTCGGGTAGACCACCACCGGCTTGCCGGTCACCTCGGCGGCGATCCGCACCGCCCGGTCGGCGTCCTCGGGGGTGCAGCAGTTCACACCCACCGCGAGAACCTCCGGCACGTCGGAGGCGAGCGCGAACGCCTCGGCCAGCGGCTGCCCGGCCCGGGTGCGGTCGCCCTCGATGCTGTACGAGAGCCAGGCCGGTACCCCGAGCCCGCTGATGGCACGCAGCAGTGTGCGGGCCTCGTCCGCGTCCGGGACGGTCTCGATCGCCAGCACGTCGGGCCCGGCTGCGGCCAGCGCCTCCAGCCTGGGCCGGTGGAACCGCTCGAGCTCCGCCTCGCTGAGGCCGTACCGGCCCCGGTACTCCGAGCCGTCCGCCAGCACCGCGCCGTACGGGCCCACCGAGGCGGCCACCCAGAGGGGGCGGGTGGGCTCGGCCTGCCGGGCGGCCTCGCGGGCCAGCTCGACGCTCCGGCCCAGCAGCCGGGCGGCCTCGGCGCGGCCGACGCCCCGCCGGGCGAAGCCCTCGAAGCTGGCCTGGTAGCTGGACGTGATGGCGACCTCGGCGCCCGCCTCGAAGTAGCCGAGGTGGGCGCGGGTGATCGCAGCCGGGTCGTCGGCCAGCAGCCGGGCCGACCACAGCTCGTCCGAGAGATCGTGCCCGGCGTCCGCCAACTGGTTGGAGAGCCCGCCGTCCAGCACCAGCGGGCCGGCGGCGAGCGCCTCGGCGAAACCGGCCGGGCGCGCGGGGGGAGTGGCGGGCACGAGCGCCTCCTGAAGGTCTTGGCAGCTGTCTGAACTCTAGGACGGCCCTGGTCAGCGCCGGATAGCGGGCTCGCCAGGCGAGGCGTCCGGCCGACTCCGGGGAAATGCGGTGGCCGGTTGTCGGAGGTCTGCGCTAAGTTGTTCTCAGTCGGAGAACGACTGGCTCCAGAGGTCATCGAGGGAGGTGCGGCATGGCAGCGCAGCGGGTGCCTGCCGACCAGCAGTGGCTGGCGGCGTACGATCCGCGGGCCTACGCGCCGGTGGCGGTCACGGTCGACGTGGTCGCCCTGACGCTGCGGCAGGGCAGGCTGCACGTCCTGCTGGTCGAGCGCGGCGGCCCGCCGTACCAGGGCTGCTGGGCGCTGCCCGGCGGCTTCCTGCGGGCGGGGGAGGAGGGCCTGGAGGAGGCGGCGGCCCGCGAGCTGGCCGAGGAGACCGGCCTGCACGGCACGGCCGGCTCCGACGCCGCGCTCAGCCGTGTCCACCTGGAACAGCTGGGGACGTACGGCGCCCCGGACCGTGACCCACGGATGCACGTGGTCTCGGTGGCCTACCTGGCCTTCGCACCCGACCTGCCCGACCCTCGGGCGGGCAGTGACGCGGCGGCCGCGGCGTGGCATCCGGTCGCTTCGCTCGACCTGCCTACCGCCGGGGCCTCCGGCGACCTGCCTGCCGCCGGATCCTCCGGCCCGTCCGCCGAGACCCACGGGGGTGGCCTCGGCGGGCGGGCCGCGAGCGAGCCGGCGGGCATCGAGCTCGCCTTCGACCACGCCAGGATCCTCGCCGACGGCCTCGACCGAGCCCGCGCGAAGATCGAGTACAGCCCGCTGGCCACCGCCTTCCTCGGCCACGACTTCACCATCCCCGAGCTGCGCGCCGTCTACGAGGCGGTCTGGGACGAGAGGCTCCACGCCGGGAACTTCCACCGCAAGGTGCTCTCCGTCCCCGGCTTCGTCGAGAGCATCGGCACCACGGCCGACCGCGGCGGCAGCCGGGGAGGCCCCCGCGCCCGCCAGTACCACGCCGGCGACGCCCAGCTCCTCCACCCACCGCTGCTCCGCCCCGCCCGTGAGGAGGAGGTCCGGTGACCGCCGCCCGCCCGGCCCGGCCGCCCACCACGCCACGCAGCTTCGTCGAGGCACTCGCCGCCGTGGCCGGCGCCACCCATCCGGACGACCTGTTCCCCGCCGACCTCCACGAGGCCGCCCGCCGGTACCGGCGCCTCGCCCGCCTGCTCCACCCCGACGCCGCCCCGGCCGCCCACCGCGCCGAGGCGCAGGCCGCCTTCGTCTCCCTCGGCCACCTCTGGGAGCTTCACCGGTGCACCGGCGGCCCAGCCACCGAGCTCCGTACCGCCCGCCACCACTACCGCCTCGGCCCGCCCGTCGCCACGGGCGACATCGCCCTCCTCCGCGCGGCGGAGACCGCCGGCACCGATGCCCTCCTCAAGATCCCCCGGTCCGCCGCCGACAACGACCTGATGGAGCGCGAGGCAGCCGCACTCACCCGCCTCGCCCGCCACGGCGACCGGCGCTTCCACGCCTACGCCCCGACCCTGGTGGAGACCTTCCGCCATCACGACGCCACCGCACCCGCAGCCACCGCCCGCCGTGTCAACGCCCTGGTCCGCCTCGACGGCTTCCACCCGCTCACCGACGTCCACCGTGCCTGGCCCGACGGCCTCGACCCGCGCGACGCCGCCTGGATCTGGCGCCGCCTGCTGGTCGCCCTCGGGTACGCCCACCGAGCCGGCGTCCGCCACGGCGCGGTCCTCCCCGAGCACGTCCTCGTCCACCCCGCCCAGCACGGGCTCGTCCTCGTCGACTGGTGCTACGCCACCACCGGCGAGCACGCACCCGCGCCCGCCCTGCTCGACCGCCACCGCGGCTGGTACCCACCCGAGGTCCCCGCCCGGCGCCCCGTCACCGAGGCGACCGACCTCCACCTCGCCACCCGCTGCATCGAGCAGCTCATGGGGCCGAAAGCACCGAAGCAGCTCCGGGCCTTCATAGCCGGCTGCACCCTGCCCGCCGAGGCCCGCCGCCCGCACGACGCCTGGAAGCTCCTCGCCGAGCTCGACGAGGTCCTCCACCGGCTCTACGGCCCCCGCACCTTCCGGCCGTTCCACCTGCCCACCACCCGCTAGGGAGCACCCCATGGGAAGCGGTACCTGGTCCACCAACGTCTACGACGCCGCCGCGCACTACCGCGCCGCCTCCGGCACCAGCGCCTTCGACTACAGCGACCGCGCCACCAGCGGCGCCCGCCACACCTGGAAGGCGCACCCGTCGCTCGACCCGCGCGGCCTCACCGTCCGCGAGAGCCGCGACTCCGACGAACACCCCGCCTCGCTCGCCATCGCCGTCCTCTTCGACGTCACCGGCTCCATGCAGACCGTCCCCCGCGTCCTGCAGACCAAGCTCCCCGAGCTCTTCGGCCTGCTCCTGCGCAAGGGGTACACCGAGCACCCGCAGATCCTCTTCGGCGCCGTCGGCGACGCCACCTGCGACCGCGTCCCGCTCCAGCTCGGCCAGTTCGAGTCCGACAACCGGATGGACGACCACCTCGGCAACATCCTGCTCGAGGGCGGCGGCGGTGGTCAGATGACCGAGTCGTACGAACTCGCCATGTACGCCATGGCCCGGCACACCGCACTCGACTGCGTCGAGCGCCGGGGCCGGCGCGGCTACCTCTTCCTGATCGGCGACGAGAAGCCGTACGGCAAGGTCAAGGCCCGCGAGGTCCGCGACGTCCTGGGGGACGACCTCGCCGAGGACATCCCGATCACCACGATCCTCGCCGAGCTGCGCCGCCTCTACGACGTCTACTTCATCCTCCCCGCCGGCACCGCGTACGCAGGAAGCGACGAAGTCCTCGGCACCTGGCGCAAGCTGCTCGGCCAGAACGTCATCGAACTCGACGACCTCGACGCCGTCTGCGAGACCATCGCGCTCACGGTCGGGCTGGGGGAGGAGGCGATCGACCTCGAAGAGGGCCTCGACGACCTCACCGACCTCGGCTCCGGCTCCGTCGCCACCGTCGGCAAGGCCCTGGACGGCCTCGCCCGGCGCAGCCGCGACATTGCCGTACCCGGCGCGTCCCTCCTCGACCCGGCCGACCAGGCCACGGCCGGGACCACCCGACTGTGACGAGCGATCACGTCATCGTCTGCGATCTCGGCTTCGGGGACGCGGGCAAGGGCACCGTCGTCGACCGCCTCTGCCGGGGCCCGTACGGCCCCGGCAGGGCGCGGCCCGTCCATGCGGTGGTCCGCCACAACGGCGGCGCCCAGGCCGCCCACAACGTGGTGACGGACGACGGACGTCACCACACCTTCGCGCAGTTCGGCTCCGGCACCTTCGCCGGCGTCCCCACCCATCTCTCCCGCTTCATGCTGGTCGACCCGCTCGCCCTCGCCGCCGAGGCCCGCCACCTCGCCGCCCTCGGCGTGCCCGACCCGCTCGCCCTGCTCACCGTCGACCGCCGCGCCCTGCTCACCACCCCCTTCCACGCCGCCGCCAACCGCCTCCGCGAACAGCGGCGCGGCCAGGCCCGCCACGGCTCCTGCGGCCTCGGCATCGGCGAGACCGCCCGCTACGCCCTCAGCCACCCCGGCGACGCCCCCACCGCCGCCGACTGCACCAGCCCCGCCCGGCTGCTGCGCAAGCTCACCCTCCTCCGGGACCGCCTCGCCGACCAGCTCGACACCAGCCCCGGCGAGTTCCCCGCGCCCCCGCCCGCCCACTGCGCCGACGCCTTCCACGCCTTCGCCGAGCACATCCGCCTCACCGACGAGGCCCACCTGCCCGAGCTGCTGCGCACCGGCCCGGTCGTGTTCGAGGGCGCCCAGGGCGTCCTGCTCGACGAATGGCACGGCTTCCACCCCTACACCACCTGGTCCACCACCACCTTCGCCAACGCCGAGACACTGCTCGCCGAGGCCGGTGCACCGGGCTCCGCCCTCCGCCTCGGCGTCCTGCGCACCTACACCACCCGCCACGGCCCCGGCCCGCTCCCCACCGAGTCCAAGGCCCTCGCCGTGCCCGAACCGCACAACGACACCGGCCGCTGGCAGGGCGCCTTCCGCCTCGGCCACTTCGACACCGTCGCCCACCGCTACGCCCTCACCGCCGCCGGCGGTGCCGACGCGCTCGCCCTCACCCACCTCGACGCCCCCGCGCGCCACCGCGACCTGCGCCTCTGCGAGGCGTACGAGCTCGACGGCGCACCCCTCCACTGCATCACCACCGGCGCCGTCGGCGACCTCGCCGCACAGGCGCAGCTCACCGCCGCCCTGCTGCGCGCCCGCCCCGGAAGCCTCACCGACCCCGGCCCCGATCCGCAGTCCTGGGTCGAGCAGATCACCCAGCGCCTCGGCGTCCCCGCGCTCATGGAGTCGTACGGACCGACAGCGCGCCACAAACGCCTCCCCATGCGCCCCACCCCGGCCGCTACGCTCGGACCCATGACCACTCAAGAGGCCGACGACCGGACGACCTACGGGCCCAACTCCCACTGCCACTGGTGCGGTACGCCCTACCCGCCCGGCACCGTCGAGTGGCCGCGCACCTGCCCCGGCTGCTCCGAGATGAGCTGGCGCAACCCGCTCCCCGTCGTGGTCACCCTGCTCCCGGTCAACCTCCCGGAGGGCGGCCAGAGCCTGGTCGTGATCCGACGCACCATCGAACCCGGCTACGGAGAACTCGCCCTCCCCGGCGGCTACATCGACTACGGCGAGAGCTGGCAGCAGGCCGCCGTCCGCGAACTCCGCGAGGAGACCGGCATCCACGCCGACTCCACCGACGTCACCCTGGTCGCCACCGACTCCGACACCGCCGGCGGCTTCCTCTGCCTCTTCGGCCTGCTCCCGGCGCGCGACCTCGCCGAACTCCCGCCCAGCAAGCCCACCGACGAGACCGACGGCTGGCAGCTCGCCACCCCCGCCACCCCGCTCGCCTTCTCCTTCCACACCCGCGTCAGCCAGTCCTGGTTCAGCGGGCAGTTCCGGTCCCTTCAGTAGACGAACCACCGACCCGCCCGGGACCCCCTGGCGCAGCCGACGATCACGTGGCAGGGTCTGGATCTGTCAGAGCCACCTCGGACGGGCCCTGCCACAAGCACTCCCGTCCCCACCTTCGGCCGGGAGACCACCACCCGTGAGCACCCCACCCCAGGACCAGCCGCTCTGGCGGCCCGACCCCGCTCGCGCCGCCACCGCCCAGATCGTGGCCTTCCAGGCATGGGCCGCCGAACACCACGGCGCCCCGGCCGCCCCCCTCGCCCCCGTCCCCACGGACGACGAGGCCGCCGCCCGCTTCGCCGCTCTCCACGCCTGGTCCACCGAGGACCTCAGCCGCTTCTGGGCGGCCATCACCGAGTGGTTCGAGGTGCGCTTCAGCACCGCACCCGAGTCCGTCCTGGCCGACCCGGCCATGCCCGGCGCCCAGTGGTTCCCGGGCGCCCGCCTCAACTACGCCGAGCACGCCCTCCGCTTCGGCGAGGCCCCGGAGAACGCGGACAAGCCCGCCATCCTCCACCTCGACGAGACCACCGACGAGCCGGTCACCCTCACCTGGGCCGAACTCCGCCGCCAGGTCGGCTCGCTCGCCGCCGCCCTGCGCGAGCGCGGCGTCCGGCCCGGAGACCGCGTCAGCGCGTACCTGCCGAACATCCCGCAGGCCGCCGTCGCTCTCCTCGCCAGCGCCGCCGTCGGCGCCGTCTGGACCTCCTGCGCCCCCGACTTCGGCGCCCGCAGCGTCCTCGACCGCCTCCAGCAGATCGAGCCGGTCGTCCTCTTCGCCGTCGACGGCTACCACTACGGCGGCAAGGACTTCGACCGCGCCGACGTCGTCGCCGAGCTGCGCCGCGAGCTCCCCTCGCTGCACACCGTCGTCCACGTCCCGCTCCTCGGCGGCCCGTCCCCCGAGGGCGCCCTCCACTGGGACGACCTGGTTTCGGACACGGCGGAACCCGTCTTCGAGCCCCTCCCCTTCGACCACCCGCTCTGGGTGCTCTACTCCTCCGGCACCACAGGCCTGCCCAAGGCCATCGTCCAGAGCCAGGGCGGCATCCTGGTCGAGCACCTCAAGCAGGCCGCGCTCCACCTCGACCTCGGCCCCGAGGACCGCTTCCTCTGGTACACCTCCACCGGCTGGATGATGTGGAACTTCCTCATCGCCGGCCTTCTCGTCGGGTCCACGATCGTCACCTACGACGGCAGCCCCGGCCACCCCGACACCGGCGCCCTCTGGTCCGTCGCCGCCCGCACCCGTGCCACCATCCTCGGCACCTCCGCCGCGTACGTGATCGCCAGCCGCAAGGCCGATCTCCACCCCGGCCGGGACCTCGACCTGTCCGCCGTCCGCTGCATCGGCACCACCGGCTCCCCGCTCCCGCCCGACGGGTTCCGCTGGATCTACGACGAGGTCAAGCAGGACGTCTGGCTCGCCTCCGTCAGCGGAGGCACCGACGTCTGCAGCTGCTTCGTCGGCGGAGTCCCGACCCTCCCGGTGTACCTCGGCGAGATCCAGGCCCCCTGCCTCGGCGCCGCCGTCGAGTCCTGGGACGTCCAGGGCAAGCCCCACACCGACGTGGTCGGCGAACTCGTCGTCACCAAGCCGCTCCCGTCCATGCCGACCGGCTTCTGGAACGACCCGGACGGCGCCCGCTACCGCGACAGCTACTTCGAGATGTACCCGGGCATCTGGCGCCACGGCGACTGGATCACGGTCACGTCCCGCGGCACCGTCGTCATCCACGGCCGCTCCGACTCCACCCTCAACCGCCAGGGCGTCCGGATGGGCTCCTCCGACATCTACGAGGTCGTCGAACGCCTCCCCGAGATCGCGGAGTCCCTGGTCATCGGCCTGGAGGAGCCCGAGGGCGGCTACTGGATGCCGCTCTTTGTGGTCCTCGCCCCCGGCGCGGCGCTCGACGACTCCCTCCGCGCCCGCATCCGCACCACCCTGCGCTCGGAGCTCTCCCCGCGCCACGTCCCCGACGAGGTGATCGCGGTGACCGGCCTCCCGCACACCCTCACCGGCAAGCGCATCGAGGTCCCGGTCAAGCGCCTGCTCTCCGGCACCCCGCTGGACCAGGCCGTCAACCCCGGCTCCGTCGACAACCTCGACCACCTGCGCTTCTTCGAGCAGCTCGGCCGAGACCGCCGCAGCTGACCGACAGGGGTGCGGGGAACGGCGCGGTTGCGCCGCGAAGTTCCCCGCACCCCTGTGATGGGTCCCGCTTACGACCTACTCCCCGGAGAGCACGTGCTGCGCCGCGGCGCGCGCCTCGTCCGCCGTGTCCGCCGCCCTCGCCGCCTCGGCCGCGCGCTGACACTGCGCCAGGGTGTACTTGGCCAGTGCGTCCCGCACGTAGGGAATCGACGCCGCGCCCATCGACAGGCTGGTGACACCGAGACCCGTCAGCACACAGGCCAGCAGCGGGTCGGAGGCCGCCTCGCCGCAGACGCCGCAGCTCTTCCCGGTGGCCCTGGCCGCATCGGCGGCCAGCGCGACCAGGTCCAGCAGGGCAGGCTGCCACGGGTCCTGCAGCCGGGCCAGCGTGCCGACCTGGCGGTCGGCCGCGAAGGTGTACTGAGCGAGGTCGTTGGTCCCCAGCGACAGGAACTCGACCTCCTGCAGGATCGCCCGGGCCCGCAGCGCCGCCGACGGGATCTCCACCATCGCGCCGAACTTCGCCCGCAACCCCGCCTCGCGGCACGCGTCCGCGAAGGCCTTGGCATCCACCCGGTCGGCCACCATCGGCGCCATCACCTCGAGGTGGACGGGAAGCCCCTCCGCCGCCTTCGCCAGCGCACGAAGCTGGGTCTGCATCACCTCGGGGTGCTCCAGCAGCGTCCGAAGACCGCGCACACCGAGCGCAGGGTTCGGTTCGTCGGCCGGCGTCAGGAAGTCCAGCGGTTTGTCGGCTCCGGCGTCCAGCGCCCGCACCACCACCCGGCCCTCCGGGAACGCCTCCAGCACCGTCCGGTACGCCTCGACCTGCTTCTCCTCGCTCGGCGCCTTCGCAGAGTCGTCGAGGAAGAGGAACTCCGTACGGAAGAGGCCGACGCCCTCGGCACCGGCCTCCAGCGCGGCCGGCAGATCCGCGGGCCCACCCACGTTGGCCAGCAGCGGGACCTTGTGCCCGTCCGAGGTCTGACCGGGCCCGGACGAGGCGGCGAGCGCCGCCTTGCGCTCGGCGGCGACGCGGCGCAGCTCCTCCTGCTTCTCCTCGGAGGGCTCGATCAGCACCTCGCCGGAGCTGCCGTCCACGGCGACGACGACACCCTCGGCCAGGTCCGTCGCACCGGGAAGTGCGACCACGGCCGGCACGCCCATCGCGCGGGCGAGGATCGCACTGTGGCTGGTGGGCCCGCCCTCCTCGGTCACGAACCCGAGCACCAGGGTGGGGTCGAGCAGCGCGGTGTCGGCGGGAGCGAGATCACGGGCGAACAGCACGTACGGCTCGTCGCTGTCCGGAACACCGGGCATCGGCACGCCCAGCAGCCGGGCGACGATCCGGTTGCGTACGTCGTCCAGGTCGGCGACCCGCCCGGCCAGGTACTCCCCGGCCGCGGCGAGCAGCGCGCGGTACGCGGCGAAGGCGTCGTAGATGCCCCGCTCGGCGCTGCTGCCCACGGCGATCCGGCGGCTGACGTCGGCCATCAGCTCGGGGTCCTGCGCCATCAGCGCCTGCGCCTCAAGCACGGCCTGGGCCTCGCCGCCGGCCAGATTCCCGCGGGCGATCAGGTCCGCGGCGACCGCATCCACGGCGGCCTGGGCCCGGGCCTGCTCGCGAGGCGCGTCCTCGGTCGGGACCTGCGTCGCGGGCGGCTCCAGGACCGCAGTACCCATGTGCCGGACCTGGCCGATCGCGACCCCGTGGCTGACACCTACGCCGCGCAGCGTCTTTTCCATCTCACCCGTCTCCGCTTGGGATGCGGCCTGGTGGTGGCCGCCCTGTGCTGGACCGCCCCGTCCGGGTCCGGCGGGGCGGGTGTGCTCGGCCTGGTGGGGCCTGTCAGGAGTGGGCCCGCGACCACTGTCGCTACCACTGTGCGCCTGTGCCCCGGACGCCGAGCGGTCCGGGGCGGGAGCGGCGCGGAGATCAGTTCCAGGTGAAGAGGCTGTCGCCCGACCGGAGATCGAGCGCCTCGGCCACGTCGCTCAGCGAGTCGGGACCGGCCTCCAGGGCGACGACCGGAGAGATCGGGGACTTGCCGGCGGCCTCGACCGCAGCCGGGTTCCAGCGGATGACGGCGTCGCCGCGCTTGACCTTGTCGCCCTTGCTGACCAGCAGCTCGAAGCCCTCGCCGTTCAGCTGGACGGTGTCGATGCCCAGGTGGGTCAGAACGCCGTGACCGTCCTCGTCCACCACCACGAAAGCGTGCGGGTGCATCGAGACGACGAGGCCGTCCACCGGAGCCACCGCATCGGTGACCTCGCGCACCGGGTCGATGGCGGTGCCGGGACCGACCATCGCGCCGGCGAAGACGGGGTCGGGCACGGCGGCGAGCCCTACGGCGCGGCCGGCCAGCGGCGACGTCACAGTGGTCATGGTGGAGCCTCCCAGGTACGGAGCACAGCGTCCGGCCGCGGAACAGCGGCGCCGACATCGACTGAAGCCTAAATCATGTCAACTTGGGACATATCGCAACGGAGCCACGGGTGCGCTCGGGACGCTGCGCCGGGCATCCCGGCGCCTCGCAACCCTTGCGCCGGACCGTCACCCCAGGTGGGGGCGGCTCCCGCGAGCTCAAGTGGTCTAGTCCTCTTGGCCAACGCGCCGCACTCTACGGCATCAGGCCGAGCGGCGACCATCGAGGCGAGCGACCGCCGCGCCCGGGTGGGCTCGGCCGATCGGGTGACTGGCGGCGCGGCTCGATTAGGCGCTCGGGCCGGGAAGGGCTATCGTTTGTCGAGTCGCCGCAAGCCGGTGATGAACATTGCGAGTCGGAACCGCAAAGATCTGGTTAAGACCAGGCAAACGGATCTGATAAGCTGGAGAAAAGAACGAAGCGCCCGGAGAGACACGAGAGTGTTTTGAAGGAAGTGTCCGTTCCTTGAGAACTCAACAGCGTGCCAAAAGTCAACGCCAGATATGTTGACATCCCCGGCCTGGACCGTTCGGTCCGGGTTGGAGATTCCTTTTGAAGTAAAAACACAGCGAGGACGCAGTGCGCGGGATCACCCTATTCCGGTGGTTGCCGTGCCGCTCAACGCGAGTGTCTCACCCGATTACGGGTAAACATTCACGGAGAGTTTGATCCTGGCTCAGGACGAACGCTGGCGGCGTGCTTAACACATGCAAGTCGAACGATGAAGCTCTTCGGGGTGGATTAGTGGCGAACGGGTGAGTAACACGTGGGAAATCTGCCCTGCACTCTGGGACAAGCCTTGGAAACGAGGTCTAATACCGGATATGACCTGCCTCCGCATGGGGGTGGGTGGAAAGCTCCGGCGGTGCAGGATGATCCCGCGGCCTATCAGCTTGTTGGTGGGGTAACGGCCCACCAAGGCGACGACGGGTAGCCGGCCTGAGAGGGCGACCGGCCACACTGGGACTGAGACACGGCCCAGACTCCTACGGGAGGCAGCAGTGGGGAATATTGCACAATGGGCGAAAGCCTGATGCAGCGACGCCGCGTGAGGGATGACGGCCTTCGGGTTGTAAACCTCTTTCAGCAGGGAAGAAGCGCAAGTGACGGTACCTGCAGAAGAAGCACCGGCTAACTACGTGCCAGCAGCCGCGGTAATACGTAGGGTGCGAGCGTTGTCCGGAATTATTGGGCGTAAAGAGCTCGTAGGCGGCCTGTCGCGTCGGATGTGAAAGCCCGGGGCTTAACCCCGGGTCTGCATTCGATACGGGCAGGCTGGAGTGTGGTAGGGGAGATCGGAATTCCTGGTGTAGCGGTGAAATGCGCAGATATCAGGAGGAACACCGGTGGCGAAGGCGGATCTCTGGGCCATTACTGACGCTGAGGAGCGAAAGCGTGGGGAGCGAACAGGATTAGATACCCTGGTAGTCCACGCCGTAAACGTTGGGAACTAGGTGTTGGCGACATTCCACGTCGTCGGTGCCGCAGCTAACGCATTAAGTTCCCCGCCTGGGGAGTACGGCCGCAAGGCTAAAACTCAAAGGAATTGACGGGGGCCCGCACAAGCAGCGGAGCATGTGGCTTAATTCGACGCAACGCGAAGAACCTTACCAAGGCTTGACATATACCGGAAAGCTGCAGAGATGTAGCCCCCCTTGTGGTCGGTATACAGGTGGTGCATGGTTGTCGTCAGCTCGTGTCGTGAGATGTTGGGTTAAGTCCCGCAACGAGCGCAACCCTTGTTCTGTGTTGCCAGCATGCCTTTCGGGGTGATGGGGACTCACAGGAGACTGCCGGGGTCAACTCGGAGGAAGGTGGGGACGACGTCAAATCATCATGCCCCTTATGTCTTGGGCTGCACACGTGCTACAATGGTCGGTACAAAGGGCTGCGATGCCGCGAGGCGGAGCGAATCCCAAAAAGCCGGCCTCAGTTCGGATTGGGGTCTGCAACTCGACCCCATGAAGTTGGAGTTGCTAGTAATCGCAGATCAGCATGCTGCGGTGAATACGTTCCCGGGCCTTGTACACACCGCCCGTCACGTCACGAAAGTCGGTAACACCCGAAGCCGGTGGCCTAACCCGTAAGGGGAGGAGCCGTCGAAGGTGGGACCAGCGATTGGGACGAAGTCGTAACAAGGTAGCCGTACCGGAAGGTGCGGCTGGATCACCTCCTTTCTAAGGAGCAATAGCCGACTGCGAGCGAATGTCTCGCACGGTTGCTCATGGGTGGAACGTTGACTATTCGGCACGCTCGGTTGATGACCGCCAGTACTGCACTTCGGTGCGTGGAAGACGGTTCATGGGTCGGGTGTGTCGGGCACGTTGTTGGGTCCTGAGGGAACGGCCGTATGGTCGTTGCTTCAGAGATGCCGGTCCCACTGACAGCGCTCCTGGTGAGCGTCGTAGGTGGGTGACTGGTCGTTGTTTGAGAACTGCACAGTGGACGCGAGCATCTGTGGCCAAGTTTTTAAGGGCGCACGGTGGATGCCTTGGCACCAGGAACCGATGAAGGACGTGGGAGGCCACGATAGTCCCCGGGGAGCCGTCAACCAGGCTTTGATCCGGGGGTTTCCGAATGGGGAAACCCGGCAGTCGTCATGGGCTGTCACCCATACCTGAACACATAGGGTATGTGGAGGGAACGCGGGGAAGTGAAACATCTCAGTACCCGCAGGAAGAGAAAACAACCGTGATTCCGGGAGTAGTGGCGAGCGAAACCGGATGAGGCTAAACCGAGATGGTGTGAGACCCGGCAGGGGTTGCCGTTTCGGGGTCGTGGGAGTGAGCTTGACCGGTCTGCCGGCCGGTCGGCGAGTCAGAAACCGTTGGTGTAGTCGAAGGACATGCGAAAGGTCCGGCGTAGAGGGTAAGACCCCCGTAGACGAAACATCAGCGGCTTGCTTGCTCATTTCCCAAGTAGCACGGGGCCCGAGAAATCCCGTGTGAATCTGGTGGGACCACCCGCTAAGCCTAAATATTCCCTGGTGACCGATAGCGGATAGTACCGTGAGGGAATGGTGAAAAGTACCGCGGGAGCGGAGTGAAATAGTACCTGAAACCGTGTGCCTACAAGCCGTGGGAGCGTCGGACATGCAGTTTACTGTGTGTCTCGTGACTGCGTGCCTTTTGAAGAATGAGCCTGCGAGTTTGCGGTGTGTAGCGAGGTTAACCCGTGTGGGGTAGCCGTAGCGAAAGCGAGTCCGAATAGGGCGTCTGAGTTGCATGCCCAAGACCCGAAGCGGAGTGATCTAGCCATGGGCAGGTTGAAGCGCGGGTAAGACCGTGTGGAGGACCGAACCCACCAGGGTTGAAAACCTGGGGGATGACCTGTGGTTAGGGGTGAAAGGCCAATCAAACTCCGTGATAGCTGGTTCTCCCCGAAATGCATTTAGGTGCAGCGTCACGTGTTTCTTGCCGGAGGTAGAGCACTGGATAGGCGATGGGCCTCACCGGGTTACTGACCTTAGCCAAACTCCGAATGCCGGTAAGTGAGAGCGTGGCAGTGAGACTGTGGGGGATAAGCTCCATGGTCGAGAGGGAAACAGCCCAGAACACCGACTAAGGTCCCTAAGCGTGTGCTAAGTGGGAAAGGATGTGGAGTCGCAGAGACAACCAGGAGGTTGGCTTAGAAGCAGCCACCCTTGAAAGAGTGCGTAATAGCTCACTGGTCAAGTGATTCCGCGCCGACAATGTAGCGGGGCTCAAGCACACCACCGAAGTCGTGTCATTGCAGCAATAGGGCCAACGCCTGCTGTGATGGGTAGGGGAGCGTCGTGTGCCGGGTGAAGCAGCGGTGGAAACCAGTTGTGGACGGTACACGAGTGAGAATGCAGGCATGAGTAGCGATACAAGAGTGGGAAACTCTTGCGCCGATTGACCAAGGGTTCCTGGGTCAAGCTGATCTGCCCAGGGTAAGTCGGGACCTAAGGCGAGGCCGACAGGCGTAGTCGATGGACAACGGGTTGATATTCCCGTACCCGCTTTGAAGCGCCAACGCTGAACCTCTTGATGCTAAGCCCGCAAAGCCGCCCCGGAGTCTTCGGACAAAGGGGAGTGGTGGAGCCGGTGACCCAACGGGGTAGTAGGTGAGCGATGGGGTGACGCAGGAAGGTAGTCCAGCCCGGGCGGTGGTTGTCCCGGGGTAAGGGTGTAGGACGCAAGGTAGGCAAATCCGCCTTGCACATAGTCTGAGACCTGATGCCGAGCCGATTGTGGTGAAGTGGATGATCCTATGCTGTCGAGAAAAGCCTCTAGCGAGTTTCATGGCGGCCCGTACCCCAAACCGACTCAGGTGGTCAGGTAGAGAATACCGAGGCGTTCGGGTGAACTATGGTTAAGGAACTCGGCAAAATGCCCCCGTAACTTCGGGAGAAGGGGGGCCGGATCTGGTGAGGGGACTTGCTTCCTGAGCTGGGGCCGGCCGCAGAGACCAGCGAGAAGCGACTGTTTACTAAAAACACAGGTCCGTGCGAAGCCGTAAGGCGATGTATACGGACTGACGCCTGCCCGGTGCTGGAACGTTAAGGGGACCGGTTAGTCCGATTTCGGTCGGGCGAAGCTGAGAACTTAAGCGCCAGTAAACGGCGGTGGTAACTATAACCATCCTAAGGTAGCGAAATTCCTTGTCGGGTAAGTTCCGACCTGCACGAATGGCGTAACGACTTCTCGACTGTCTCAACCATAGGCCCGGTGAAATTGCATTACGAGTAAAGATGCTCGTTTCGCGCAGCAGGACGGAAAGACCCCGGGACCTTTACTATAGCTTGATATTGGTGTTCGGTTCGGCTTGTGTAGGATAGGTGGGAGACTTTGAAGCCCAAACGCCAGTTTGGGTGGAGTCGTCGTTGAAATACCACTCTGGTCGTGCTGGATGTCTAACCTGGGTCCGTGATCCGGATCAGGGACAGTGTCTGGTGGGTAGTTTAACTGGGGCGGTTGCCTCCTAAAGAGTAACGGAGGCGCCCAAAGGTTCCCTCAGCCTGGTTGGCAATCAGGTGTTGAGTGTAAGTGCACAAGGGAGCTTGACTGTGAGACCGACGGGTCGAGCAGGTGCGAAAGCAGGGACTAGTGATCCGGCGGTGGCTTGTGGAAGCGCCGTCGCTCAACGGATAAAAGGTACCCCGGGGATAACAGGCTGATCTTCCCCAAGAGTCCATATCGACGGGATGGTTTGGCACCTCGATGTCGGCTCGTCGCATCCTGGGGCTGGAGTAGGTCCCAAGGGTTGGGCTGTTCGCCCATTAAAGCGGTACGCGAGCTGGGTTTAGAACGTCGTGAGACAGTTCGGTCCCTATCCGCTGTGCGCGTAGGAGTGTTGAGAAGGGCTGTCCCTAGTACGAGAGGACCGGGACGGACGAACCTCTGGTGTGCCAGTTGTCCTGCCAAGGGCATGGCTGGTTGGCTACGTTCGGGAGGGATAACCGCTGAAAGCATCTAAGCGGGAAGCCTGCTTCGAGATGAGCACTCCCACCTCCTTGAGAGGGTAAGGCTCCCAGTAGACGACTGGGTTGATAGGCCGGATGTGGAAGCCCTGTAAGGGGTGGAGCTGACCGGTACTAATAGGCCGAGGGCTTGTCCTCAGTTGCTCGCGTCCACTGTGTTGTTCTGAAACAACGACCCCACACCAGGTCACGGTGTGGTGCGGCGAAAAGTTTCATAGTGTTTCGGTGGTCATAGCGTGAGGGAAACGCCCGGTTACATTCCGAACCCGGAAGCTAAGCCTCGTAGCGCCGATGGTACTGCAGGGGGGACCCTGTGGGAGAGTAGGACGCCGCCGAACAATCATTCAGGGAAGCCCCCCATCCTCACGGATGGGGGGCTTCTTTGCTGTAAGGTCAATGCCGCACAGTTGTCTTACCGTACAGGAGGCCCTCAGGTGGAGGTCCAGGAGACGCGCGTCCAGACGGACCGCGTCCTCACCATCCCTAACCTGCTGAGCATGGGCCGGCTGGTGGGTGTGCCGATCTTCCTGTGGCTGATCCTGTGGCCGGTTTTCGGCGGCCCGGAGAACGACGGCTGGGCGGTTCTGGTTCTGATGCTGAGTGGCATCAGCGACTACCTGGACGGGAAGCTGGCCCGCCGGTGGGGGCAGATCAGCCGGCTCGGGCAGATTCTCGACCCGGCCGCGGACCGGCTGTACGTGCTGTCCACCCTGCTCGGGCTGACCTGGCGTGAGATTCTGCCCTGGTGGGTGACGGCGATTCTGATCGCCCGTGAGCTCTTCATCGCATCCCTCCTGCCGATTCTGAACCGGCACGGATACGGGCCGTTGCAGGTGAGCTTTCTCGGCAAGGCGGCGACCTTCAATCTGATGTACGCCTTTCCGCTTCTGCTCCTCGGCCACGGCACCAGCTGGCTCTCCACACTGGCCTGGATCGTCAGCTGGGCCTTCATCTGGTGGGGGACGGTCCTCTACTGGTGGGCCGGCATCCTGTACGCGGTGCAGGCCCGTCGGATCATCAAGGGGGACACCGCGGCCGCGGTCTGAGGGCAGGTCGCCGGCGGGTCCGATGAGACGATCCGCACGACGACACGGTGCGTCGGACCTTTTTATCCGGGTAGAGAAGCTCTGGAACGGTTTGATGGATCCCTAGGGTCCACCACCGCGAAGGAGGACGCACCCGTAATGAAAGCCGTTGTGATGGCAGGGGGCGAAGGCACCCGTCTCCGCCCGATGACCTCGAGTATGCCCAAGCCTCTGCTACCGGTCGCCAACCGGCCGATCATGGAGCACGTGCTGAGGCTGCTCAAGCGGCACGGCCTCACGGACACCGTTGTCACCGTTCAGTTCTTGGCCTCCCTGGTGAAGAACTATTTCGGGGACGGTGAAGAGCTGGGTATGCACCTCACCTATGCCAATGAGGAGACCCCGCTCGGTACGGCGGGATCGGTGAAGAACGCCGAGGACGCACTCAGGGACGACTCGTTTCTGGTGATCTCGGGTGATGCGCTGACGGACTTCGACCTCTCGGATCTGATCGCCTTCCACCGCCGGAAGGGTGCATTGGTCACGGTCTGCCTGACCCGGGTACCCAATCCCCTGGAATTCGGTATCACCATCACCGACGACGAGGGCCGGGTCGAACGCTTCCTGGAGAAGCCGACCTGGGGCCAGGTGTTCTCCGACACCGTGAACACCGGCATCTATGTCATGGAGCCCGAGGTCTTCGACTACGTGGCCGCCGGAGAGTCGGTCGACTGGTCGAGCGACGTGTTCCCCCAGTTGCTCAAGGAGGGCAAGCCGGTCTTCGGCTACGTCGCCGAGGGCTACTGGGAGGACGTCGGCACCCACGAGAGCTACCAGAAGGCTCAGGCGGACGTCCTGGAGAGCAAGGTCGACGTGGAGCTCGACGGCTTCGAGATCTCGCCGGGGGTCTGGGTCGCCGAGGGTGCCGAGGTCGACCCGGAAGCCGTGCTTCGCGGGCCGCTGTACATCGGCGACTACGCGAAGGTCGAGGCCGGTGTCGAGCTGCGCGAGCACACCGTGCTGGGCAGCAACGTGGTCGTCAAGCGCGGTGCGTTCCTGCACAAGGCCGTGATCCACGACAACGTCTACATCGGCCCGCAGAGCAATCTGCGGGGTTGCGTGGTGGGCAAGAACACCGATGTGATGCGCGCGGCCCGGATCGAGGACGGGGCGGTGATCGGTGACGAGTGCCTGATCGGCGAGGAGTCGATCATCTCGGGCAACGTCCGCGTCTATCCGTTCAAGACGATCGAGGCCGGCGCCTTCGTCAACACCTCGGTGATCTGGGAGTCCAGGGGCCAGGAGCACCTCTTCGGGGTGCGCGGCGTCTCCGGGATCCTCAATGTGGAGATCACCCCGGAGCTGGCCGTCCGGCTCGCGGGGGCGTACGCGACCACCCTCAAGAAGGGCGCCACCGTCACCATTGCGCGTGACCACTCCCGTGGTGCGCGTGCGCTCAAACGGGCGATGATCTCCGCGCTGCAGACCAGCGCGATCGACGTCCGCGACCTCGAGAACGTACCGATGCCGGTGGCTCGTCAGCACACCGCGCGCGGCAGTGCCGGCGGGATCTTCCTGCGCACCACGCCCGGTGTGCCGGACTCGCTGGACATCCTCTTCTTCGACGAGCGCGGCGCCGACCTCTCGCAGGCCGGTCAGCGCAAGCTCGACCGGGTGTACTCCCGACAGGAGTACCGCCGGGCGTTCCCTGGTGAGATCGGCGACCTGACCTTCCCGTCGAGCGTCTTCGACTCGTATGCGGGCAATCTGCTCAGGGCCGTCGACACCACCGGTGTGCGCGAGGCGGGGCTGAAGGTCGTGGTGGACACCGCGCACGGCAGTGCCGGGCTGGTCCTGCCCAGCATCCTCGGGCGGCTCGGTGTGGAGGCGCTGACGGTCAGCGGTGGGCTGGACGAGGCCCGGCCGACCGAGGACGCGGAGGAGCGCAAGGCCGGTCTGGCCAGGCTGGGCGAACTGGTGGCCTCCTCCCGGGCGGCCTTCGGCGTGCGGTTCGACCCCGTCGGCGAGCGGGTCTCCTTCGTGGACGAGCTCGGGCGGGTGATCGAGGACGACCGCGCGCTGCTGGTGCTGCTCGATCTGGTCGCGGCCGAGCGGCGCAGCGGTCAGGTGGCGCTCCCGGTGACCACCACGCGGATCGCCGAGCAGGTCGCCGCGTACCACGGCACCCAGGTGATCTGGACGACCACCTCGCCCGACGACCTGGCCAAGGCCGCCGCAGCCGAGGGCACGGTCTTCGGCGGGGACGGGCGGGGCGGCTTCGTGGTGCCGGAGTTCAGCGGCGTGCTGGACGGGGCCGCGGCCTTCGTCCGGCTGGTCGGGCTGGTGGCCCGGACCCAGCTCACCCTCAGCCAGATCGACGCCCGGATTCCGCAGGCGCACATCCAGCGCCGGGACATCGCGACGCCGTGGGCGGCCAAGGGCATGGTGATGCGCTCGGTGGTCGAGGCGGCGGGCAACCGGTTGCTGGACACCACCGACGGCGTCCGGGTGGTCGAGCCGGACGGACGGTGGACGCTGGTGCTGCCCGACCCGGCCGAGGCGGTGACGCATCTGTGGGCCGAGGGCCCGGACGACGCGGCCACCCAGCAGCTGCTGGACGAGTGGGCGGCCGTGGTGGACAGCGCGGGCCGTTAGCCGTCGGCACGGACACCTGGGCGGGAGGGCCGGAGCGCCCTCCCGCCCAGGTGCGTGGTCACGATCCGGTGCGCATTCGTCGTGTGAACGGCGGGGGCTGTGCGCCTGGTGCGGCGGCGACATGGGACGATGTTCCGCATGCCAGCACAGCCGACGCCGAGTGACCGGGAGGGACGCTTCTCGCGCCCCGACGCCTCGATGTCCCTGCTGACCACCGTGATGGAGCACAGCCTCGACGACGGTTACGCCGAGGCGGCCAGGGCCAAGGGGGCCGAGGGTTCCAGCAAGATGCCCACCTCTGTCCGCGGACGGCTGACGCTGGCCCTGGGGCTTGCGCTGGTCGTCACGGTGGTCACGGTGGGTGCGGTCACGTCCCACGAGGCCGAGCCGACGCTCGCCAAGGAGCGCGACGCCCTGGTCCACCGGGTCAACGACGCCACCACCGTGGCGGACCAGATGCAGAAGCAGATCCAGGACCTGCGCCGCAAGGTCGACCAGGCTCAGCAGCAGGCGCTGCAGACGGGCGACGGCGCAGCCCTCGCGACGCTGGCCGTGGAGGCGGGCACGGTAGAGGTCACGGGCCCGGGTGTACGGCTGGTCATCGAGGACGCCTCGGGCACCGGCGCCGGTGGCTCGGCCAGCAACCCGCGGGAGGCGGGCGGTTTCCAGGACGTCGGCCGCCTGCGCGACCGCGACCTGCAGCTGGTGGTCAACGGCCTCTGGCAGGCCGGGGCCGAGGCCATCTCGGTCAACGGGCAGCGTCTCACCACACTCTCCGCGATCCGGGCGGCAGGCGACGCGATCCTGGTGGACAACCGGCCGCTGGTCCCGCCGTACACGGTGCTGGCGATCGGTGACGGGCCCCAGCTCGCCTCGTCCTTCCAGGAGGGGGAGGCCGGCCACTACCTGCACATCATCCAGGACAGCTACGGCATCAAGTCCAGCCTCTCCGTGCAGAAGAAGCTGACGGTGCCGGCCGCGCTCGGCATCACCCTGCGGTACGCGCAGCCCGTGATGCCCGAAGCACCGAGCAAGTCGCCCTCCGCGGGGACATCGACAGGGACAGGAGCACCAACACCGTGATTGCCGTTCTGGGTCTCGTGATCGGAGTGGTCGTCGGCCTCTTCGTGCAGCCCGAGGTGCCCGATGCCGTCGTGCCGTACCTGCCGATCGCGGTGGTGGCGGCGCTGGACGCGGTGTTCGGCGGCGTACGGGCGATGCTGGACGGGATCTTCGACGACAAGGTCTTCGTGGTGTCGTTCCTCTCGAACGTGGTCGTGGCGGCGCTGATCGTCTTCCTCGGCGACCAGCTCGGGGTCGGCTCGCAGCTCTCGACCGGCGTGGTGGTCGTGCTCGGCATCCGGATCTTCTCCAACGCGGCCGCCATCCGGCGGCACGTCTTCCGGGCCTGAGCGGCCGAGAACGACTGGACGGGAGGAGGAGACATGGACCAGGACCGCACTCCGGGTGAGCAGCCCGAGGAGAAGCCGGAGGAGCAGCCGGCCCGTGAGCCGGGTGGCAGGGCGGACGACGAGCAGGTAGCGGGTCGGCCGGAGGCTCCCGAGCCTGCGGAGGAGCCCGCGCCCGCCGGGGAGCCCGAGCCTGCCGGGGAGCCCGAGCCTGCCGGGGAGCCCGAGCCTGCCGCGGAGGGTCCCGCGGCGGAGCTCCCCCCGTCGGACGAGCCCCCCGTCTCGGAGTGGGTTGAGGAGCCGTCAGGAAAGCCCGCCCCGCCCTCCGACGCCCGCCGCAGGCTCAAGGCCGCCCTCTGGCCCCCGCGCATCTCCCGTGGCCAGCTCGTGGTGGCGCTGCTGCTGTGCTCCCTGGGCCTGGCGCTCGCCATCCAGGTCCGCTCGACCAACGACCACAGCCAGCTGCGCGGCGCCCGCCAGGAGGATCTCGTACGGATTCTCGACGAACTGGACAGCCGCCAGCAGCGTCTCCAGCAGGAGAAGTCGCAACTCGAGCAGTCCCTGGCGCAGTTGGAGAACAGCTCCAACCAGGCCAAGGAGGCTCAGGAGCAGACCAAGAAGAAGGCGACGGAACTCGGCATCCTGGCGGGTACCGTCAAAGCCACAGGTCCGGGCATCGTACTGACGGTCGATGACCCCCAAGGGCAGGTGAAGGCGGATATGCTGCTGGACACCCTGCAGGAACTCCGAGCGGCGGGGGCGGAGGCGATTCAGATCAACGATGTGCGAGTGGTGGCGAGCACCTACTTCACCGATGCCTCGGGGGGCGGGGTGCAGATCGACGGCAAGAACGTGTCGCAGCCGTTCCGGTTCACCGTGATCGGGAACCCGCAGGACCTGACGCCCGCGCTGAACATCCCGGGCGGTGTGGTCCGCACGCTGGAGAAGCAGCAGGCGCGCGCCACCATCACCCAGCAGCAGAAGGTCGTGGTCGACGCGCTGGCCACCCCGACGCCACCCCAGTACGCCAAGCCGGCGGCGAAGTGACGGGGAGCCTTCCGTACGGTCCGTCAGCTGCGCAGCGCCCCCGGTGGCGGGCGGGCGGAAGCCGTCGGCGACACTGGGACGTACCACTCGCTCGGCCCCGGCCCGATGCCGGGCTCGCTTCCTGTCCGAGCCTCTCACCCTGCCCCGCGGGCGGGTCTGTCACACGCAAGGGGATTCGCCCGTGAGTCTGTTCTCGAAGCTTTTCGGCCGCAACAACCGCCGCGCTGCGGCCGTTGAGGCGCCCACCGCGCGCCACCGCCGGTCCGAGGAGGAGGCCGCCGGAGTGCCGGGCATGCGGCCGGCCTCCGAGGCGGGCGCGTACGCCGAGCGTCCGCTGTTCCGCGACGGGGCCGGCGCCCCGGTCGGCGGGCCCCAGGCCCATGAAACAGGGGCGGGCGGCTACGGCGCGTCGGTTGATCCGTCGGGTGCTCCGCGCATAGGTTTCCCGTCAGGACCCTCAACCTCTGGTGGAGGGTTTGCCCCGGATCCCTACGCCGGGCACGTCCCGTCGGGTGTGCCGCGCCAGGAGGCTGTGAACATGGCTGGCCCCACTCCCTGCCCCAGGTGCGGGAACCAGAACCCTGCCACGGCCCGCTTCTGTTCCAACTGCGGCACGCCTCTGCGCGCCGGGGTGCCCGAGGGCGCCGTGGAGACCACCTCGACCATCTCGATCTCCGGCCTGGAGTCGTACGACCCCAACGCCACCAGCACCGGCGCCACGCCGGCGCTGTCGCCCGAGGTCCTGGCGGCGATCGACGCGCTGCCGCCTGGCTCGGCCCTGCTGATCGTGCAGCGCGGCCCGAACTCCGGCAGCCGGTTCCTGCTGGACGCCGACGTCACTACGGCCGGCCGTCACCCCGAGGGTGACATCTTCCTGGACGACGTCACGGTCTCCCGCCGTCACGTGGAGTTCCGCCGGACGCCCGGCGGCGGCTTCTCGGTGGCCGACGTGGGCAGCCTCAACGGCACGTACGTCAACCGGGAGCGGATCGACGAGGTGCCGCTCAACAACGGCGACGAGGTGCAGATCGGGAAGTACCGGCTGGTCTTCTTCGCCAGCCACCAGCGGGGGTACTGAACACAACGCCGACAGGAGCCCGAGTGACCGCGCACACCCCTACATCTGTCGAGGCCAGGTCCGTGCCGAGCTCGCGTCGAGCGGGCGAGGTACGGCGGCGCGGTGACGAACTCCTCAGCATCGGTGCGGTGTTGACGTTCCTTCGGGACGACTTCCCCGAGGTCACCATCTCCAAGATCCGCTTCCTGGAGGCGGAGGGCCTGGTCGAGCCGCAGCGGACGCCCTCGGGCTATCGCAAGTTCAGCCCGGCGGATGTGGAGCGGCTCGCGTACGTGCTCCGCATGCAGCGCGACCACTACCTGCCGCTGCGGGTGATCCGCGAGCACCTGGACGCCATCGAGCGCGGTGAGGCGCCCCCGGCGCTGCCGGCCCCCGAGGCGCGGCCCGGCCCCGTGGAGGAGGCCGACCGCGAACTGGTGGCCGCCTCCGGGGCGGCGGGCGGGGTGCGGCTGGGCCGTGCCGAGCTGCTCGCGGCGGCCGAGGCGGGGGAGGGCGAGCTGGCCGAGTGGGAGGCGTACGGGCTGATCGCCCCGGGCCCGGACGGCGGGTACGACGGCGAGGCGTTGCAGGTGGCCAGGCTGGTGGCGGAGCTCGGGCGGTACGGCCTGGAGCCACGCCACCTGCGGGCCATGAAGGCGGCGGCGGACCGCGAGGTGGCGCTGGTCGACCAGGTGGTCGCCCCGCTGCGCCGGCACCGCAATCCGCAGACCCGTGCCCATGCCGAGACGACCGCCCGGGAGCTGGCCACCCTCTCGGTACGCCTGCACGCAGCGATGGTCCAGGCCGGCCTGCGGGTCAGGCCGTCGGGCCATGCCTGACCGGGCCCGGAGCGGCTGCGCTTTCATATCCGGGGCATGGGTCATAGGGTTGCGACTGTGAATGAGCTCGACGTCGTGGGTGTCCGGGTTGAGATGCCTTCCAACCAGCCGATCGTGCTGCTGCGGGAGGTAGGGGGCGATCGGTACCTGCCGATCTGGATCGGCCCTGGCGAGGCGACCGCGATCGCCTTCGCCCAGCAGGGCATGACGCCGGTGCGCCCGCTGACGCACGACCTCTTCAAGGACGTGCTGGAGGCGCTGGGGCAGCAGCTCACCGAGGTGCGGATCAGTGACCTCCGGGACGGCGTGTTCTACGCGGAGCTGGTCTTCGCGGGCGGCGTCGAGGTGAGCGCCCGGCCGTCCGACGCGATAGCCCTCGCGCTGCGCACCGGTACTCCGATCTACGGGAGCGAGGAGGTGCTCGCCGAGGCGGGCATCGCGATCCCGGACGAGCAGGAGGACGAGGTGGAGAAGTTCCGCGAGTTCCTGGACCAGGTCTCGCCCGAGGACTTCGGCGGCCAGCAGTAGCCCCGGAGCCTTTCACCCGCAAGTCGGGTTTTGCCAAAGTCCGTCCACCTACCCACACTAGGGGCACGAAAAACCACCCCACCGGGTGACATTGGTGCCGAGCCTCGGCGTGGCGATCGTTGACGGGTCACTGGCGACTGCCTACCGTCAGGAGTGGCTCCGGTGGGTTACGCCACCCGGGGCCCGGGTGGCCCACAGGACGAGCGGACGGAGGTTGGCATGAGCGGCATTGGCGACGAAGCAGCCGTTGGAGGCCTGTGCTCCGTGCACATCCCTCGCTCCGGGCGCAATCTGCTGGAGCGGGCCTGGGAGGGCCCCGGCATCGAGCAGCCGGACGCCGACCTTCCGAGAGTCGGCCGCTTCCCGGCCGTGCAGCCCGGCCAGCCGGCCATCGAACGCCTCTCGCCGACCTCCACCCTGGTGGGCTACCGGGGTCCGACCGCCTGCGCGGCGGCCGGGATCACCTATCGCCAGCTGGACTACTGGGCGCGTACCGGCCTGCTGGAGCCCAGTGTGCGTTCGGCGTACCCGGCGAACACCCAGCGGCTCTACAGCTTCCGCGACATCCTGCTGCTCAAGATCGTGAAGCGGCTGCTGGACGCCGGTGTCTCGCTGCAGAACATCCGGGTCGCCGTCACGCATCTGCAGTCCGCCGAGGTCGCCGACCTGGCCGGGCTCACCCTGATGAGCGACGGTGCCACGGTCTACGAGTGCACCTCCCCGCAACAGGTGGTCGACCTGTTGAAGGGCGGTCAGGGCGTCTTCGGCATCGCGGTCGGCGCGGTCTCGGAGGAGCTGGAGACGGCGCTCGGCCGCCTGCACGCCGAGCGGACGGACACCGGGGAGACCCTGCTCGGGCACGACCCCGAGGACGAACTGGCCCAGCGCCGCAACCGCGCCGGGTAGGCACCGCGCAGAGCTTGACCGAGGGCCCGGACGGGGAACCGTCCGGGCCCTCGGCGTCGTCGGGGCAGGTGAGTCGATCAAGGGGAGGCAGAGTGCGGCGAATACCCCGGCCACGGGTGCGGTGGCCGCGTACCAGGCGCGGCAGGCGGCGGGCCTTCCAGGCGGCGGTGCTGCTGAGTGTGGTCGCGCTGGCACCGAGTGCCTGGCTGCGGCTGAGCGAGGGTGACCGGGTCGGCACCGTGGAGAGCGCGCCGGAGGCGCCGGTCGCGGTGGTCTTCGGCGCCGGGCTGTTCGACGGTGAGCCGTCCCCGTACCTCGCACACCGCCTGGACGCGGCGTTGACGCTCTATCAGCAGCACAAGGTGCAGGCGATCCTGGTGACCGGCGACAACAGCCGTGACGACTACGACGAGCCGGATGCCATGCAGGCCTACCTGGTCGGGCACGGGGTGCCCGAGGTACGGGTGGTGGAGGACTACGCTGGCTTCGACACCTGGGACTCCTGCACCCGGGCCCACCGGATCTTCGGGGTGGACCGGGCGGTGCTGGTGAGCCAGACCTTCCACGTCCGCCGGGCGCTGGCGCTCTGTCAGGCGGCGGGCATCGACTCGTACGCGGTCGGCGTCCACGAGCCGGAGGACGTCACCTGGTACTACGGCGGCCTGCGGGAGATCCCGGGTGCGGGGAAGGCCGCGCTGAACGCCTGGCTGCGGCCCGACCCCCGGTTCCTCGGAGCCAAGGAGCCCGGTATCACCAAGGCACTGACGGACGCGGCGGGCCACTGAGAGGCTCCGCCGGCATCCCAGGGGCGCGGGGAACTGCGCGAAGCGGCGGGCACAGGTCATCGCCTTCCGATCTCGCGCAGTTCTCCCCCAGCCTCCGGCCGGGAGGTGCCCCCACGCGCCCCTGTGGTTACCCATCTGCCCACCTACCGGCGGTCGGTCTCAGGGTGGATTGTCAGACCCCTGCGGGATGATCGTCAGGTGCGGACAGTGCCGAGCATCATCCACCTCGACATGGACGCCTTCTTCGCCGCGGTGGAGCAGGCGGCCAAGCCGAGCCTGCGCGGCAAGCCGGTGGTGGTCGGCGGGCTCGGCGGCCGGGGGGTGGTCGCCACCGCCTCGTACGAGGCGCGGAAGTTCGGGGTGCACTCCGCGATGCCGATGGCCCAGGCCCGGCGGCTCTGTCCGAACGCCGCCTTCCTGTCGGGCCGCTTCGAGGCCTACCGGCAGGTCAGCGAGCTGGTGATGGGCCTGCTGCGGGAGCTGTCGCCGCTGGTCGAGCCGCTCAGCCTGGACGAGGCCTTCGTCGACCTGGAGGCGGGCCCGTACGGCCCTGCGCTGGCCGAGGCCGGGCCGGCGGGCGGTGCGGAGCTGGTCCTGGCGATCGCCGAGGACCTGCGCGCGGACATCCAGGAGCGGACGGGGCTGACCGCCTCGGTCGGGGCGGCGGGCTCCAAGCTGATGGCGAAGATCGCCTCCGAGCAGGCCAAGCCCGACGGCCTGGTGCTGGTCGAGATCGGCTCCGAGCGTGCGGTGCTCAGCGTGATGCCGGTACGGGCGCTGCCCGGGGTCGGCCCGGCCACCGAGCAGGCGCTGCGCCGGGCCGGGCTGACCACCGTCGACGACCTGGCGGAGGCCGGGGAGGCCGAGCTGGTGCAGCTGCTGGGGCGGGCGCACGGCGCCGGCGTGTACCAGATGTCCATAGGCCTGGACGAGCGCCCGGTGGTCCCGGACCGGGACGCCAAGTCCGTCTCCGTGGAGGACACCTTCGAGGTGGACCTCGCCGACCGCGACCGCATCCTGCACGAGATCGACGTGCTGACGGCCCGCTGCGTCCGCCGGCTGCACGCGGCCGGCCGCTCGGGCCGCACGGTGGTGCTGAAGGTACGCCGCTTCGACTTCTCCACGCTCACCAGGTCGGAGACCCTGCGTGCGCCGACGGACGACGAGGCGGTGATCGCCGAGACCGCCCGGCGCCTGGCCCTGCAGGTGGACGTCACGGGCGGGGTGCGGCTACTGGGGGTGGGCGTCTCCCAGCTGGCCGACTACACCCAGGAGGACCTCTTCGCCCAGGCGGCCGTCCGGGAGCCGCTGGAGGACCACCGGCCCGAGCCGGCGGTACGGGAGGCCGAGCCCGAGGAGCCGGCCGTCCGGCGCTGGTTTCCCGGCCAGGACGTGACGCACGCTCAGCACGGCCCCGGCTGGGTGCAGGGGAGCGGGGTGGGCCGGGTGACCGTCCGCTTCGAGACACCCGACAGCGAGCGGGGGCGGGTGCGGACCTTCGCGGTGGACGACCCCGAGCTGGTGCCCTCGGCGCCCTTGCCGTTGAGGCCGCTGAAGACCTGAGCCCTGCGGCCGTGAACGGCACCGGCCCCCGGAATCCACAGGGGATTCCAGGGGCCGACTGTCGGGCTGGGCCTCGGGCGGGTCGCGATGCCCTCACCGACCACCGGGGCCCAGTCCCCTCGCGCCCTGTCCCGGAGCGCGAGGGTGGACGCCTCGTCAGGCGTCGGTCTTGGCCAGCTCCAGGCCGACGCTGCTCTCCACCGGAGCGGCGACAGCGGGCTTGATGCGGCGGATGGCGAACGGCACGGCCGCGGCGACCAGGCACATCACGGCTGCGGTCCAGAAGGCGTGCTTGTACGCGTCCAGGGTGGGCAGCGGGATCGGCAGGTGCTTGATGGTGTCGCCGGTCAGGATGGCGCCCATCACGGCGGTGCCGACGGCGCCACCGACGGTGCGCAGCACCGCGTTCATGCCGTTGGCGATGCCGCTCTGCTCGATCGGCACGGCGCCGTTGATGAAGGCGGGCATGGCGGCGTAGGCGAGGCCGACACCGAGGCCGAACACGGCGGAGGCGGTGTAGATGTCACCCTCGGCACTGTGCCGGACGGCCAGGTACGCCATCGAGACGGCGCCGAGCACGCCACCGAGCACCAGCGGCAGACGCGGGCCACGGCGGGCGATCAGCATGGCGCCGACCGGGGCGGCGACCATCGAGCCGACGGCGGACGGGAGCAGCATCACGCCGGCGTGCAGCACGGTGGCGGTGAAGCCGTAGTGGGCGAGCTTCTCGGGGGTCTGCGCGAAGTTGCTGATCACCAGGAAGGAGCCGTACATCCCGAAGCCGATGAGCAGGCCGGAGATGTTGGTGAAGGCGACGGCCGGGCGGGACATCATCTTCATGTCCACCAGCGGGTGGCTGACCTTGGTCTCGATGACGATCCAGACCAGCGCGATCACGGCGGCGACGGCGAACAGGCCGAGGGTCTTGTTGGACGTCCAGCCCCAGTGGTTGCCCTGGCTGACGGCGACCAGCAGGGCGGAGAGCCAGCCGGCCAGGGTCAGCGCGCCGAGCGGGTCGGCGCCGCCGTCCTTGTCGATCACCGGGTCCTTGGGGACGCGCAGGGCGACCAGGGCGACCGCGATCAGGCCGAAGACGAGGCCCATCCAGAAGATGGACTTGTAGCTCCAGTGCTCCAGCAGCAGGCCGGTGGCGACCAGGCCGAGGCCGCTGCCGACGCCCATCGAGGCGCTGATCAGGGCGACCCCGCCGGTGACCTTCTCCCGGGGGAGCTCGTCACGCACGATGCTGATCGCCAGCGGCAGCACGCCACCGCCGGCGCCCTGCAGGACGCGGGCGACGACCAGCCAGGTGAAGGAGTGGGTCCCGACCGCGAGCGCGGAGCCGGCCACCAGGCCGGCCAGCGAGACCAGCAGCATCGGCTTGCGGCCGCGCAGGTCGCCGAAGCGGCCGAGCAGCGGGGTCAGCACGGCGGCGGAGAGGAGGTTGGCCGTCATCAGCCAGGTGATGTTGGAGCCGGAGACGTTCAGCTCCTTGGCCAGCGACGGCAGGATCGGCACGACCGCGGTCTGCACCACGCTGAACGCCAGCATCGCCAGTACCAGGGCGGGGAGCACACGTGCGCTGCTCGGCTTCGCGGCCGTGGCGGTGGGCTGTGGTGCCTCACTCACGGTTCTTCCTCCAGTTCAGGCCACCCGAGCGATGTGCTTCAGATGGGCGAAAGTAAACGAACTGAAGTAACCATGCAGCCAGATACTTCACTATGTCAAATATCGACTGGTGAAGCTTAGGCGACGCAACGGCCCCGGCCCGCCGAGGAGCGGGCCGGGGCCGTTGGACTCACCGGGGTCGTTGGACTCAGGAGGGGCGAAGCGGCTCCGGCCGAGGCGAGTCCGGCATTGGGGCCTGCGCCGCGGCGGGGGCCGGGGCGTCGGCGGCCGGCTCGGCACCGGCGCTGTCGTCGATCTCGACGTGCTCGCGGCGCAGCTCCTCGCGCACCACGTGGTCGTCGGTGTAGCGCTCGACGACCAGTCGCACCCGCTCGATCGGCACCAGGTACTTGCGCACCATCGGCCGCTCCTCCCGCAGCGTGACCTCCTCGACCGCCTCGGCGATCTCCTCCTGGGTCAGCGCGTCCCGCTCGCCCTCGGTGACCGGCACCCGCTCCACCCGGACCCGCTCCCGCACCACCGGCACATGGCGCTCGACCGTCTCGCTGGTCACGTACTTGCGGAGCCGGGCCGTGTACGTCACCTGCCACTCGGTGGTGATGTCGAGCCGCTCCTCGCGGCAGGTGACCTCCAGCGGCCCGTTCGGGGTGCTGGTCATCGGCGCGTCCGATGCCGGGACGGGCTGCGCGACGGTCGGGGTCATGGACCGTACGTTGGTCTCGGAGGTCTCGGGGATGGACTTCTCGACCGTTGGGGACGGCTTCTCGTGATCGGTGAGCGGTGCGGTGAACGGCATCGTTGCGGCCTCGGTCTTCGGGGGTGCGGGGGCGGGGGCGGCGGGGACTGCGCCGAAGTCGAGGTCGGCGCCCTTCGGTGCGACGGAGCCGTTGGTGGCCGAGGCGGGGGGAGTGCCGCCGGCGTCCAGCCCGTAGTAGCGGTAGAGCTGGAGCTCCTGGGCCGGGGACAGGTGCTGGCCCACGCCGAAGTCGGGAGACTCCTTGATCAGGGACTTGTCGTACGGGACCTTGAGCTCCTCGCCCGAGAACTCGCTGGTGGTCAGCGGGACGAACGCGTCCCGGCCGAAGATCCCGGTGCGGACCGCGGCCCACTCGGGCTCGCCGGTCGCGTCGTCGAGATACACCTCGTCGACCGTGCCGATCTTGTCACCGTTCCGGTCGACCGCCTTGTGCCCGATCAGGTCTCGCGGATCGATATCGGTCTGCACGCTTTCCTCCAGTCCAACTGCTCCTGTGGAATCTCCGTCAGGGGGCGGTTGGAGGAGCTGCCCATCCGCCACTTCACACGAAAAGGCATCAATCGGGCACCTGCGACCCGAGCGCGGCCGTCCGGGATACCACTGGGCCGTCCGGGGTACTTCGCACCCGTACCGACGGCCCCGCCCTGACCGGTGATCTGCGGGGATTCCGCTGGTACCCTGGGCGCGACCGCCGAGCCCGCGCGGGAGAGTCCCCGACCCCGTGAAACAGCGAGGCAGGGGCGCCGAAGGAGCAACTCCTCCCCGGAATCTCTCAGGCATCCGTACCGCGTGGGATAGGTCACTCTGGAAAGCAGGGCAGGACCGCCGGCGCAGGAGCCGGTGGCCACCACCCTCACCGACGGTGCAAGTCGACGGGATGCCAACGGGCGCCGGTACGACGAAGCTCTCAGGTACAGATGACAGAGGGGGAGGCTTACGGGTTCGTGCGTTGAAGGCCTCCCACGGCGGCCGTCCGGCGTGCGTACCCCCGCCGGTCCGTGACCAGGAGGCCTCGACCCCCATGAACGCCCAGCCGATCACCGGTCGCACCCACAGCGACGCGACGCTCACCGAGCTCGAGCAGGCCAGCCCCTTCGAGACCCGCCACATCGGCCCCGACGCGGCCGCACAGGACAAGATGCTCGCCCACGTGGGCTACGGCTCGCTGGACGAGCTGTCCGACGCCGCCGTGCCCGAGGCGATCCGCAGCCTCACCGCGCTCGGCCTCCCCGCGGGCCGCAGCGAGGCCCAGGTGCTCGCCGAACTCCGCGAGCTGGCCTCCCGCAACCAGGTCCTCCAGCCGATGATCGGCCTGGGCTACTACGGCACCTTCACCCCGCCGGTGATCCTGCGCAACGTGCTCGAGAACCCCGCCTGGTACACCGCCTACACCCCGTACCAGCCGGAGATCTCGCAGGGCCGCCTGGAGGCGCTGCTCAACTTCCAGACCCTGGTCTCCGACCTCACCGGCCTGGCCACCTCCGGCTCCTCGCTGCTCGACGAGGGCACGGCGGCCGCCGAGGCGATGGCGCTGGCCCGCCGTGTCACCAAGGTCAAGGGCGGCGTCTTCCTGGTCGACGCCGACACGCTGCCGCAGACCATCGCGGTGATCCAGACCCGCGCCGAGCCGACCGGTGTCGAGGTGGTCGTCGCCGACCTCTCCGCCGGCATCCCGGCCGAGATCGCCGAGCGCGGCGTCTTCGGTGCGCTGCTCCAGTACCCGGGTGCCTCGGGCGTCGTGCGGGACCTCAAGCCCGTCATCGAGCAGGCCCACGGCCTGGGCGCGGTCGTCGCCGTCGCCGCCGACCTGCTGGCCCTCACCCTGCTGAAGTCGCCGGGCGAGCTGGGCGCCGACATCGCCTGCGGCACCTCGCAGCGCTTCGGCGTGCCGATGGGCTTCGGCGGCCCGCACGCCGGCTACCTGGCCGTCCGCGCCGAGTACGCCCGCAACCTGCCCGGCCGCCTGGTCGGCGTCTCCGTCGACGCCGACGGCAACCGCGCCTACCGCCTGGCCCTGCAGACCCGCGAGCAGCACATCCGCCGCGAGAAGGCCACCTCCAACATCTGCACCGCCCAGGTGCTGCTCGCCGTGATGGCCTCGATGTACGCGGTCTACCACGGCCCCGACGGCCTGGCCGACATCGCCCGCCGCACCCACCGCTACGCCGCCGCGCTGGCAGAGGGCCTGCGCGCCGGTGGCGTCGAGCTGGTGCACGGCGAGTTCTTCGACACCGTCACCGCCCGCGTCCCCGGCCGCGCCGCCTCCGTGGTCGCGGCCGCCCGTGACAACGGCGTCAACCTCTTCCAGGACGGCGAGGACCTGGTCTCGATCTCCTGCGACGAGACCACCACCCGCGACCACCTGGCCGCCGTCTGGGCCGCCTTCGGCGTGCGCGGTGCCTCGGTGGACGAGACCGCCGACGCGCTGCCGGCCGCCCTGCTGCGCGAGGACGAGTACCTCACCCACCCGGTCTTCCACAGCCACCGCTCCGAGACCGCCATGCTGCGCTACCTGCGCCGCCTCTCGGACCGCGACTACGCGCTGGACCGCGGCATGATCCCGCTGGGCTCCTGCACCATGAAGCTCAACGCGACCACCGAGATGGAGCCGGTGACCTGGCCCGAGTTCGGCCAGCTGCACCCCTTCACCCCGATCGACCAGGCGGAAGGTTTCCTCACCCTGATCCGCCAGCTGGAGCAGCAGCTGGTCGAGGTGACCGGCTACGACGCCGTCTCCATCCAGCCCAACGCGGGCTCCCAGGGCGAACTGGCCGGCCTGCTGGCCGTCCGCGCGTACCACAGGGCCAACGGCGACACCCAGCGCGACGTCTGCCTGATCCCGGCCTCCGCGCACGGCACCAACGCGGCCTCCGCCGTGATGGCTGGCATGCGGGTCGTCGTGGTCAAGACCCTGACCGACGGCGACGTGGACGTCGTGGACCTGCAGGCCAAGATCGACCAGCACCGCGACCAGCTCGCCGTGCTGATGGTCACCTACCCGTCCACCCACGGCGTGTTCGAGACCCAGATCACCGACATCTGCGCGGCCGTGCACGAGGCCGGCGGCCAGGTGTACGTCGACGGTGCCAACCTGAACGCCCTGGTCGGCCTCGCCAAGCCGGGCAAGTTCGGCGCGGACGTCTCGCACCTGAACCTGCACAAGACCTTCTGCATCCCGCACGGCGGCGGCGGCCCGGGCGTCGGCCCGGTCGCGGTGCGCGAGCACCTCGCGCCGTACCTGCCCAACCACCCGCTGCAGAGCGAGGCGGGCCCGGCCACCGGCGTCGGCCCGATCTCGGCGGCGCCGTGGGGCTCGGCGGCCATCCTGCCGATCTCCTGGGCGTACGTCCGCCTCATGGGCGGCGAGGGCCTCAAGCGCGCCACCCAGGTCGCGGTGCTGAACGCCAACTACATCGCCAAGCGCCTCGCCCCGCACTTCCCGGTGCTCTACACGGGCCCCGGCGGCCTGGTCGCGCACGAGTGCATCATCGACCTGCGCCCGCTCACCAAGGAGACGGGGGTGACCGTGGACGACATCGCCAAGCGCCTGATCGACTACGGCTTCCACGCCCCGACCATGTCCTTCCCGGTGGCCGGCACGCTGATGATCGAGCCCACCGAGTCCGAGGACCTGCACGAGATCGACCGCTTCTGCGAGGCGATGATCGAGATCCGCGGCGAGATCGACAAGGTCGGCTCCGGCGAGTGGGCGGCGGAGGACAACCCGCTGCGTAACGCCCCGCACACCGCGGCCACGCTGGCCGGTGACTGGGCGCACGGCTACTCGCGCCAGGAGGCGGTCTTCCCGGCGGGCGTCAACCCGGCCGACAAGTACTGGCCGCCGGTGAGCCGGATCGACGGCGCGTACGGGGACCGCAACCTGGTCTGCTCGTGCCCGCCGCTGGACGAGTACGGCGCGTAATCGGACAGCCCGGGCAACCGGGTAGCCCGAAGGGGCGCGGGGAACGGCGCGGGGCGGAGGAGCTGGATCGTCAGCCGGGTTCGGACAGTGAGTTGCATGTGCTGTCCGAGCCCGGCTGCGGCGTGGGGCCTTCCGGTTTCGCGCACGCTTCTGATCAAGCAGAGCCCCGCGCCCCCGGTGGTTGGCCCGCTGCCTCCGGTTGCCTCTGGTCAGGCTGCGATGGCCAGGGGGCGGCGTGGGGCGATCACCCGGCCGTCGGGCAGCAGCTCGCCGGTGTCGTCGAAGAGCAGGACGCCGTTGCAGAGCAGGCTCCACCCCTGGTCGGGGTGGCAGGCGACCGGCACGGCCGCCTCGCGGTCGGCGGATTCCGCGGACGGGCACTCAGGACGGTGCTGGCACATAGCTCGTACCCTCGCTTCGCTTGCAATCCCGGCCCGCAGGTGTGAACCGGCGCTTCGATGGGTAGGACTGACGCCCCTCCCACGCTGGTTCCCAGTGTCGGCATCCCGAGGCCATCCCGCAGCAGTTTCGTGACATGCGCCACAACTGAGCGCCCTACATCACCCATTCAGATGGCGGACCGAGGCGAGCGACTTCCGGACGGGTCATCAACGGGCTGGCCGGATCGGGTCAGCCCGGATGGCCCGTCCGGGTGAATGTGTCTCAGGGGACCCAGGAGCCTCAGGAGGCTCAGGAGATCCCGAGTGCGAGCGGAGCGGGGACGCGGGTGCGCTCCAGCAGGGCCAGCAGTTCGGCCGCCGGGTAGACGCGGTGGGCCGTGATGCCGAGCGGCGCCGGCGCCAGTGGGATCAGCAGGTCGGTGGCCGGGCCCGGCTCGGGGTGGTGCAGCCAGAGCGCCGTGGCGTAGTGGCCCGGCATCGACAGCAGCCTCGGCTGATGCCGCGAGCGCGAGGCCTGGGCGAGTTGCCAGGCCTGCCGCAGCGCGCGGACGGTCGAGTCCAGGTACGGCCCGGCGGTGAAGTGCGAGAAGGAGTGGCCGTCCGGCGTCTCGACCACCTCGGCCGCCGCGGCCACCTCCGACGCGCCCTGCTTGAGCGGGCTGTGCTTGATCAGGAAACGCCACCCGGTGCGCCGGGCCGACGCGAGATGGGTACCGGGCCCGTCCAGCACGTGCACCGCGAGCGGATGCGTGGGCAGCAGTGCGCCCGCCGCGCCGCGCAGGGCGGCGGCGGCAGGCTGGCACAGCGCGGCCTCGCAGTCCAGCGCGCCGAGTACGGCGCGCAGGGCACTGGGCGGGGGCTGGGGCGTCTGCAGAGTCATGGCGGGTCGCCTCTCCGTGCTAGATCGGCGTGCGAGTGCGGCATACCGGCGTGGCGTTGGTGTGACGGGACCTGGCCGTGTCCGGTTGTGCATGATCGCGGTGCGGGCGCGGAGTGTGCCAGCTACGAGGGGGCCGTCGACAAGGGTCTCGGAGCGGCATGCAACCGGGCCGGAGCGCAGTGCGAATTCTACTCGAACAGGTGCGCAGGGTGACCTTCTTATCACGTTCGGTGGTCTGGGGCAAGTTGGAAAGTCGCTGATAGAACGTCAGGAAGCTTGTCCCGCCAACGCGTTCGAGCAGGCGGCTATCGATCTTCGCGCTGGGCATGATGCAGTAACGGTCGACCTAGGTGAAGGGGCACCCATGGGCGAGAAGGTCGTGGCGACTCGCGCGGAACTGTCCGACCGACAGCTGTACCGTCGCAAGCTCCAGTCGTGTCTGGACGCCCTGGAGCGGATGCTGCGCGAGGAGCGCTTCGACCGTCCCAGGGCCATGATGGGGCTGGAGATCGAGCTCAACCTGGCGGACGAGCAGGGCCAACCGCTGATGCTCAACGAGCAGGTGCTCGGCGCCATCGCCTCCAGTGACTTCCAGACCGAGCTCGGCCAGTTCAACATCGAGGTCAACATTGCACCGCGCCGGCTCGGCGGGCATGTCCTGGAGGAACTCCGCGAGGAGATCGACACCGGCCTGCGGTACGCCGACCGCAAGGCCGCCGAGGTCGGCGCCCGGATCGTGATGGTCGGCATCCTGCCGACCCTCGACCTGGACCACACCGGCCTCGAGAGCATGTCCCACAACGACCGCTACACCCTGCTCAGCGACCAGATACTGGCCGCGCGAGGGGAGGACATCGCCCTCGACATCGAGGGCGTCGAGCACCTGGCCGTCGAATCGGTCTCGATGGTCGCCGAGGCCGCCGCCACCTCGCTCCAGCTGCACCTCCAGGTCACCCCCGAGCGCTTCGCCTCGGTCTGGAACGCCGCCCAGGCGATCTCCTCGATCCAGGTCGCGCTCGGCGCCAACTCGCCCTTCCTGTTCGGTCGGGAGCTGTGGCGCGAGACGCGCCCCGTCCTCTTCCAGCAGGCCTGCGACACCCGTTCGGCCGAGCTCAAGGCGCAGGGCGTACGCCCCATCACCTGGTTCGGGGAGCGCTGGGTCGACTCCGCGCTCGATCTCTTCGCCGAGAACCTGCGGTACTTCCCGGCCCTGCTGCCGATCTGCGACGACGAGGACCCGGTCAAGGTGCTCGCCTCCGGCGGCGTCCCCAAGCTCTCCGAGATGCGCCTGCACAACGGCACCATCTACCGCTGGAACCGCCCGGTGTACGACGTCGCCGGCGGCGTACCGCACCTGCGGGTGGAGAACCGCTGCCTGCCGGCCGGGCCCACCGTGGCGGACACCCTGGCCAACGCGGCCTTCTACTACGGCCTGGTCCGGGTCCTCGCCGAACAGCCGAGGCCGGTCTGGACCCGGCTGCCCTTCGCACAGGCCGACGAGAACTTCCACACCGCCGCCCGGTACGGCGTCGAGGCCGTCCTGCAGTGGCCCAGGCACGGCCGCGGGGCCCGGGGCACGGCCCCCGTCGCGGCCACCGACCTGGTGCTGAACGAGCTGCTCCCGCTCGCGTACCAGGGCCTGGACCAGTGGGGTGTGGCGCCGGGGGACCGGGACCGCTATCTCGGCATCATCGAGCAGCGCTGCCTGCGCCGCACCAACGGGGCCGGCTGGCAGAGCGCCACCGTGCACCGGCTGCGCGAGCAGTTCGGCATGGACCGGGGAGCGGCCATCTCCGCGATGACCCGGCGGTACATGGAGTACATGCGCACCGGCGAGCCCGTCCACACCTGGCCGGTGGGGTGACCGTTCCGAGTCGCCTTGGTATGGAAGGATGATCGGCCCGGCGGCAGGATCGGTCGCCGGGCCGAGCCTCGTGTGCTGGAGACCTGGTGACCACCGTTTCGACCGAGTGCGAGACCTCGGCGCCGTCCCGTCGGCTGCTCGGCGTGGAACTGCTGATCGTCCTGGGGCTGTCGCTCGGTGCGAGCGGTGTCGCCGCGCTGATCAGCTTCGCCGGCTCGCTCACCGAACCGCTCGCCCTCGGCAAGCAGGTCGCCACCCTGAACGCCTCCCGGGCGCCGGGCCGGCCCTGGCTGGACCTGGCCTGGCAGACCTACTACATCCTCCGCGGCCTGATGCCCGTGGTGCTGGTCGGCTACCTGCTGGTCCGGGAGGGCACCTCGCTGCGGGTGCTCGGCTTCGACCTCCGCCGCAAGCTGGGCGACCTCGGCCGGGGCGCGGCCGTCGCCGCCGCGATCGGCGGCTCCGGCCTCGCCCTCTACCTGGCCGCACAGGCGCTCGGCTTCAACCTGACCGTCGCACCGTCAGGCCTGCCGAGTGTCTGGTGGCGCATCCCGGTGCTGATCGCCTCCGCCTGGCAGAACGCCATCCTGGAGGAGGTGATCGTGGTCGGCTACCTGCTGCGCCGCCTCGGCCAGCTCGGCTGGGGCTGGCCCGCCATGCTGGTGACCAGCTCGGTGCTGCGCGGCTCGTACCACCTCTACCAGGGCGTCGGCGGGCTGGTCGGCAACATGGTGATGGGCGTCGTCTTCTGCCTGCTGTACCGCCGTTGGGGGCGGGTGATGCCGCTGGTGGTCGCCCACGGGCTGATCGACACCGTCGCCTTCGTCGGGTACGCCGTGCTGGCGGGGCACGTCAGCTGGCTGCCGACGGGCTGAGCACTCCGTCCAGTACGGTCACCGCGCGCCCGGAGAGCAGGACCCGGTCACCCGTCAGCTCGCAGACGACCAGGCCGCCGCGCGCCGAGGCCTGGTAGCCGGTCAGCCGGGTGCGGCCCAGCTGCTCGGCCCAGTACGGGGCGAGAGCGGTGTGGGCGCTGCCGGTGACCGGGTCCTCCGGGACGCCGACGGCCGGGCCGAAGAAGCGGGAGACGAACTGGTACTCCGCCGAGGGGTCCTCCGCGGGTGCCGTGACGACCACGCCTCGGGTGGGCAGCCCGGCGACGGCACCGAGATCGGGGCTGAGCGCCCGGACGGTTTTCTCGTCGGGGAGCAGCACCAGCAGGTCGCCGAGCGGGCCGGTGTCGAAGCTCGCGACCACCGGGCTGCCGAGGGCCTCGGCCAGGCCGTCCGGCGCCGGGACCGGAATCCGCGGGTTGACCGGGAAGTCCAGGGTGATGGTGCCGTCGGACTCGGGACGGGCCCGCAGGACGCCGCTGCGGGTGGCGAAGCGTACCCAGCCCTCGACCAGCAGGCCGTCGGAGCGCAGGGCGTGGACGGTGGCCAGGGTGGCGTGCCCGCACAGGTCGACCTCGTTGCCGGGGGTGAACCAGCGCAGCCCCCAGTCCGCCTCGCCTTCGCCCGGCAGCGGCCGGGCGAAGGCGGTCTCGGAGAGGTTCATCTCGATGGCGAGCCGCTGCATCCAGGCGGCGTCGGGCCAGTCGGGCCCGTCCAGGACGCAGACCGCGGCGGGGTTGCCGGCGAAGGGCCGGTCGGAGAAGGCATCGATGACTCTGATCCGCATGGGACCGACCCTAGGGGGCGTCGGCCGCCTCCGGACAGGGCCAATCGGCGGTAGGTGGACCGGAACCTACCCTGCGCGCCGCAGCCGGCTCACGTCGGGCGCCGCTCCAGCGGCCGGTCGACATGGTGGCGTTGCCTCCGGTCACCCGGTTGTGACGGGCACCTTCGCCGGGGTGACGACGATCGGGGCCCGGGCCCGGGAGAGCCGGCGGACCTCCGGCACCGCCAGTACGGCGGCGGCGAGCAGCCCGGTCAGTGCCGTGCACGTCCACAGCGCGCCGCTGAGGCCCAGCGCGTTCGAGGCCGGGCCGGCGAGCGCGGTGCCGACGGGGGTGAGGGCGAGCGAGCCGAAGTAGTCGTACGCGGAGACCCGGGAGAACAGCTCGACCGGGATCTCCTGCTGGAGCGCCACCATCCAGTTCACCCCGAAGACCGTCACCCCGGCCCCGGCGACGAACATCGCGGTGGCGAGCACGGGGAGCGGGGCGGTGAGTGCCAGTGCCAGGGCGGGGAGCGCGAACAGGAAGACGCCGTAGTTGCCCACCAGCAGGATCCGGCGCGGCTGCCAACGGGCCATCGGCACACCGCAGGCGAGCATCCCGATGCCGAAGGCGGCCATCGCGAAGCCCCAGTCGCGGGCGCCGCCGAGGTGCTGCTGGGCGACCACCGGGCCGTACACCGACTCGACCGCGGTGATGCAGGCCATCACCACCGAGAACTGCAGGACCACGGCCCAGAGCCAGCGCCGCGAGACGAACTCGCGCCAGCCTTCACGCAGTTCGTGCACCATGCTGTGACCGGCGCCGTCGCCGGTGGCAGGGGCCGCCTCGACCTCCAGGAAGATCCGCAGCCCGGCGGCGACGGTGAAGCCGACCGCGTCGATGGCCAGCACCCACCCGGGCCCGACGGCGGCGACCAGGGCGCCGCCGAGCGCCGCACCGCCGATCTGGGCGCCGTTCATCGCCATCCGGAAGATCGAGAAGGCCTTGCCGGCGTGCTCCTGGGCCACGCTCTGCATGATCATGCCCTCGGAGGCCGGAGAGTAGAAGGCCTGGCCGGCGCCACCGGCGGCGGAGAGCAGCAGCAGCTCCCAGAGTCGGACGCTGCCGCTGAGCACCAGCGCGGCGAGGGCGGCCTGGGAGAGGGCGTTGAACAGGTTGGAGGCGACCATCACGTGGTGGCGCGGCAGGCGGTCGGCGAGCGCGCCGCCGATCAGCAGCAGGAGTACCAGGGGCACCATCCGCGCGGCGGTGACGTAGCCGACCTCGGTGGTGCCGCCGCCGGTCGCCAGGACCGCGTAGGCGGTGGCGATCGGCGCGGCCGCGTTGCCGAGCCCGCTGACCACCGTCGCGGCGGTCTGGATCCGGTAGTTGCGGCCGGCCCAGGAGAAGGGGCTGCTGGGCTGAGGCTGGCTGGTCACCCCGAGACTATGGTGTCCGCACCCACCGCCTGTCCATCCGATTATCGGCGTCCGCCGTTCAGCCCAGGTGACCCCGGAGGAAGCTGAGCGTCCGCTGCCAGGCGATCCGGGCCTGCAGCGCGTCGTACGTGCCGATCAGGTTCTCGTCGTTCATGAAGGCGTGGCCGGCCGGATAGAAGTGGATCTCGGGCCGGCGGTCGGTGGCCTCGCCGATCCGGATCGCGGCCTCGTCCACGGCGGCGACCGGGTTCGACCGGTCGTGCTCCCCGAAATGCCCGAGCACATGGGCGGTCAGCCCGCGGTAGTCGAAGCCGGGGTCCTTGGGCAGGCCGTAGAACGGTACGACCGCCGCCACCCGGTCGCCCTCCTGTGCGGCCAGCACCAGCGCGAGCCCGCCGCCCATGCAGAAGCCGACGACCCCCACGGAGTCCCCGGCCACCTGGGGCTGCTCCAGCAGGAAGTCCACCGCCCCGCGCAGGTCTTGGGCGGCCCGCTCGGCCGGCATCTCACGCAGCAGCCGCGCGGCCTCGGCCTTGTCGTGCGTGGTGGTGCCGCCGTACAGGTCCGGTGCGAGGGCCACGAAGCCCTCGGCGGCGAACCTGTCCACCACGGAGGCGACATGCGAGGTGAGCCCCCACCACTCCTGAATGACGATCAGTCCGGGCCCTGTGCCCGTCGGTGGCAGCGCGAGGTAGCCGTGCGCCGTTCGACCGTTGCTGGGGAAGGTGACGTTCTGCCGGGAACCGCCCATCAGTCCTCTTCTGTGTTCGAATGCGCGAAGCGTGGCAGTGCGGATACGGTCGGCGCCGTGTCCGGCGGGTGCAGGTGGCTCGCTGGAGCGATGCTATGTGTGGCGCGGTGCCGGTGTCCGGCACCGACGCACGCCGATCGGGTGAGTGGTGGTTTCAGCCCATCTCCTCCAGTGCCCGGCCCTTGGTCTCCCGGATGCAGAGGGCCACGAAGGGGATGGAGAGCACCGCGAAGACCGCGTAGATCACATAGGTGGCCGACAGGTTCCAGTCGGAGAGGTTCGGAAAGCTCACCGTGATGGCCCAGTTGGCGATCCACTGGGCGGAGGCGGCCACCGACAGGGCCAGCGCGCGGATCTTGTTGGGGAACATCTCACCGAGCAGCACCCACACCACCACGCCCCAGGAGAAGGCGAAGCAGAACACGAAGACGTGCGCGGCGACCAGCGCCGCCGTGGCGTACGTGTCGGCGAGCGTCGCCGTGTCGCCCGTGCCGACCCGGTAGGAGAAGGCCCAGGCCGCCGTGCCGAGCGCCAGCGCCATGCCCGCCGACCCGGCGAGGGCGAGCGGCTTGCGGCCGATCCGGTCCACCAGGGCCATCGCGACCACCGTGCCGATCACGTTGATGATCGAAGTGGACAGGCTGATGAGCAGCGAGTTGCTCTCGTCGATACCGACCGACTGCCACAGGAAGGAGGAGTAGTAGAAGATCACGTTGATGCCGACGAACTGCTGGAAGACCGAGGCGCCGATGCCCACCCAGACGATCGGCAGCAGGCCGAACCGGCCGCTGAGCAGGTCCTTCGGCCTGGGCTTGTGCGTACTCTCCAGCACCGCCCGGATCTCGGCCACCCGGGCGTCGAGGTCGACGCCCGCGCCCTCCACCTCGGTCAGCACCTTGCGGGCCTCTTCCTCGCGGTGATCGGCGATCAGGAAGCGCGGCGACTCGGGGATGGCCAGCGCCATCAGCCCGTACACGATGGCCGGGATCGCCTCCACGCCGAGCATCCACTGCCATGCCTGCACCCCGCCGAGGTGCCCGGTGGACTCGCCGCCGGCCGCCTGGTTGAGCCCCCAGTTGGCGAGCTGCGAGACGGTGATGCCGAGCACGATGGCGAGCTGCTGGAACGAGGCGAGCCGCCCGCGGTACGCGGTGGGGGCCACCTCGGCGATGTACGTCGGTGCGATCACCGAGGCGATGCCGATCGCGATGCCGCCCACCACCCGCCAGAAGCCCAGCAGGCCGATGTTGGGCGGGAACATCGAGCCCACGCCGCTGATCGCGAACAGCACGGCGGCCAGCAGCATGGTCCTGACCCGGCCCAGGTGGTCGGCCAGCCGGCCGGCGGCCACCGCGCCGGCCGCCGAACCGAGCAGGGCGATCGCGACCACGAAGGCGGTCTCGCCGTTCCCGACGCCGAAGTGCTTCTGAATGCCCGTCACCGCACCGTTGATGACCGCGCTGTCGTAACCGAACAGGAAGCCGCCCATCGCGGCGGCCGCCGAGATGAAGACGACATGGCTGAGATGCGCCTCGCCGGCCCAGCGGGTCGGAGGGGTGGTGGACAGGAGGCGCTCCCGGGGTTCGGCGGCCCGCGCGCTCGGCCGGACGGAGAGGATCCGGCTCACATTCCATCAGCCTTACGTGCTCATTGCGCGTTATGCAGCTGATGAACCGAAATGTCGGATCCCGCCCACCCCTCGGAGGTGCCGTCAGCTCCGCAGCGCGTTGCGTCGGAGCAGCTGCGCCCGGGCGCCCGCGTCCAGCCCCTGGCCGCGCTCTGCCAGCCGGTCGGCCAGTGCGGCCTGCTGCTCGGCCGGCTTCTTGTCGTCGTACTTGAACTTGGCGTCGACCCGGCGGACCGTCAGTAGCAGCCCGCGGATGCCGGAGAGCAGTCTGCCGAACGGCTCCTCGCCCGGGGTGACCCGGGTGTCGGGCGTCTCCGGCTGGAAGTGCGCGAGCTGGCGGTTGAGGATCTCCGCCTTGCCCGCCGCGTCCTCGACGATCTCGGCGCTGCAGGAGAACTGGACGGAGGCGTAGTAGCTGGTCGGCGTCCCGGGCTCGCCGCGCCAGTGGCCGGGTGCGAAGGCGTAGTCGTCCGTGACCGACAGCGTCACGTGCGGGTCGGCCCGGACCGCGGCCCAGAGCGGGTTCGGGGTGGCCAGATGGAGCAGGATCTCACCGAGCTCGGCGTCCAGCACGAAGTGGGTGGGGACGAGCACCGGCCCGCTGCCGGCGGGGCCGTTGGCGGCCAGCAGGCCGAAGTCGCGCCCCGCCGCGAGCCACTCGCGCCACTCGGCCTCGCTGCCCCTGTCCCAGGACCTGATGAGCATGACCGGCCCTCCGTCAGCGGAAGTCGCGCAGATACGCGGGCAGCGGGACGGTGGTCGAGGCGTCCGGCACCGGGGTGCCGTGCACCGTCGAGACCGGGACCACACCCGCCCAGTACGGCAGCTCCAGGTCGGCCTCGTCGTCGTCCACCCCGTCGTCCCGGGTCTTCGCCGACACCTCGTCAAGCACCAGCCGTACCACCGCCGTCGCCGCCAGCTCCTTGGCGTTGGGCCGGCGGACGTCGCCCGAGCGGCCGGGGACGGAGTGGTCCACCAGGGCGTCCAGGGCCACCGCCAGCTCCTCCGGGTCGGTGACCTGCTGGGCGATGCCGTGGGCCACCACGGAGCGGAAGTTGACCGAGTGGTTGAACGCGGACTTGGCCAGCACCAGCCCGTCCACCAAGGTCACCGTGACGCACACCGGCATGCCCTGGTCGGCGCCGGCCCCGCGCAGCGGGCGGCTGCCCGTCGAGCCGTGCACGTAGAGGCGGTCGCCGACGCGGGCGTAGATGGTGGGCAGCACCACCGGCGCGCCGTTCGCCATGAAGCCGAGGTGGCAGATGTACGCGCTGTCCAGAATGGCGTGGATGGCCTCGCGCTCCCAGGTGGCCCGGTCGCGGTAGCGGGTCGGAGTGGTGCGTTCCGTACGGGCGTAGGTGGTGTCCGACATGACAACCTCTATGTACTAGTGCATAATTCCTTTTGTGCTAGGAGACTATCGGATCAAGGGTCGGCGTGCCAACGAGATTGCCGCCGACATCGAACACGCCGTCAGCAGTGGCGAGCTGCAGCCGGGCGCCGCACTCCCGCCGCTGCGCGACCTGGCCGGCGAGCTGGGCGTCAACCCCAACACCGTCGCGGCCGCCTACCGCCTGCTGCGCGACCGCGGGGTGATCGAGACGGCGGGCCGCAAGGGCAGCCGGGTCCGCCCGCGGCCCGCCACCACCCCGCGGGACCAGATCCGCATCCCCGTCCCGGCCGGAGCCCGGGACCTCTCCGACGGCAACCCCGACACCGCGCTGCTCCCCGCCCTGGCCCCCGCCATGGCCGTAGCGGCCGCCGCCGGCGACCGGGCCCCGGTGCTCTACGGGCACCCGCGGGCCGACCCCGAGCTGCTCGCCCTGGCCCGAGCCTCCTTCCTCGCGGACGGCGCCCCGGACGGCTCCCTGGCGGTCTGTTCCGGCGCGCTGGACACCATCGAGCGGATCCTCACCACCCAGCTGCGCCCGGGCGACCTGGTCGCCGTCGAGGACCCGGGCTGGGGCAGCGTGCTCGATCTGCTGCCCGCCCTCGGCCTGCGCCCCGCTTCCGTCCGGCTGGACGACGAGGGCCCGCTGCCCGACTCGCTGGCCGAGGCGCTCGCCGCCGGTGCCAGGGCCGTGATCGTCACCGTGCGCGCCCAGAACCCCACCGGCGCAGCCCTGACCCCGGCCCGCGCGGCGGCCCTGCGGGCGGTGCTCGCCGAGCATCCCGGGGTCCTGCTGATCGAGGACGACCACGGCCACGGCATCGTCGACCAGCCGTACCAGCCGCTCGCCACCGGCCGCTCCTCGCGGTGGGCGGTGATCCGCTCCGCGGCCAAGGCGTACGGGCCCGACCTGCGCCTCGCCGTGGCGATCGGCGACCAGGACACCATCGGCCGGGTCCTGGGCCGTCAGCGCCTGGACACCGGCTGGGTCAGCCTGCTGCTCCAGCGCACCGTCGCCGAGCTCTGGCGCACGGACGCGGCGCCCGTCCGTGAGGTGGCGGCCGCCTACCGCGCGCGCCGGGACGCCCTGTTGGCGGCCCTCGCGGCGCACGGGATCGAGGCGCACGGCGCCGGCGGGCTGAACGTCTGGGTGCCGGTGCCGGACGAGTCCGGGGTGGTGGCGGCCCTGGTCCAGCGGGGCTGGGTGGTGGCGCCCGGGGCGCGCTTCCGCCAGCAGTCGCCGCCCGGTGTACGGATCACCATCGCGACCCTCGCTCCCCGGGAGGCCCCGCAGTTGGCGGCCGACCTGGCGGCCGTCCTGGGGGCGTCCGGAGCGACCTCGAGGCTGATCTGACCCCTGATCTGACCCGAAGGGCGGGTGCCATACCGCCTGTAGTCGGACAATCACGCAGCAAAGGTCGTCCAAGAAACTTGTGTTGGATACCTAGCGGTAACAAGCGCGGTCATGTCACATTCATCGCGCCACCGGCCGGCGGCCCACCCTCACCCGAGCCTCCCGACCCCACTCACGGGAGGCCGTCAGCAGGAGTTCCGCCGTGCTCAAGAGCTGTCGAAGACTTACCTCCCTGCTTGCCACAGCGGCCCTCGCCGGCTCGCTGCTCGCCTTCGCCACCCCCGCCGAGGCCGCCACCGGCCCGACCGCCAGCGTCTCGATGGGGGACAGCTACATCTCCGGAGAGGCCGGTCGCTGGAAGGGCAACAGCGACACCACCAGCGGTGCCCGGGACGGCACCGACCGGTCCTGGACCGGCAGCACGTACGACCCCACCCGCGTCTACGGCAGCACGTATGCGAGCGGGTGCGACCGCTCGGACTCGGCCGAGGTGCGCAGTGCGCCCGTGGGTACCCAGACCCAGATCAACCTGGCCTGCTCGGGCGCCGTGACCGCCAACGTCTTCCGCGCCGCCAACGGCGGCCAGTCCTACAAGGGCGAGGCCCCGCAGGCGGACCAGCTCGCCACCGTCGCAGCGCAGAACAACGTCAAGCTGATCACCCTCTCGATCGGCGGCAACGACCTCGGCTTCGCCGACGTGATCGCGACCTGCGTGAAGGACTACCTGATCTGGTACTCCTACTGCAACGACGACCAGCAGACCGCCATCGACGCCAAGATGCCCGCGGCGATGGCCGGCGTCGGCAAGTCGATCGACGAGATCCGCGCCGTGATGTCCGCCGCGGGCTACGCCTCCGGCGACTACAGGATCGTGCTGCAGTCCTACCCCTCCCCGATCCCGCGCAGCACCGAGATGCGCTACCCCGAGAGCGGCTGGAGCCGGGCCGACACCGGCGGCTGCCCGTTCTGGGACGGCGACGCCGACTGGGCCCGCGACTCGATGGTCCCGCAGATCTCCGACGCACTCGCCGGGGTCGCGGCCGCCAAGGGCGTGCAGTTCATGGACCTGCGCGACATGCTGCAGGGACGTGAGGTCTGCGCCACGGCCTCCCGCCTCGCCACCCCGACCACCGCGCCCTCCGCCACCACCAGCGAGTGGGCACGCTTCGTGGACGCCGGCCTGAGCAGCCCGCAGGGCACCACCCAGGAGTCCATGCACCCGAACTACTACGGTCAGCTCGCCGTCGGCCGCTGCCTGACCCTGATGTACGCCAAGCCCTCCGGCAACTACAGCTGCCGCAACACGGCCGGCCAGGACGCGACCGGGATGTACCTGCTCGCCAAGTGACCGTCAGGTGCGCACGGCGCCGCGCAGCAGCTTCCCCTCGGTCGACAGCAGACCGGTGCGGTAGTCGAAGCGCGGCGCCGCCGCGAACATCAGGTACAGGTACTTGAAGTTCTCCGCGAACAGGTAGCCCGGCGTCAGATCCCCGAGCCGCATCCGGGAGGTGGTGACGTCCTCGGCCACCGTGTACCCGCCGGCCACCCGGAGGTTGGACTTCAGCCCCTGGAGGTAGCGGTACGCGCTCTGCTTGAACTCCACGTCCCCGGTGAGCCGCCAGAGGTCGAGGGAGGAGTTGACGTACTCGGGCCGCAGGTCGTTGCGGGCGTTGTGGATCTTCCCGGACTCGTAGTCGAAGGCCTCGGGCAGCACCCGGAAGGTGTCCAGCGTCGTCGTCCAGGAGCGGTAGTACTCGCGGGCGGTGGACAGGTCGCCGCCCTTGCCGAGCAGCCCGGCGTAGAACGAGCCCAGCTCCGACTGGGCGTGCCCGAGCGCCTTGCCGCTCGCGTAGTCGACCTGCCGGAAGTAGGTGTAGCCGTTCGGGCGCACCAGCTGGTACTTGAGCACGGCATTGGTCAACAGCCGGTACAGATCCCGGAGTTCCTGGTCGTCGAAGAGCTGGGAGCCCAGCCACAGGTACTCGTAGAAGGAGTCCACCGGAGGGTTCGGCGCGCACGAGGTGGTGTCGGTCCAGCGCCCCGACTCCACGTTCAGCGTGGTGCCCAGCAACCCCAGCGAGGAGCGCCGCGCCGCCACCGCCAGGCTGGCGCGCTTGGCCCTGCTCCAGTACTTGTCGTCACCCGTCAGCCGGGAGAGCACACCGAACTCCGCCAGGTTGGTGCCGATCTCGGCGAGCGGGCTGGTGGCGCCGGAGACCGCGCCGGTGCGCAGGTTGACGTAGCGGTACGGCATCTCGGTGGGGGACTTGGTGAAGGCCGGCAGCAGGCGGTCGGCGAGTGTCCTGCAGAGGGACAGCAGCTTCGGGCGGCCGGTGCACAGATAGCCCGCCAGCAGGCCGCCGACCAGGCGGATCACCACCTCGAAGACCTGGACCTCGGCGTCGACGGTGGGGTCGAAGTGCGCCTCGATCCAGTCCGCCGCGAGTTTCACCTCGTCGTCCAGCTCCATCAGCCAGAGGGTGTCCAGCGCCTCGACGATCGACAGCCCGAAGGTGTGGCCGCCGGCGAAGAAGTCGTGCCGCCCGCCGGAGACCGGCCGGACTTCGTCGTAGCCCCAGGCGGCCCGCTTGTACCCCTCCCAGCAGTGCAGGAACTCGTCCCGCACCTCCTTGGCGATCGCGGCGTCCGTGGGCAGATCGGCGGCACGGGCGGGCCGGCTGGCGGCCGCGCCGGCGGTGGCCACGGCGGCGGCTCCGAGGACGGCACGGCGGCGGGGCAGAGAGACAGGGTGCATGGCGCCGGAGGCTAGCGGTCCGCCTGTCTCCCGTACACGAAGCGCCCCGCCCGCGTGTCGGCGCTCCCGCCCAGGTCAGGACGGGAGCGCCGGTACGATCAGCGGAGGATGGTTCACCCTTTTGCCAGCAGGGCCTGGGCGTGCGCGCGGACTTGATCCTTCGTCAGATAGGCGTCGGTGTACTCGAAGTCGCGCAGCCGGGCGGGCTGTCGGGCCAGGAAGCCGGTCCGGACGAAGTCGTCGCCGGCGGTGGCGTTGAGCAGCCAGTTGGCGCCGACCCGGAACTTCGCGGCGTTGGTCCGCATCGCCATCAGGTGATAGCCGCGGGCGACCAACTGGGCCGGGATTCCCTTGAGTTCGACGCCGATCGGCTTGGACACCGCGTCCTTGCCGCCGAGGTCGACCACCAGGCCGAGGTCCTTGTGGTAGTACGGCTCCAGCGGCTGGTTGCGCAGCGCCGCCACCAGGTTGTCGGCCACCGCCCGTCCCTGACGGGCCGAGTGCTGGGCGGTCGGCGGGCAGACCGCGCCGTCCCCCTTGGCAAGATCCGGTACGGCGGCCGCGTCGCCGAGCGCGAAGACGCCCTCGAACTGCGGTACCCGCATCTCGGCCGTCACCGCGATCCTGCCCCGGACCGTCTCCGCGTCCAGGGTGCCGATCAGCGGGCTGGCGGCGACGCCGGCCGTCCAGATCAGCGTGCGGCTCGGCAGCACCCGGCCGTCGGTGAACTTCACCGACTCCGCGCCGACTTCGGCGACCGAGACGCCGAGCGAGACCTCGATTCCGCGCTCCCGCAGTACCTGCAGAGCGGTGCTGCCCAGCTTGTCGCCCAGTTCGGGCATCAGCTTGGGGGCGATGTCGATCAGGTGCCACTTGATCTGGCGCGGGTCCAGACGCGGGTAGCGCTTGGTCGCGGCGGTGGTGAGCCGCTGCAGGCAGGCCGCCGTCTCGGTGCCGGCGTAGCCACCGCCGACCACCACGAACTGCAGCCGGGACTCGCGCTCGTGCTGGTCCAGCGTGGCCGAGGCGAGGTCGAGTTGGGCGATCACATGGTCACGGACGTACGTCGCCTCGGCGAGCGTCTTCATCCCGCGCGCGTAGTCGGTCAGGCCCGGGATGTCGAAGGTGCGGGTCACGCTGCCCGGCGCGAGCACCAGGTAGTCGTACCGCTCCGCCACCACCTCGTCGGTGATCTTCCGGACCACGCAGACCTTGGAGCGCGGATCGATGCCGATCGCACCGCCCGGGACGATATGGGTGCGGCGCAGCGTGCGGCGCAGCGAGACCGCCACCGACTGCGGGGTCAGCACCCCGGCCGCGACGTGCGGCAGCAGCGGCAGATAGAGCTGGTAACTGAACGGCGTGACCAGGGAGATCTCCGCCTCCGAGGATGCGAGCTTGCGCTCGAGCCGGCGTGCGCACTCCAGACCGGCGAAGCCACCGCCGACTATCAGGATCCGAGGTCGCTCCATCGTTCTTCCCTTACCTGTGCTGGTCCGTGCCGTACCAGGACAACTGTTCGCCACACTCGCACGGTCCCCGGGGCGCTGCCACCGCAGCGCCGCGCAGGGGGGATGCGGGCGAGCGGGTGGCCGAGGAATCGATAGGGTGGGCGGGTGCTCCCCGAGGTGACGGCGGTCCGGTATGTGACGCCACTGCGAGAAGGCGGCTCGATGCCGGGCCTGGTCGAGGCGGACGACCACCGGCTCTACGTACTGAAGTGGTCCGGCGCGGCGCAGGGCCGGAAGGCGCTGATCGCCGAGGTGCTGGCCGGTGAGCTGGGCCGGCGGATCGGGTTGCCGGTGCCCGAGCTGGTGCGGCTCGACCTCGATCCGGTGCTGGCCCGCAGCGAGCCCGAGCAGCAGATCCAGGACCAGATCCGGGCCAGCGGTGGTGTGAACCTGGGGATGGCCTTCGTCAGCGGCGCGCTCAACTTCGACCCGCTCTGCTTCGACGTGGACCCGGCGCAGGCCGGGCGGGTGCTCTGGTTCGACGCGCTGATCGGCAACGTCGACCGCTCCTGGCGCAACCCCAACCTGCTGGTCGCCACCGGCGGGCTGCGCCTGATCGACCACGGCGCCAGCCTGATCTTCCACCACCACTGGGCAGGCGCGGCCGGCTGGACCAGGAAGCCGTACGACGCCTCCGACCACGCCCTGCTGCGTGCCGCGCCGGACCTCAAGGCCGCGGACGACGAGCTGGCCCCGCAGGCCGTGGCGGCGCTGGCCGGGGCGGTGGCGGCGATCCCGGAGGAGTGGCTGCTGGACGAGCCCGGCTTCGAGACGGCCGAGGCGGTGCGGGAGGCGTACACCGCCCAGCTGACGGCCCGGCTGGCGGGCCCGCGCGACTGGCTGCCGGAGGTGCCCTCGTGACGAGTCGACTGCACGACTACGAGTACGCGGTGATCCGGGCCGTGCCCCGGGTCGAACGGGGGGAGTGCATCAACATCGGGGTGCTCCTCTACTGCCGGCAGAACGCGCACCTCGGCGCCCGCACCCATCTCGACCAGGCCCGGCTGCTGGCCCTGGACCCGGTGGCGGACGTCGCGGGCGTCCGGCGGGCGCTGTACGGGATCGAGGCCGTCTGCTCGGGCGGCCGGGAGGCGGGACCGGCCGCCGCCGACAGCCCCGGGCAGCGGTTCCGCTGGCTCACCGCGCCGCGCAGCGCGGTCGTCCAGCCGGGGCCGGTGCACACCGGCCTGACGGCCGACCCGGAGGCCGAGCTGCGACGGCTCTTCGAGCAGCTGGTGCTCTGAGGCAGCTGCTGCTTGCCCCGGTCAAAGCTGGAGTAACTGAAGCAGTTGTGCGTACCCTGGCGACCATGGGCCCCACAGCGACCACCACCGCACCGACCACCGCCGATCTGATGGAGACGGTGGCAGCAGTCGGCGCCGCCTACTTCCAGGACTTCGCCGCGGCCGCAGGCCGGCACGGGCTGAACTCCTCACAGGCCAAGGCGCTCAAGGCGGTCCAGGTACCGGTGCCGATGCGGGCGCTGGCCGGGCGGCTGGGCTGTGACGCCTCCAACGTCACCGGCATCGTGGACCGGCTGGAGGCCCTCGGGCTCGCTCGGCGCGAGGCTGCGGCGAGCGACCGCCGCGTCAAGATCGTCGCGATCACCGACCGGGGCCACGAGGTGCTGACCCTGATCCGCGACGACATGACCCGCGCCCACGAGGCCTTCGCCTCCCTCGACGAGGACCAGCGGATCGCCCTGGACTCCCTCTGCCGCCAGGTCCTGCCCCTGCTGACGGGTCGCTGACCGGGACGGTTTCATCCGCATGGCGAGATCATCTGGTTTACATCCCGCCTGATCGGTGTTTCGATGGAACTGAGGCGCGCTCAGATTCTCGAGCGGACACGCCAAGTGACACCTGCATCTTTTTTCGGATGACCCGTGTTCTGTTCTCCGGACGCCATGGGATATCACGATGAGCAACGCCACGCGGCAGCCAGGGGGAAAGGTCGAACCGCGCGCTGCACCTCGCCTGGTCCGTCTGCGGCGGCTGGCGCACGCCATCGCCAGGCGGATCCGGCGCTTCGTGCGGGTGGCCCACCTGCGCCTGGTGGCGCGGCGGAAGGTGGTCCGGGGCGGATTCCCCTTCTCCTGGTACACCGTCCGGAAATACCTCGAGATGCTCCCTGCGCTGATCTTCCTGATTTTCATCGGATATTCCGTGTACAGCATCGTCGAGGGCCGGAAGGGCGTCATCGAGAGACGCTGTTCGGACGCCGGCGGTGCCTGCGGTGTCGTCCTCGGATTCGTCTCGCCGTTCCTGTCCTTGGCCTTGGCGACCACCGCCTTCCTGCTCTATCGCTATTGGAAGATCAGGCGGCCGATCGTTAGGAAGGCCAAGCACCGGCCGAGCGAGCTGGTGACGACCGCGGGCAAGGGCGTCGAGCAGGTGGTCGGCCGCAGGGAGCTGTGCACGGTCATCTCCCACGTGCTGCGTGACCGCCGCAACCGGCGGCCGTGTCTGCTCGTCGGGAGTGTGGGTGCCGGTAAGACCGCGGTGCTCGTCCAGCTCACCCAGATGCTGGCCGAGAACGGGCGGGTGCCCATTCCGGTCCGGCTCCGGGACGTCGGTACGGACGGCGCCAAACTGGACTTCCGCGAGCTCGCGCAGCAGCGGTTCTACGAGGAGGCCGACCCCGGCGGGCTGTTGTCGGGCGAGCAGTGCGCGAAGGTCTGGCGGCAGTTGTGCAGTGACGGCCGGGCCGTGGTCCTCGCGGACGGCCTGGAGGAGGCCCTCACCTCGGACGATCAGAAGCGGGACCGGGACAACGCCATCCGGCGTGCCATCCAACGGGCGGAGCGGCAGAAGCTCCCGCTCGTCATCGCCTCGCGGCCGCACGCGCCGCTGGAGGAGACCCAGGCCTCGATCATCGATCTGGAACCGCTCTCCGAAGAGGCGGCCCTGGACTACCTCACCAGCGACGACCCCGACCCGGACAGCCACCGGCTGGACTGGATCGTGGAGACGGCCGTGGTCTCCGAGTCGCCGTTGTACATGCAGCTCGCCCGGCAGCTGCGGCGGCACCATCTGCTGGAGCACATAGAGCGGGGCAAGATCTGGGATCAGCTCGACACCCGGAGCGGCGACAGTTCGACGCTGAGGCTGCGCCTGCTCGAGGCCTGGGAGAAGGCACTGGTCAAGGGGCACCTCCGGGAGGAGGTCGCGCTCCCCGAGGACGAGCGCAAGAAGACCGTCGAGACGATCGCCATCCTGGCCACCATCGGACTGCTGCAGGATCGGCTGGAAGTGGGCTTCAACGAACTGACCAAGCCGAGCGAGGAGCTCGCCGGCCCGGTCGGAGTCCTGCAGAAGAAGCTGAGCGCCCTGCTCGACATGGACCTCGGCCGCTGTCAGAGTCTGCTGGCCCTGTATGCCTCCCGAGGGGAGCAGCTCGGCCTGGTCGAGTCGCTCGGCGACCGGATCCGCTTCCCGCACAGCATCATCCAGGCCTATCTCGGGTCCCGGTACCTGGGTGAGGTGCCCGACGGGCTGGACACCTCACTCCGCGGGGACCGGCTCGGGCGCGAGCTGCTGATCGCGCTCGTCCTGAGATCCTGCGCAGACGAAAGGTCGGCGACCGACGAAACCGCGCGGAAGCTCCTGAAGGCGGCCAACAGGCGCAAGGACGCCAAGGCGCTCGACCTCTACGCCGCGGCGCTGGAGGTGGATCTCCACGCGCAGCAGTTCATGCCGGACAGACCGGTGTCGATTCACGGGAAGATCGCCAACAATCTGCGCGGCAGCTGGTCGGACATCATGTCAGGGGATCGGAGAACATTGGACGAGGCGAGGGGCCGCCTCATCCACCGGTTCGGCGAGGTGCTCCGGGAGATCAGCCGGCTGGCGGACGCCAAGGAGTGGCCGGTCGCATCGGGCGAACCGGCCTACAAGCAATTCTTCAAGCTCGCGACCCAGGAGCCGTCCTATGCGCTGCGGCTGGCGATCGCTCAGGAGATCGGGGCCGGCGGTGACACCGCCTTCGACATGCTCCGGGAACTCTTCCGTTCGGAGCGCCGTACCGAGGGCGACGACCCGGTGGAGCAGTACAAGCAGGTCATGGAGGAGCACCGGACGCTGGAGCGTCTGCACAGCGACGCGACGATCCGGCCCGGACCCGACCTGGCCGACCGGCGCGCCCAGTACCCGAGCAATGTGCAGAAGGTCGAGGAGCTCCGCAGGGAGAAGTGGCGCGAGTACGCCACCCGGGCCTGGCTGGTTCCCATGATCGTGGGGTCGGTCGGGGTCGAGCGCCGGGGCGAGGCAAAGGAGCGCCTGAGCCTGTGGCTGAAGCACCTGGACCCGGCGATGTCCCCGAGCGGCCGTGCCGACCTGCCGCTCTCCTTCGAGATTGCCCTTGCACAGGGCTTCAAGAGCGCCGCCAACCGCCGCCGGCGCCACCCGGACACCAACAACGAGGCACGCGAGTATCTCGTCGAGCAGGCGGAGACCATGCTGGCCCGGGCCCGGTTCTGGTTCTCCCAGCTCACCCTGATCCACGCGCTGTGCCTGTGGGAGCTGCCCGACCACACCGGGCGGACGCCGCCGGGCGAGAACCGGAGCAGCGGCTCCGTCCGATGGCGCCACCCCAAGGCCGATCCGCAGGACGCGGTGGAGCGCTGGCTCCGGATGGCCGGCAGCGACCGGGCTGCCGTCGATCGCCGCGTGGAGGACCAGGGCCGTAAGGGCGAGCGGCTGCACCCGTTCGTCGCCCGCGCGGCGCGGTTGGCCGTCCTGGCGCTGGAGACCGGCCGCCCCGAGCAGTACATCTGGATCGACGAGAAGGGGGCGATGGAGAACGTCGGATCGTGCCCGGGCGACCCGCAGTTCTACCGGAAGCACAATCTCTGGATCCCGTCGTCGGTCGGCTGGACCACGCTCGACCCCCGGGCGCAGCAGCTGCTCGCGGACGTCCTGCTGCTCATCAACCTCACCGAACGCAACGGTGAGCCGGAGGAGCTGGACACCCGCCTGGAGCGGGCGAACCGCAACTCGCTGCCGCCGTGCCTGACCAAGGACCGCAGGCCGCTCCAGCCCGAGCGCACCATCGGCATGGCCGAGGTCGCCGAGCCGGGGAACACCTGCCTGCGCGACTGCCCGTTCGAACTCTGCCCGTACCCGCCCAAGGGCGAGCGGCCTCGCGCCGAACTGCGTGAGGTGTTCTGCCGGCAGCAGGAGGCGCTGCTGGGCTCGCACCGCGGCTGGATACCCGTGCTGGGCCGCAGGCGCGCTCCCTGGCAGGGCATGACCTGCAAGGAGCTCCGCCGCTTCTGGGCGGCGATGGCGGTACGCACGCACACCCCCAGGTCGTGACTAGGGCCCACCGTCTCCGATCAGGCCGTCTCCGATCAGGTCGGCGACGCAGCATTCGGCCAGTTCCTCGGCGTGGCCGGGAAGGGGCCGGCCGTTGCGCAGGTGGCGGCGGACGATGGCGAGCGGCAGGTCGATGACGGCCAGGGAGATGCGCTCGGCCTCCACGGCGGTGGTGGCGCCGAGGCTCTCGGCGAGCTGGGCGACGGCGCCGAACACCCGGCGGTTGCCGTGCTGTGCGCGCCGGGTGTGCTCCTCGGGCCACTCGTCCCGGCCGAACTCGTCCGGCCCGTGGAGCAGCAGGGAGGCCTCCTGCGGGTGGGCCCGGCTCCAGGAGACGACGTGGCGGGCGGCCGCCGCCGCGGCCCGGTGCGGCTCGGGCGCGGAGTCGAGCGCGGCGAGGTAACTCTCCTGGAACCGGCCGACGGTGCGCAGCCAGAGCTCGGCCAGCAGCACCACGCGCTGCGGGAACCGGTGGTACACCGAGCCGTTGGGCGCGCCGCTCTCCTTGGCGACCGCCGCCATCGTCACCGCAGCAGGCCCCGCCGCTGCCGCCAGTCGCACGGCCGCGTCGAGGAGAACGGATTCGTCGTACCGGGGTGGCCTCGCCATGTAATGGAGAGTACTCTCCAATTGAATTGGATGGACCACTCCAAAACGACGGGGAGGCCGCCATGGCGGTGCTCAACATCCACGAACGCGTACTCCCGGCGACCGAGGACGAGGTCGGCGCACTCCTCGACAGCCTGGCGAGCGAGGACGACGTGCTCTGGCCGGTCCCGGACTGGCCCCCGATGCGCCTGGACGGGGGCCTGGCGGCGGGCTCGGCCGGAGGGCACGGGCCGGTGCGCTACACGGTGGCCGCGTACGTGCCCGGCCGATGGGTGCGCTTCGCTTTCACCGGACCGCGCGGCTTCCACGGCTTCCACGAGTACTCCGTCCACGCGACGGACGGGGGCGGTACGACGCTGCGCCACACCCTCGCCATGAAGGCCCGCGGCCCCGCCCGGCTGACCTGGCCGCTGGCCTTCCGCCGACTGCACGACGCCTGCCTCGAGGACAGCCTCGACCGTGCGGAGCGGGCCGTCACGGGCACGGTCCGCCGCCCGGCCCGCTGGAGCCCGTACGTCCGGCTGCTGCGGAGCTCGATACGCTGAGCCGCGCGCGGCGGCAGCGGTCGAGCCGCCGCGAGCGGGGCTGACCTCGACTGTTAGGCTTGCGAAGCGTGAGCGCGAAGCCCCAGATCCCCAATGTCCTGGCCTCCCGGTACGCCTCGGCGACCCTGGCCCAGCTGTGGTCCCCCGAGCACAAGGTGGTCCTCGAGCGCCACCTGTGGCTCGCCGTCCTGAAGGCCCAGCAGGACCTCGGCATCGAGGTACCCGCGACCGCCGTCGCCGACTACGAGCGGGTCGTCGACCAGGTCGACCTCGACTCGATCGCCGCCCGTGAGCGGGTCACCCGGCACGACGTCAAGGCCCGGATCGAGGAGTTCAGCGAGCTCGCCGGTCACGAGCAGATCCACAAGGGCATGACCTCTCGGGACCTCACCGAGAACGTCGAGCAGCTGCAGATCCGCCAGTCCCTGGAGCACGTCCGCGACCGTACGGTGGCGGTGCTCGTCCGCCTCGGCAGGCTCGCCGCCCAGCACGCCGAGCTGGTCATGGCCGGCCGCTCGCACAACGTCGCCGCCCAGGCCACCACCCTCGGCAAGCGCTTCGCGACCACCGCCGACGAGCTGCTGGTCGCCTTCAACCGCCTCGAGGAGCTGATCGCCCGCTACCCGCTGCGCGGGATCAAGGGCCCGGTCGGCACCGCCCAGGACATGCTCGACCTGCTCGGCGGGGACGCCGAGAAGCTCGCCGAGCTGGAGCAGCGCGTCGCCGGCCACCTCGGCTTCGACAACGTGCTCACCAGCGTCGGCCAGGTCTACCCGCGCTCGCTGGACTTCGAGGTGCTCTCCGCCCTCGTCCAGCTCTCCGCCGCGCCGTCCAGCCTCGCCAAGACCATCCGCCTGATGGCCGGGCACGAGCTGGTCACCGAGGGCTTCAAGGCCGGCCAGGTCGGCTCGTCCGCGATGCCGCACAAGATGAACACCCGCTCCTGCGAGCGCGTCAACGGCCTGGCCGTCATCCTGCGCGGGTACGCGTCGATGACCGCCGAGCTGGGCGGCGACCAGTGGAACGAGGGCGACGTCTCCTGCTCGGTGGTCCGCCGGGTCGCGCTGCCGGACGCCTTCTTCGCCTTCGACGGCCTGCTGGAGACCTTCCTGACCGTCCTCGACGAGTTCGGCGCCTTCCCCGCCGTCATCGAGGCCGAGCTGGACCGCTACCTGCCGTTCCTGGCCACCACCAAGGTCCTGATGGGCGCGGTGCGGGCGGGCGTCGGCCGGGAGGCCGCGCACGAGGTCATCAAGGAGCACGCCGTCGGCTCGGCGCTCGCGATGCGCGAGGGCGCGCGGGAGAACGCGCTGCTCGACCGGCTCGGCAGCGACGACCGGATCCCGCTGGACCGGGCCGCGCTGGACGCGCTGCTCGCCGACCGGCTCTCCTTCACCGGCGCGGCCGGTGCCCAGGTCGCCGAGGTCGTCCGCCGTGTCGAGGCCGTCGCCGCCGCGCACCCGGAGGCCGCGAAGTACGCCCCGGGCGACATCCTCTGAGGCTCGGCCCACCCGCGCCCCTGTAGGAAGCAGCTCTAGTGCCCCGAAGGCTCCGCCCGTCTGTGGTGGGCGGCGCCGTCGGGGCACTCGTGTCCGGGGTCGAGCGGTGGGGTGGGCGGCCCGGAGTACCACTCGCAGTCCGGCTCGGCCAGGGGCTCCTCGTGGTCCAGTACGTTGGTGCGTACGGTCGCCAGGGCCAGCAGGCCGCCCGCCGTCAGCAGGCCCGCGCAGATCAGCATCGCCGTCCGGAAGGCGTCGTCCACCTCGGCCGGCACCTGGTACGCCTCGCCGCTCAGGCCCGACAGCGCGGGCAGGGCCGCCACCGCGAGCAGTCCGGCGGCGCGGGCGGCGGCGTTGTTGACCCCGCTCGCGATGCCCGCCCGGCGCACCTCCACAGCGGCCAGCACGGTCGCCGTCAGCGGCGCCACCAGCACCGTGATCCCCATGCCCATGACCACCACGGCCGGCAGCACGTCCGTCCAGTAGGAGGCGCCGGGCCCGATCCGCAGCATCATCAGCACCCCGGCCGCGCAGAGCAGCGGCCCCAGGCAGAGCGGCAGTCGCGGGCCGACGAGGCGGCTCAGCTTCCCGGCCCGGCCGGAGAACGCGAGCATCAGCAGCGTGATCGGCACCAGCGCGAAGCCGGAGGCCAGCGGTGTGAAGCCCGAGACGATCTGCAGCTGCACCACCAGGAACAGGAACACCCCGCTGAAGGCCGCGTACACACACAGCGTCACCACGTTGACCGCCGTGAACAGCCGGGACGAGAACAGTTCGAGCGGCAGCATCGGGTCGGGGCTGCGCCGTTCGACCGCGACGAAGACGACGCCGAGCACCAGCCCGGCCACGCCGGCCAGCAGCGACAGCCCCCGGCCGCCCTCGGTGAGTGCGTACGTGACGCCGCCGAGGGCCAGCGCCGCCAGCACCGCGCCCCGTACGTCGAAGTGGCCGCTCGCGGTCTCGTCCCGGCTCTCCGGTACGTGACGCGCCGTCACCGCGACGACCACGGCGGCCAGCGGGACGTTGAGCAGGAAGATCCACCGCCAGCCGGGACCGCCGACCAGCCAGCCGCCGAGGAAGGGGCCGACCGCCGCCGCCACGCCGCCCAGGCCCGCCCAGACGCCGACCGCCCCTGAACGGTCGTCCGGCCGGAAGGTCGCCTGCAGCATGGCGAGCGAACCAGGGGTGAGCAGTGCGCCGCCGACGCCCTGCAGGGCGCGCGCCAGGACCAGGAGCTCGATGTTCGGCGCCGCCGCGCACAGCGCCGAGGCCGTCGCGAACCAGCAGACACCGATCAGGAAGACCCGCCGCCGCCCGTACCGGTCGCTGAGCGAGCCGCCCAGCAGGATCAGACCGGCCAGGGTGAGCAGGTAGGCGTTGACCGTCCACTGCAGTGCGGCGATGGAGGCGCCGAGGTCGACGCCGATCCGGGGGAGCGCGACGTTCACCACCGTGCCGTCGAGCATCGCCATGCCGGAGCCCAGCACCGTCGCGAGCAGTACCCACCGCCCCTGCGTCGTACCGAGCCGTAGGGTGCCCGCGCCCTGCTCTTCTGCTTCCACGCCCCGATCCTGCTCCTGTCGGGGGCCGATTGCACCCCGATCGGCGCCGGCGTTCTGCCAGATTCCGATGGCAGGGCCCGGCCCCTGTCGGACCGGGTGTGCGCGCCTCGATGCTGATTCCTCAGGTACCTGTCAAGGAGGAACAGATGAGACGTCAGCTGGCACGTTGGTTCACGGTGGCGGCGAGCGCGGTCTTCGCCGTCGGCGCCCTGGTGCTCCCCGCGCAGGCCGCTTCCTCGCCGTCGCCGAGTGTGGTGGGCGGGACGCGGGCGAGCCAGGGAGAGTTCCCGTTCATGGTGCGGCTCTCGATGGGCTGTGGCGGTGCCCTGTACACCCGGCAGATCGTGCTGACGGCGGCCCACTGCGTCGACGGCACCGGGTCCAACACGGGCATCACCGCGACCGTGGGCGTGGTGGACCTCAGGAGCGGCAGCGCGATCAAGGTCAAGTCCACGTACGTGTACCAGTCCCCGTCCTTCACCGGCGCGGAGAACGGCAACGACTGGGCGCTGATCAAGCTGGCCTCGCCGGTGACCAGCAGCTCGGTCACCACGCTGCCGATAGCCACCAGCAGCGCCTACGACAGCGGTACCTTCACCATCGCGGGCTGGGGCGCCACCCGGGAGGGCGGCGGCCAGCAGCGCTACCTGCAGAAGGCGACCGTGCCCTTCGTCGACGACTCCACGTGCAGCTCGGCCTACCCGGGCCTGGTCACCAACGCCTCGATCTGCGCCGGCTATGTCGACGCGGGCGGCGTGGACACCTGCCAGGGTGACTCCGGCGGCCCGATGTTCCGGCGTGACGGGTCGGGCAGCTGGATCCAGGTCGGCATCACCAGCTGGGGCCAGGGCTGCGCGGAGGCCGGCTACCCCGGGGTGTACACCCAGGTGAGCACCTACGCCTCGGCCATCGCTGCGGCGGCCGCCAAGCTCTGACCGTGACCTCGTGGTGCCCCCTCCCCGGAGGGGGCACCACGGCGTCGGTGCCGTCAGGCCGAGACGCGGTGGCGGGCGAGCCAGGCCTCGGCCTGCCGCCGTTCCTGCGCCACCCGCCCGCCGGTGCTCTCCGCGACCCGTCCCAGCGTCGCGGCCGCGGCCTCGGGCTCGCCGGCCCAGGCGTACGCGCCGGCCAGCCGGGCGGTCACCAGGGCTCTGAAGTGATCCTTCTCGACGGGCAGTTGGGCCAGGGCGTCGAGCAGGCCCGTGACCGCGGCCCGGGCGTGCGCGCGGCGGCCCGTCCGCACCGCCAGGTCCCGGTGGCAGGTGCCGTGTGCGACGGAGAGCACCGCGTCGGCCTCGCCCGCCCAGCGCTGCGCGGCTCGGCTCCGGGCAGCCGCCTCGGTGAGCGCGGCCGCCTCCTCGAGTGCCCGCTGGGTGCCCGAGCGGTCACCGGCCAGTGCAAGGCCGCGGGCCCGGGCGATTGCTGCGCGGGCCTGCAGGGCGGGCCGTCCGCGTGCCGTCTCGTACGCCGCCGCGGCCGAGGCGATCGCGGCGGCGGAGTGGCCGCAGGACCAGTGCACCGCGCTCTGCCGGGCCAGGAGAAGGCACGTCGTCCCGGAGTCCCCGGCGGAGGCGGCGAACTCACGCCCGTGCTCGTACCAGACGAGCGCCCGCCCGTACTCGGCGTCGTCGAAGCGGGCCCAGCCCGCGAGTTCGGCGTATCTGGCGGCCAGGGAGGACAGTCGGGCCCGCGCCGCCGGCTGCGCGCCGCGCTGCTGGCGGGCGATCAGGCGGATGTGATGCTCCAGGACGTCGACCAGGGCGCGGCCGCCCATCGCCTGCCCGGCGGCGCGGTAGGCGTCCAGCAGCTGCTCCATGCCGTCGACGGGAGCCGGGGTGGCCAGGGCGCGGCCGCGCTGGGCGAGCCGCTGCCGCTCCTGCTCGACCTGCGGCCAGAGCTCTGCCAACTCCCCGTCGGTGCCGAGAAGTTCGTCGATCCGCTCGGCCATTCCCGCGGGTGGCCAGCGGCGGGTGTTCTCGACCCGGCTGATGTGGGAGTCGTCGTACCCGAGGCGCCGGCCGAGCTCCGCCTGGCTGAGCCCGCGCAGGCGGCGCCAGTGTCGTAATCGCGAGCCGAAGCGGGAGCGGGCCGAGCCGGACACGTGCAGGCTGAGGGACACGGGACCTCCAGTGGGGTGGACGGACCGTTGGGAGCCTCGCAAAGAATTGTCATGGACAGGTATCCCCGTGATGCCGAGAACGTCAAACCGCCGCGACCGGAAGGGGCGGTCGCGGCGGGACGGGCGGCTGTGGCTCAGGCGATGAGCCGGGCGCGGAGCGCGTCCAGGGTCTCGTCCTTGAGGCCGAGCCCGGCGCGGGCGTAGCTCTCCGCATCTCCCCAGAGGTCGGTCATCGTGTCGAGGGCGGCGGCCAGGTACGCCGGGCGGACGGTGAGGATCGCCTCGGCGATCTCCGGGTTGCCGCCCGCGCGGATGAAAGCCTCGATCACGGGCGCGAAGGCGGCCTTCACCGCGGGAGCGACGGAGAGGTACTCCGCCTCGACGGTCCGGGTATCCGCGCCGAGCAGCAGGAGGATCAGCGTGGCACCCCAGCCCGTCCGGTCCTTGCCCGCCGTGCAGTGGAACAGCAGCGGCCCGCCCTCGGGACGGGCGACGGCGGTGAGGAGCTGCTTGTACGCGGCGCGGGCGGAGGCGCTGGTGACGAAGGCGCGGTAGTCGTCCATCAGGGCCTGCTGGGCGCGGCGGCCGTCGAAGGTGCGGTTGGCCAGGGCCGGATCGGCCATCGCGGCGCCCAGCCGGGAGGCGGCTCCGGAGCCGGCCGAGTCCGCCATCACGTCCGCGACCAGCAGGTGCGCGCCGCCGGGCATCCGGTCGGGCCGGGCCGTGCGCTCGTACTCCGTACGGAGGTCCACCACGGTACGCAGCCGGAGGGCGGCGAAGGCGGGCTCGCCGGCCAGGTCGAGCCGGTCGAGCTGTCCGGAGCGGAAGACCGTACCCGGCCGTACCCGGCCGCCGTCGGGCAGCGGGATACCGCCCAGATCCCGCAGGTTGGCGACGGTGACGGACTCGACGGCCTGCGAACTCGGCATGACGACCTCCTGCGTGTGACGGCCCTGCTCAGCACGGTAGGCGGCGGGCGGCCCCGGCGCGCGCGGAGAGCCGTCGGCGGGACCGGCGGTGGCGCACGGGTGCATCGGTGGGGCGCGGGGCAGGGCGGGGGCGCGCGCCTCATTGCTCCGTGGTCCGCCGCGCGGCAGGGTGAGGCGGGGCCCACATCGGGTGGGCGGACGAAAGGACGTACCCGGGCATGGCAGCCAAGATCCTGATCGTCACCGGCGACGCGGCGGAGTCGCTGGAGGTCTTCTACCCGTACCAGCGCCTGCGCGAGGAAGGGTACGAGGTGCACATCGCGGCGCCCACCCGCAAGACGCTGCAGTTCGTGGTCCACGACTTCGTGGACGGCTTCGACACCTACACGGAGAAGCCCGGCTACACCTGGCCGGCCGACCTGGCCTTCGGCGAGGTCGACCCGGCGGAGTACGCCGCTCTGGTGCTGCCGGGCGGACGCGCGCCGGAGTACCTGCGCAACAACCCCGAGGTGCAGCGGATCGTCACCCACTTCTTCGAGCTCGACAAGCCGGTGGCGCAGATCTGCCACGGTCCGCTGATCACGCTGGCCGCCGGATCGCTGACGGGCCGTCGTACGGCCGCCTACCCGGCCCTTGAGCCCGATGTGCTGGCGGGCGGGGCCGGCTTCGAGGACGGCGAGGCCGTGGTGGACGGTGTGCTGGTCTCCGCCCGCGCCTGGCCGGACCACCCCGGCTGGATGCGCGCCTTCATCGAAGTCCTGCGCGACAAGGCTCCGGTCGACTGACGTTCCGTCACCGCGGCGCTCGGGCCCGCCCGGTAGAGGGCGGGTCCGGGCCGTGGCGCTGCACGGACTCACGGCATGCCCGGGGTAGCGTCGACTGCATGCATGTAGTGATCGCCGGTGGCCATGGCAAGATCGCGCTCCGACTGGAACGGCTGCTCGTCGCGCGTGGCGACTCCGTCACGGGGCTGATCCGCCGGGCCGAACAGGCCTTCGACCTGGAGGCGCTGGGCACCCGGCCCGTGGTCTGCGACCTCGAGACCATCCCGGCGGAGGACCTGGCCGGCCATCTGCGGGGCGCCGACGCCGTGGTCTTCGCGGCGGGCGCGGGCCCGGCCAGCGGCAGCGGCCGCAAGGACTCCGTGGACCGGGGAGCCGCCGCCCTGCTCGCCGACGGCGCGGAACTGGCCGGGATCCGCCGGTACCTGATGATCAGCACGATGGGCCTGGACCGCGCGGGCGTACCCGGGATGGACGAGGAGTTCTCCGCCTACCTCCGCGCCAAGGCCGCCGCCGAGGACGACCTCAGGGCCCGTGCACTCGACTGGACGGTGCTGCGCCCGGGCCCGTTGACCGACGACGCGGGCACCGGGCTGGTACGGCTGGCGCAGCCGCCGCTGCCGCTCGGCTCGGTGCCGCGAGACGACGTGGCGCACGTCCTGCTGGCGCTGCTGGACGCACCGGAGTCCGCCGGGCTCACCCTGGAACTCACCTCCGGTGCCGTGTTCGCGGCCGATGCGGTGCGGGACGTGCTGGTCGCGCGCTGAGCAGGGATAGGCGTACCGGTCGGCCCTCCGGGGGCGCAGTAGGTGAGGCAACGGGCCAGGCACAGGGGCGCGGGGAACTGCGCGAAGCGGTAGGGCAGGGGTCGTCGCCTTCCGGTTTCGCGCAGTTCCCCGCGCCCCTGGGGTGACCCGATCCGATCGGTTGGTCGCTGTGGGCAGGAGGTGTCAGAGGTACGGCTCCGGCGACGGCGGGGGTGCCGGGTCCGGGTCCGGAGTCGGGGGGACGGGTGCCGGGTCGGGGGCGGGGTCGGGCAGGGGCGGCGTAGGGGTCGGCTCCCCGTCCGGCCAGGGGTCTGGATTCGGGTGCGGGTTCGGGAAAGGCTCCGGCATCGGCGGCCGGGTGTCGGGGTCCTTGGGGACCGGGATGCTCATGGTCGTGCCTCTCAACAGCCCAGGGCCTGGGCGAGCTGCTTCTTGTTCATCTTTGAACGGCCCTTGATGCGCGGTGCTTCGCCTCCTCGTACAGCTGGTCCTAGGCAGGAGCTCGCGCACCGTGTGGGTGCCTCATCGTGCGCCTACCCGGGCCCGTGCGGCTGACACGGCCGGCCGGCGGGTGATTGACCACCGGCCGAGTGGGTACGAACGACAGCGGAGTCGGGAGATGATCTCCGTGGGAGTGTCCGGGATTCCGGCCTTCAGCCTTGATCTCGACGGGCGCCCCGGTTCGGCGCGGACGGCCCGCCGGGTGACCATGCGGTTCCTGGCCGGTCTCGGGGACGGCGCCGGGCCCGGGCCGGCCGAGGACACCCGACAGGACGTCGTGCTCGTGGTCAGCGAGCTCGTCGGCAACGCGTGCCGTCACGCCCCCGGGCCCTGCCGCCTGACGGTCAGCGTCACCGGGAGCGGCACGGTCGAGGTCGCCGTGGAGGACACCAGCCCGCGCCTGCCGGAACCGCGCCGGGTGCCCGAACCGGCCGGGTACGGGCTGCGCGTGGTGAACGGCCTGAGCCGCGGATTCCGGGTGGTCCCCACCGGCACCGGCAAGATCGTGCACGCCACGGTGGCCGAGCGCTGAAGACTCAGCCGTCACCGGCTCCGGGAACGGGTTCGGGCGGGGGCTCGGCAGGCGCCGGAGTGCGCAGTTCGCTGATCACGGCCCAGATCACCGACACCGCCGGAACGGCCACGACCGCCCCCACCACGCCGGCGGCGATTCCGCCGGCGAGTACCGAGACGGCCACCACCACGGGGTGCAGGCTGACCGCCCAGCTCATCACCAGCGGGTGCAGGACATGCCCCTCGATCTGGCCGATGACCACGATCAGCAGCAGGACGATGATGGCCGTGACCGGGCCGCGGGCGGCCAGCGCGACGACCGAGGCGACCACCATGGCGACCGGCGAGCCGATCAGCGGCACGAAGGAGGCGAAGAACTCCAGCAGCGTCAGCGGCAGCGCGAGCGGCACCTGGAGCGCGAACAGCGCGATGCCCACCAGCGCCGCATTGGTCGCGGCGACGATCACGATCCCCCGGGTGTAGCCGGCGAAGGTGCGCCAGGCGGCTCTCCCCGCCCGGTCCCAGGGCTGTCGGGCTCCGGGCGGGAGCTGCCGCTGGGACCAGAGCCACATCCGGTCGCCCGAGTACAGGAAGAACAGCGAGCAGAACAGCGAGAGCGCGGCGCCGGTCGCCACCTCGACGAGCCGGCCGGCCCCGCTGACGGCGGTGCTGATCAGTGCCGAGCGATGCGAGCTGATGTAGGAGGAGATCTTTCCCCGCAGGCCGGAGACCGTCCCCGCGCTGACCCGGAACGGCGGCCCCTGCAGCCACCGCTCGATCCGGGTCAGGCCGCCCTGCAACTCCCGCCCCAGCGTGGCCGCCTCGCCCGCCACCGCATTGCCGACCAGGGACAGCAGACCGGCCAGCACCACCAGCGCGCCGATCAGGCAGATCAGCACGGCGATCGCGCGCGGAAGCCTGCGCGCCAGCAGGTCGGCGAGCGGCCGCAGCACCGAGGTGATGACCAGCGCCAGGAAGATGGCGACGGCGATGAGCTGGAAGCGCCCCAGGATGTTGACCACCGCGTAGACGGCCACCCCGACGACCAGCAGGCGCCACGCGTAGTCGGCCGCCTGCCGGAGTCCGGCATGAACCGGCGGGGCGCCCGGGGAGCGCGGCACCGCCCGTACGACGGCCCGAGGGCCCCGGCTCCGGAGCACCCGCCGACCGCCCGACGGGCGCCGGCTGCCGGTCTGCCCGCCCGGCTCCGGCTCGCCGGGCCGGTGGCTCATGCCCACACCACGGCTGCCTGGGCGGGGCGGGGGTGCCGGGTGCCGGGCGGACGCCCCGTGCCCCGCGGTGTGATGGCCATCGTGGAGACCCTCCTGTCGGTCCCCACCAGGCTGCACACTCGCGGGCGCGTCGCCGGTGTCACGCGCCGAGGCCCGCCGGGAATTCCTCGGGAGGCGCTGTCGAAAGGGCGTCGCAGTGGAGTGAAGCGCTGCGAAGCGGCGTCGCGGCCCAGGGGTGCGGCGGGCCTATGGTGGATTTGGTGAGGCCCGCGTGATCGGGAGGAGCGAGCCGATGGACCGTGACACCGCAGGTGAGGCCGGGACGGCCGGTGCCGGGCAGCTGACGGTGTCGGTGAGCGTCTCGGCGCTCGGCGTCGTGATGCGGCCCGAGGGCGAACTCGACCAGGACAGCCTCGAACCGCTCCGTGCGGCGCTCGACTCCGCCCTCCTCGAGGCCCCTGGCCGGCTGGTGGTCGACTGCGGTGGCCTGGAGTTCTGCGACTCCACCGGCCTCAGCCTGCTGCTCCGGTCGCAGGCCACCGCCGAGGAGGCGGGCGGCAGCCTGGTGCTGGTGGCACCCCGGCCGATCGTCTTCCGCATGCTGGAGATCACCGGCGTCCAGGAGGTCCTCCGGGTGTACGACACCGTCGAGGAGGCCCTCCGGCAGCCGGAGGGCGACTGAGAGCGCGGGCCGGCCCGAGGTTTCCGTCCGCCGGTCCCGGGCAGCCGCGCTTCATGGAGCAGCGCGCGCCACATACGGGAGATGCGTGGTGACAGCCTTCGGTTACTACCTGTGCTCCGAGGAGTTCACCCCGGCCCAGCTGCTGGAGCAGGCCCGGCTCGCCCAGCGGGCAGGGTTCACGCACCTCGGGGTGTCCGACCACTTCCACCCCTGGAACGACGAGCAGGGGAGCAGCCCGTTCGTCTGGTCCCTGATCGGGGCGTTGTCCCAGGTCAGCACGCTGCCGGTGACCACGCTGGTGACCTGCCCGACCGTGCGGGTGCATCCGGCGGTGATCGCCCAGGCGGCCGCGACCTCCAGCGTCCTCACCTCGGGCCGGTTCCGGCTCGGGGTGGGCACCGGTGAGGCGCTCAACGAGCACATCCTCGGGACGGTCTGGCCGTCGTACGAAGTCCGGGCCGAGATGCTGGCCGAGGCGGTCGCGGTGATGCGCCGGCTCCTCACCGGCGCGCTGACGAACCACCACGGCCGGTACTACACCGTGGAGAACGCCCGGCTCTACACCGCTCCGGAGGGTGGGCTGCCGATCCACGTCTCCGGTTTCGGCCCGAAGGCGGCGAAGCTCGCGGCGCAGATCGGGGACGGCTTCATCACCGCCACCCCGGACCCCGAGCTGGTCCGGGCGTTCCGGCACGCCGGCGGGGAGGGCCGGCCGGTGATCGGTACCGCCAAGGTCTGCTGGGGCCCCGATCGCCAGGAGGCGGTCCGGACCAGGCACCGGCTCTGGCCGACCGAGCTGCTGCCCGGTGAACTGGCCCAGATCCTGCCCACACCACGGCACTTCGAGCAGGCGAGCCGGCTGGTGACCGAGCAGATGGTGGCCGATGCGGGCGTCTGCGGCGACGACCCCGAGGAGCACCTGGCGCTGCTGCGCCCGTTCGTCGAGGCCCGGTTCGACGAGGTCTACGTCGGCCAGACCGGCCCCGGCTACGAGGGGTTCTTCGACTTCTACCGGGACCGGGTACTGCCGGAGCTCAGGCGCTGAGGGCATCCGCCAGCCGGTATGGCAGCGGGCCGACCACAGGGCGCGGGGAACTGCGCGAGATCAGAAGGTGCCGCCTGCAGCCTCCCGCTTCGCGCAGTTCCCCGCGCCCCTGGGATACCCGATCCTGATCGGTGCACCTGCTGGCGGAGCCTCTCTCAGCGCCGCCGGGACTGGCTGCGGACGAGCAGCCAGGGCAGCACCAGCCAGCAGACCGTGAACCAGGCCATCACCGCGGCCGTGATGGCCCAGGCCGTGCCGCTGCCGGTGGCCACGTGCAGGAGCAGCAGCAGCGAGGCGCCCACCGTGACGGCCAGCAGGGTGACGCCCGCGGAGATCAGCTTCCCGCCGGCCTGGACCAGCTGAGGCTTGAGCCGGTGCCCGGAGAGCAGCCGGTGGTAGGAGACCGGGGCGATCAGCGTGCCGGTGGCCAGCGCGCCGAGGACGACCGTGATCACGTAGAGGGTCTTGTCGAAGGTTCCGAGTTCCGCGAAGCGATTGGTGAACGCGACGCTCAGCAGAAAGCCGAACAGGATCTGCGCACCCGTCTGGGCGACGCGTACCTCCTGGAGCATCTCCGACCAGCGGCGGTCGGCCCGCTCGTACGGGGTCTCGTGCCGCCGGGGTGGTTCCTGCTCCGAGCCTCCCGTCTCGGCGGGCCGTCGGTCCATGGCCGGCTCCCGGTCAGGCCGCCAGGAGGGTGGCCAGGGCGTCCGCGTTCTCCTCCTCCTCGGCGAGCACGGACTCGATCAGCCGGCGGGTGGTCGGATCGCGGTCACCGAGCCACCGGGCGATCTCCTGGTAGGCCGAGATGACGATCCGGGCGGCCAGCAGGTTCTGCTCCAGCATGGCCTTGAGCGCGGCGTCGTCGGGGACGGAGTAGTCGGTGTGGGCGCGCTGGGCGAGGGTGGCGGGGTCGAAGTTCGGCTGCCCGCCGAGCTCGGCGATCCGTTCGGCGACGCGCACGGCGTGCTGCATCTCGTGGTCCGCATGGGCGCTGAAGAGGGTGCTCACCTGGGACCGGTCGGTGCCACGAGCGGTGATCGCGTGCCGGGTGTAGCGCAGCCACCCGACCACCTCGGTGGCCACCACGTCGTTGAGGACGCTGACCACCCGCTCGGTGTCGAGTCCGTACGGGCTGGTCGCCGGGCCCGCAGCCATAGTCCGCAGGGCCTCCTTGCGGATCCGGTCGACATCCAGCGCCAGGCTGTCGGTCATGGCCGTGCCTCCTTCTGGCGTCCGTCGCCGCTACCGAGCGTATGTCCGCGTCCCGCGCGGTGAAACCGGAGCTCACGCCCGGAGGCACCGCGCCGGAGGCGTGCGCCGGGTGACGTTAGAAGCGGGCCGGGCCGGGCACCCGCCTGACAGACCCCGCCCCCGGGCAGTTCCGAGGCGCCGGTGACCGACCGGCCCGCCTGACCCGGTCCGAGCGGTGGATCCTGGAGGCGATCCCGATGGACCAGCGGGAGGACACGAGGCTCGACCAGCGGCCGAGCACGACGAAAACGGGGCCGCTGCGCCGCGCCTGGCTGGCACTGTGCGGGGTCCGGGGCTCCACGGTGGTGGTGCTGCTCGCCTTCTCGCTCGGCCTGCTGGCCGTGGGCGTCCAGGTCCACTCGACATTCATGCGCGCAATGTTCGGCATCGTCTGGTTCGCCACCTTCGTCGCCCTCATCGGGCTGGCCGGCCACTGGATGATGGCTCGCACGAGCCCCGGCCGGCACAGGCGGCCGGCGTGACCGGCCCGAGGACGGCGGCCCACCAGCTGATCGAGGGCCATCTGCAGGAGGGCCGGATGGTCCCGGGCGAGGAGATCGCCCTGCGGGTGGACCAGACCCTCACCCAGGACGCCACCGGCACCCTGGTGATGCAGGAGCTGGAAGCCCTGGGCCTCGACCGCGTGCGTACCGAACTCAGCGTCCAGTACGTCGACCACAACATCCTGCAGGCCGACGAGCGCAACGCCGAGGACCACCTCTTCCTGCGCTCCGCCGCGCACCGTTTCGGCCTCTGGTACTCCAAACCCGGCAACGGGGTCTCGCACCCCACCCATATGCAGCGCTTCGGGATCCCCGGCAAGACCCTGATCGGCTCCGACTCGCACACCTGCGCCGCCGGGGCGCTCGGCATGCTCGCCATCGGCACCGGCGGCCTCGACGTGGCCCTGGCCATGGCGGGCGAGCCGCTGCATCTGCGGATGCCGCAGATCTGGGGCATCCGGCTGACCGGTGCACTGCCGGACTGGGTCAGCGCCAAGGACGTCATCCTCGAGCTGCTGCGCCGGCACGGGGTCAAGGGCGGCCTGGGCCGCATCCTGGAGTACCACGGCCCGGGGCTGGCCGGGCTGAGCGCGATGGACCGGCACGTCATCGCCAACATGGGCGCCGAGCTCGGCGCCACCGCGAGCGTGTTCCCGGCCGACGAGGCGGTACGCGACTTCCTGCGCGCCGAGGGGCGCGAGGAGGACTACCGTCCGCTCGTGGCCGAGCCCGGCGCCGGCTACGAGCTGACCGAGGAGATCGACCTCGCCACCCTCGAACCGCTGATCGCCATGCCGACCTCACCGGGCAACGTGGTGCCCGTACGGGAGGTGGACGGCACCAGGATCGGTCAGGTGGTGATCGGGTCCTCCGCCAACCCCGGCCTGCGCGACTACGCGGTGGCCGCCGCCATGGTGAAGGGACGTCAGACCTCCGGTCGGGTCAGCTTCGACGTCAACCCCAGCTCGCGCGAGGTCCTCCAGGACATGACCAGGACCGGCGTGACCTTCGACCTGATCGCCGCCGGTGCCCGCATCCACCAGGCCGGCTGCCTCGGCTGCATCGGCATGGGGCAGGCCCCGGCGTCCGGGCGCCACTCGCTGCGCACCTTCCCGCGCAACTTCCCCGGCCGCTCCGGCACCGCGGACGACTCGGTCTGGCTCTGCTCGCCCGAGACGGCGGCCGCCTCCGCACTGACCGGGGTGATCACCGATCCCCGGGCGTGGGCGCTGCGCGAGGACGTCGGGCCGCCCCGGCTCGACCTGCCGACCGAGGTCTCGGTCAACCGGGAGATGCTGGAGCCGCCGCTGCCGCCCTCGCGGGCAGCGCACGTCGAGCTGGTCCGCGGGCCGAACATCTCGGCCCTGCCCACGCTCGACCCGCTGCCGGACGAGCTGGCCGGCCCGGTACTGCTCAAGGTCGGCGACGACGTCTCCACGGACGAGATCTCGCCGGCCGGCGCACAGGCCCTGCCGTACCGGTCGAACCTGCCGAGGCTGGCCGAGTTCACCCTCACCCGGATCGATCCCGGATACCCCGAGCGGGCCCGCCGGGCGGGGACGCATCTGATCGTGGCCGGCGAGAACTACGGACAGGGCTCCTCGCGCGAGCACGCGGCGATCACCCCGCGACTGCTGGGCCTCAGGGCCGTGCTGGCCAAGTCCTTCGCCCGGATCCACTGGCAGAACCTCGCCAACTTCGGAGTCCTGGCACTGGAGTTCGCCGACCCGGCGGACTACGGCCGGATCGCCCAGGGCGACCAGCTGCGGCTCGGGGGCCTGCACGCGGCGCTCGAGGCGGACCGGGAACCGCAGCTGCTGGTCAGCAACGTCACCAAGGGCGAGGAGTACCGGGTGACCCACCGGCTGTCCGGCCGCCAGCGGTCGGCGGTACTGGCCGGTGGGGTGATCCCGGCGCTGGCGGCTCGCTGAGCTCCGCCAGGAGTCAGGCAGCCGAGCCAGTTGCACTACCAGGGGCGCGGGGAACTGCGCGAGGCGGAAGGCAACGGCCTGTGCGGCCTGTGCCCTCCCGCCTCACGCAGTTCTCCCCCACGCGCACGCGCCCCTGGGATGCCCCATCCTGCTTATCCGGGCAGCCGGACCTCCAGCGCTCCCGAGGTCACCCGGGTCTCGAAGGCCGGCTGCGGGGCCGTCGCGGGGCCCCGGACCACCGCACCGTCCTTGAGGCGGAAGGTGCTCCCGTGAAGCGGGCACCGTACGCAGCCGTCCACCAGCGTTCCCTCGGAGAGTGACCCCGAGAGGTGGTTGCAGCGATCGGCCAGCACCCGGCAGCCGCTCTCCGTCCGGACGACCAGTACGGGCACCTCGCCGACCATCCGGCGGGTCGTCTCGCCCGGCGGGAAGTCGTCCACCGGGCCGAGCGAGTGCCAGCCGGCCGGTACCAGGCGCGGTACCGCCTCGGCATGGTTGACCCCGACGGCATGCCGGTAGGCGAGATGACCGCCGAGGGCGGCGCCCCCGGAGACGGCCAGCAGCCCGGCCAGGCCGAGAGCCCGCCCCCGGACCTCCCGTCCGCCTGTCCGGGCGAGCAGCGAGCCCGAGTACAGCAGGACCGCGCTGGTGTTCGACAGCGCGTGCACCAGGCCGGTGCGCCGCTGCGGGGGTGTCAGGTCGGCCCAGTCCACCCATCCGGCAAGCGCCGCCGGGCCGGCCCCCAGTAACCCGATGCCGATCAGCCGGCGGGCGGCCCGCGCGTCGCCGCCGGTCAGGTCCAGCAGGCCCGCCGCCAGCCAGCAGCCCGCCGGTACCAGGACCAGCGCCGGGTGCAGCGGGTGACCGAGCTGGCGGCCGTGCAGCAGATCGCGGGCCGGCGGCCGGAGCGGCAGTGCCCGGACTGCGCGCTGGACGGCGTCCGAGGCTCCGTCCAACTGTTGCCAGCCGGCCGGTGCGTCCATCGCCGCGCGCAGCTGCCGCCACAGCGGGTGGTCCGGAATGTGCATCGATAGACGTGTCATATCCGGCGGCTAGCCGGGATGGCCCCGCCCAAACCCCCCGGGGCGAGGTTTGCCGCCGCCTCGATCGGGCCAGACGCGCAGTGCGAAGTCGTCGATGCACTGGGAGGCTGGTCGTCATGGTCACCCTGCAAGGCTTCATCATCGCGTTCCTCGTCGCCCCGACGGGTGTCGAGCAGGTCGAGCTGACCTCTCCCTGGCAGGCGGTCGCCGAGGCGGGCGGAACGCCCCGGCTGGTGTCCACCAAGCCCGGCCGCATCCAGGCCTTCCGCCATCTCGACCGCTCGGACACCTTCCCGGTGGACGACACGGTCGGCGAGGTGGCCGCCGACCGCTTCGACGGGCTGGTGCTGCCGGGCGGTGTGGCCAACCCCGACAACCTGCGGCTGGACGGCAAGGCCGTCGCGTTCGTCCGCGAGTTCTTCGACCTGGGCAGGCCGGTCGCGGCGATCTGCCATGCGCCGTGGACGCTGGTGGAGGCGGACGTGGTCCGAGGCCGCACCCTCACTTCCTGGCGCAGCGTGCGCACCGACCTGGTCAACGCCGGGGCCACCTGGGTCGACGAGCCGGTGCACATCTGCAAGGACGGCCCGAACACCCTGGTGACCAGCCGCAAGCTGGCCGACCTGCCGTTTTTCGAGGAGGCTTTCGTGACGGAGCTCGCCCACGCCGGCGCCCGGCACACGGTGGGTTGATCCACAGCCGGCCTGACTACGGGTCAGGCCGCGGTCCGCTCCCACTTCTCCTTCGTCAGCGCGTACTCCACATCACCGTGCTCGGCGCCCTCGATGTACGCGGGCCACTCCTCGAAGAAGGTCCGCACCAGGGTCAGCCCGGCCTTCTCCAGGACCCGCCGCGAGCCCGCGTTCACGGTCATCGTCGTCGCCACCACCCGTTCGACTCCCGGCTCCGCGAACGCTCTTCTGACCAGTGCCCGCGCTCCCTCGGTGGCGAAACCGCGTCCCCATGCGGCAGGGCGCAGCCGGTACCCGAGTTCGGTGCCCCCGTCGAGGCCGACGCTCGTTGCCGGGCGCAGCGAGAACCAGCCCAGGAACGTACCGCCGGACTTCTCGACGGCAGCCCAGCGGCCGAACCCGGCCGGCAGCTCCCGGTAGTCCCGCAGGATGCCCGGCAGGGTCTCGCGCTCGACCACCGGACGAGGCACCGGACGCCCGTCGTCGATGTAGCGCATCACGGCGGGGTCGCCGTGCAGGGCGGCTAGATCGTCGGCGTCCGCCTCGGTGAAGCGGCGAAGCACCATGCGCTCGGTCTCGGGGCAGGTCTGCACCGTCCGATTCGACCAGCGGTCGCGGCCTGCGGCAACCGGGTTTCCCAGGCCGTAAGCTGCCGCAGGGGATCGGTCCCTGACACCGATACCGAGAAGCGCGGAGGGGCGGCGATGGAGACCGGCACGGAGTACGGGGGCCCGTTGGCGGTGGTGGCGGCCAGTGCGGAGGTGCTGCGGCACCCGGAGGCGGACGAGCGGCTGCTCACCGATCTCGAACGGGCGCGGGCGGCGAGGTTCCGGCGCGAGGCGTCGAGGCTCGACTTCATCGCGGCGCACCTGCTGGTCAGGCTCTGCGCCGCCCGGGTGCTCGGTACGGCCGCAGCCGGGCTGACGCTGGCCCAGAACTGCCCGGACTGCGGGCGCGGGGACCACGGCAAGCCGTACCTGCCCGACCACCCGGACGTCCATGTGAGCCTCTCGCACACCAAGGGCGTGGTCGCCGCGGCCGCCGGCCACCGGCTCGTGGGTATCGACGTGGAACTGCCCACCCGGGACGGGAACCCGCCCGAGGTGTTCGAACGCGTGCTCACGGAAGGCGAGTTGCGGCAGGTCGAGCAGCACGACGACCCCCAGCGCGCATTCCTGCGGCAGTGGGTCCGCAAGGAGGCCCTGGTCAAGGTCGGCCGGGCGACCCTCGACGGCATGCGGGAGGTGGATCTCTCCGGACTGCCGCTGACCGCCGTCGACGGCTCACCGCTGCGCAGCAGGTTCGAGGACCTGCACCTGCTCGACTGGGACGACGAGCAGCGCGGAGCGACCGTCGCGGTGGTCGCCGCCGACCCGCCGAGCCTCGCCACCGCAGCCGTCCTCGGCGCCTGACCGCGCTCGGACCGGCCCGGACCGGCCCGGACCGGCCCGGACTAGGGTGGCGGTCGTGACGAACTTCGACGGTGGGAGACATGGAATGCCGGTCGCCGGGAACCTCGACGTCAGCTGGCACGCCGGCTGGCCGTCCGCCAAGCACGACCCGGCTCCCGAGATCCAGGTCCACGCCTACGACGAGAACACGCTGATCCTCCGCCAGAACAAGTCGGTGCACTACGAGGCACCGTTCATGTTCCTGCTGCTGGGGGAGGAGCGGGCGCTGCTGCTGGACACCGGCGCGACCGCCGACGCGCGCTGGTTCCCGCTGCGCCGCACCGTCGACGAGCTGCTCGCCGGCCGCGGGGAGGGCTACGGACTGCTCGTCGCCCACACCCATGGGCACGGCGACCACGTCGCCGGGGACGTCCAGTTCGCCGACCGGCCCCGCACCACGATCGTCGGGCGCAGTACGGAGGAGGTCATCGCGGCCTTCGGCCTGGCGGACTGGCCCGAGGGGCTCGGCGAACTCGACCTCGGCGGGCGGGTGCTCGACCTGATCCCAGGCCCCGGCCACCACAGCGCCGCCCTCGTCTTCCACGACCGCCGGACCGGGCTGCTCCTCACGGGGGACTCCTTCTACCCCGGCCGGCTCTACGTCCAGGACGCGGCGGCCTTCTCCGCGACCGTCGACCGGCTGCTCGCCTTCTGCGAGGCCAACCCTGTGACGCACATCCTCGGCTGCCACATCGAGATGAGCACGACGCCGGGCGAGGACTACCCGCGCGGGACGACGTACCAGCCCGACGAGCCGCCGCTGCAGATGACGGTCGATCAGCTCCGCGCGCTGCAGCGCGCACTTGCCGACGCCGGGAACCGGCCGGGCGTCCACCGGCACGACGACTTCGTCGTTCACCTGGACGGCTGAGGCAGGACGGGGCCGGGTCACCCGCCGCCGTCCACGGGAGGGCAGTGGTGTCCGCGTCGCTGCCCGCCTGCGGCAACGCCGAGTGGTTGCATGAGCACGATGCGTTCCGTCGGATGGCGTGCTGCGGCTCGCCCGGCTCGGCAAGGAGACTTGGGTGGCGAATGACACGGGCGCCCCGACGCCGGTCCATGAGCCGGTCCGCGAGCCGGACGACGTACGGGCCCGGGTGCGGCTCGGCTCGAAGGTCCTGCGGTGGCTGACCACCACCGATCACAAGGTGATCGGCAACATGTACCTGGTCACGGCCTTCTGCTTCTTCCTGTTCGCCGGCCTGCTGGCCATGGTGATGCGGGCCGAACTGGCCCGCCCCGGGCTGCAGTTCCTCAGCAACGAGCAGTACAACCAGCTGTTCACCATCCACGGCACGGTCATGATGCTGCTGTTCGCCACCCCGACCTTCGCGGGGTTCGCCAACGCCGTGATGCCGCTGCAGATCGGCTCGCCGGACGTGGCCTTCCCCCGGCTGAACGCCTTCACCTACTGGGTGTTCCTGCTGGGCGGACTGATGGTGGTCAGCGGCTTCCTGACCAGCAACGGCGCCGCTTCGTTCGGCTGGTTCGCCTACGCCCCGCTGAACGGCCCGGTCTTCACCCCGGGCACCGGCGGCGACCTGTGGACCATGGGCCTGTTCGTGGCCGGTCTGAGCACGATCCTGGGCTCGGTCAACTTCATCACCACGATCGCCTGCCTGCGCGCCCCCGGTATGACGCTGTTCCGGATGCCGATCTTCACCTGGAACGTGCTGTTCACGTCGATCCTGGCCCTGCTGTCGTTCCCGGTCCTGGCGGCCGCGCTGGCCGGGCTGGAGGCCGACCGCAGGTTCGGCGCGCACGTCTTCGACGCGGCCAACGGCGGCGCCCTGCTCTGGCAGCACCTCTTCTGGTTCTTCGGCCACCCGGAGGTGTACATCGTGGCGCTGCCGTTCTTCGGCATCATCTCGGAGATCATCCCGGTCTTCTCCCGCAAGCCGATCTTCGGCTACTACGGGCTGATCGGCGCGACCATCGCCATCACCGGGCTCTCGGCCATCGTCTGGGCCCACCACATGTTCGCCACCGGGAACGTCCTGCTGCCGTTCTTCTCGCTCGCCTCGCTGCTGATCGCCGTGCCGACCGGGGTGAAGTTCTTCAACTGGATCGGCACCATGTGGCAGGGATCGCTCTCCTTCGAGACGCCGATGCTGTTCGCCATCGGCTTCCTGGTCACCTTCCTGCTCGGCGGGCTGACCGGCGTGCTGGTGGCCGCCCCGCCGATCGACTTCCAGGTCACCGACAGCTACTTCATCGTGGCCCACTTGCACTACGTGCTGTTCGGCACGGTGGTCTTCGCGATGTTCGGCGGCTTCTACTTCTGGTGGCCGAAGATGACCGGCAAGATGCTCGACGAGAGGCTCGGCAGGCTCCACTTCTGGGTCCTCCTGCCCGGCTTCCAGATCACCTTCCTGGTCCAGCACTGGCTGGGCGCCGAGGGCATGCCCCGCCGCTACGCCGACTACCTGGCCTCGGACGGCTTCACCTCGCTGAACACCGTCTCCACGATCGGCGCCTTCCTGCTCGGGCTCTCCACCCTGCCGTTCCTGTACAACGTCTGGCGGACCACCAGGTACGGGGAGAAGGTCACCGTGGACGACCCGTGGGGCTTCGGCCGGTCCCTGGAGTGGGCGACCTCCTGCCCACCGCCCCGGCACAACTTCCGTTCCCTGCCGCGCATCCGCTCCGAGGGCCCGGCCTTCGACCTGCACCACCCCGAGCACTCACGGGCGGCCGTCGAGGCCGCGGAGAAGGGAGCGAAGTGAAGGACGAGGCCTATCTGTTCACCGGCGTGGCGGTGTTCTTCGCCGTCACCGCCTCGATCTACGGCGTGTTCTCCAACGAGCCGGCCGGCACCACCGCGCTGACTGTGTCCTTCCTGATGTCCACCCTGATCGCGCTCTTCCTGTGGGTCCATTACGAGCGCTACGGCCGGCGGCTGCAGGACCGTACCGACGTCCCGATCATGGAGGGCGCCGGCCCGCTCGACTTCTTCCCCCCGCACAGCCTCTACCCGGTGGTCACGGCGGTCGGGCTGACCCTGATGGCCCTCGGCGTGGTGTACGGGCTGTGGCTGTTCCTGATCGGCGCGGGCGTGCTGCTCCCCGGAGTCGTCGGCTTCGTCTTCGAGTACGGGCAGCGGGAGCGCTGAGCGCTCACTCCCCGCGGGGCGCCGCGGGTTCGGCGGGTTCGGCGGGCTCCGGCTCGGGGTGCTCGGGAAAGGTCAGTTCGACCCGGTCGCGGTAGTACCAGGCGCTCAGCGCCGAGCGCAGCCGGGCGTACCAGGGAGCTCCCGCGCCCGGCGGGGGCAGCGGGCGCGGCATGTTCCGCGTCGCCAGGGTGTACCGCCGTCCGGCCGGTACCGGACGGTGACCCGCCCGGAAGCCGCCCTCGACCGACTCGTCCACGAAGCCGGTCTCGTCACCGTCCGTCAGCAGCCGGCGGTCACGGGCCTGAAGGGCCAGGCAGAGCCTCTTGGTGACCCAGAACGCCACCGGCGGGCCGACCAGCACACAGATCCGCAGCACCACGTCCAGCGACTCGACGGCGACGTCGAAGGTGCGGGCGACGATGTCCTGGCCCCCGGCGATGAGCAGCACCGCGTAGAAGACCACGCCCGCCACCCCGAAGCCGGTGCGGGTCGGCCGGTTGCGCGGCCGGTCACAGAGGTGCTGCTCGCCGCGGTCCCCGGTCACCCACTGCTCGAGGAAGGGGTACGCGTACAGCACGGCGAAGAACGCGCCAGGGAACAGCACGGCCGGAATCAGCGGGTTCCACGCGATGCTGTGCCCCCACAGCCGGGTCTCGGCGCCCGGCATCAACCGCAGTGCGCCCTCGATGAAGCCCATGTACCAGTCCGGCTGGGCGTCGGTGGACGCCTGGTCCGGCCGGTACGGACCGTACAGCCAGATCGGGTTGATCTGGCCGAACGCGGAGACCAGTGCCAGCACGCCGAAGACCATCATCATCAGCCCGCCGGTCCGCACCGCGAAGTCGGGGAACAGCGGCCTGCCCACCACGTTCCGGTTGCGCCGGCCCGGACCGGCCCACTGGGTGTGGGTGAGCCGGAACACCAGCAGCAGGTGCAGCGTGATCAGGGCGAGCAACAGGCCGGGCAGCAGCAGGATGTGGACGGAGTAGAGCCGCGGGACGATGTCCTGCCCGGGCAGCTGCCCGCCGAAGGCGAAGAAGCTGAGGTACGTGCCGACCAGCGGGACCGAGAGCATGAAGCCCTGCGCGGTGCGCAGGCCGGTGCCGGAGAGCAGGTCGTCGGGCAGCGAGTAGCCCGCGAAGCCCTCCAACAGCGCGAGCTGGAAGAGCGTGAGGCCCACCAGCCAGTTGACCTCGCGCGGACGGCGGAACGCGCCGGTGAAGAAGATCCGCAGCAGGTGCACCCCGATGGCGGCGGTGAACACCACGGCCGCCCAGTGGTGGACCTGGCGGATGAGGAGCCCGCCGCGCACGTCGAAGCTGATCGCCAGGGTCGAGGCGTAGGCCTCGGTCACCCGGGTCCCGTAGAGCGGCTGATATGCGCCCGAGTAGACGACCTCCGTCATTCCCGGCTTGAAGAAGAAGGTCAGGAACACCCCGGTGAGCAGGAGGAGGACGAAGCTGTAGAGCGCCAGCTCACCGAGCAGGAACGACCAGTGGTCGGGGAAGATCTTACGGATCAGGCCCTTGAGCGCGTCGAACACCGGCAGCCGCGCGTCCGCCGCCACCGCGACGTCCTCGGCGGCCTGTCCGACGAGCGTCCTCGGCTCGGCCCTCTTCGACTGCTGCATCCGACCGCGCCTCTCGTCCACTCGAACCGCTCAGGGGACAGCCATACCGGGAGGGCGCCGCACCCCGCTGGCCGGACTCGCGGGAGCGGGCCGACTTCACCCGTTCGCCCGGTCCCCCCCGGGGCGGAGCCCGGCCGTCGCCGAGGAGGTCGATGACCTCAGCCCAGGAATGCCGCCGTGGTCGCCACGAACCGGTCGGCGTCGTCGAGCCAGGGGTAGTGGCCCGCCCCCGGCTGCACGACGAGCGTGGCGTCGGGGAAGAGCCCCGCGAACTCGGCAGCCGACTCAGGCGGGCTGTTCAGGTCGAACTCCCCGGCGAGCAGCAGGACGCGGGCCCCGCCGACGGCGAGCGCCGCACGCGTGGTCTCCGGGTCGAAGGCGCCCTCGGCCGCGAAGAGAGCCACAGCCTCCTGGTTGCTCGGTTGGCCGGCTGCGTAATGCTTCTGTGCCGCAGCGTCCCACCGGCCGCAGAAGAAGGGGGCGATGGCGTCCCAGTCGCTGCCCGTGCCCTCGGTGATCGCCTCCAGAGCGGCGAACGCCGCCGGGAACCACGGCTCGTTCTTCCGGAGCTGCGCGAGCTCGCGCCGCATCTCCGCAGTGATCGCGACACCGACGGCTCGGGTGCTGGGGGTGATCAGGGCGAGCTTGCTGACGTTCTTCGGGTACCGGGCCGCGTACTGCGCCGCAATGTTCGTGCCGGCGGAGTGGCCGAGCAGGTCCATCCGGGAGAGTCCGAGGTGTTCGCGCAGCGCCTCGACGTCGTCGACCAGCCGGTCGCAGCGGTAGGAGGAGGTGTCCTCGGGAATCGCGGACCGGCCGGTGCCGCGCAGGTCCAGAACGATCAGCCGGCGGTGCGTGGACAGGCCGCCGAGGTCGCCGAGGTAGCGGGAGTCCGAGGGACCTCCGGGGATGCAGACGAGCGGATCGCCGTCTCCGATCATGCGGTAGGCGAGCTGGGTTCCGTCGGACGCGGAGAAGGTAGGCATGACGTGGAGGGTGTCAGTGAGGCCCACGACGGGACAAGCGGAATAGGTGGAGCCTGCGAGGTGTCATGCCGTCAGGCGCGCGGCTTCGCGCGGACGTGCATGCGCTCGCCCTGTCTCCCGAAGAGGCTGAGGACCTCGACGGGCCGCCCGTCCGCACTGCTGAACCAGTGCGGCTGCCGGGTGTCGAACTCGGCGACCTCTCCGGGGCCGAGGACCAGATCGTGGTCGGCGATGACGAGCCGCAGCCGACCGTCCAGCACGTAGAGCCACTCGTAGCCCTCGTGCGTACGGAGCTCCGGCTCGGTGCCCCGGTCGGGGATGATCATCTTGTACGCCTGAAGGGGGCCCGGGGTCCGGGTCAGGGGGACGAAGGTACCGCCGTTCGGCAGGGCGTGGGGCTTCAGCCGCACCCGGGGATCCCCCACTTCGGGGGCGCCGACCAGGTCGTCCAGGGGCACGTGGTACGCACCGGCGAGCGGCAGAAGCAGTTCCAGGCTGGGGCGGCGCTGTCCGGACTCCAGCCGGGACAGGGTGCTCTTGGAGATGCCGGTCGTCTCGGAGAGCGCGGCCAGGGTGAGTCCGCTCTTGGCACGCAGCCGCCTGAGCCGGGGGGCGACCTCGTCGAGGACCGCTTGGTAGGGCGGTGGATTGTCCATGCGGGCATTCCACCTCGCCGTCCCGGAATTGGCAACAGAAGTTGCCGTCGCCTTCCGGGCGGGTGCACGCTCCTCGGCATGAGCCCACACAGCGATTCCGCACACGCGCATGGACACGGCCACGGACACGGCCACGGAGAGCACCGCACCGACATCGACTGGGAGGTCATGGCCGTCCAGCTGGAGAACAACGGCGAACTGCAGCTCCCGGTCCTCCGCCTCACGGCGGCCCGCCTGGGGGAGCTGCTCGACCCCGAGAAGGAGGTCCGGCGCATCCTCGACGTCGGCAGCGGGCCGGGCGTGATGACCTGCGTGCTCGCCGAGGCCTTCGCGGACGCCGAGGCGGTCGCCGTGGACGGCGCGCCCGGGCTGCTGGAGCGCGCCCTGGCACGCGCCGAGCGGCTCGGCCTCGGCGGCAGGGTGGCCGTCCGGCACGCGGAGCTGCCCGAGGGCCTGGACGGCGGTGACGAGCACGGGGAGGGCGGCCTCGGCACGGCGGATCTGGTCTGGAGCAGCAAGGCCGTGCACCATCTCGGCGATCAGCAGGGCGCGTTGGACGCGCTCGCCGGTGTGCTGAGGCCTGGCGGGCTGCTCGCCGTGGCGGAGGGCGGTCTGCCGATGCGCTTCCTCCCCCGCGACATCGGCATCGGCCGACCGGGCCTCCAGGCCCGGCTCGACGCCGCCCAGGAGCACTGGTTCGAGATCATGCGAGCCGAGCTGCCCGGCAGCACCAGCGCGGTCGAGGACTGGCCCGCGATGCTCAGCCGCGCCGGACTCACCCGCGTCGGCAGCTTCACCTTCCTCCTCGACCTGCCGGCACCGCTGGGCGAGTCGGCCCGCGCCTTCCTCCACGCCCAGCTGGCCCGTATGCGGGAAGCGATGAGCGACTACCTGGACGTGGAGGACCGCAAGACCCTCGACGTGCTGCTCGATCCCCGGGCGCCGGAGGGCATCCTGCGGCGGCCCGACGCCTTCCTCCTCTCCGCCACTACGGTCTTCACGGGCGTCCGCCCGGCCCGGTGACCGTGCCGGACACGCCACCGGCCGGCCCGTCCGGCTGTCCTGCCCACCGTCACCCGACGGGCGGGCTTCGGGAGTTCACCAGAGAGCGGAGTTCATGTTGAAGCAGATCAGTGCGAGACAGGATGCGGCGGCAGCCGGAAGTGTGGAGCGGACACCTTCGGTCCGGTGGGCGCTCGCCGGCCTTTCGCTGTCCATGTTGCTGTCCTCGCTCGGCACCAGCATCGCCAATGTTGCCCTGCCGACCTTGGCACAGGCGTTCACCGCCTCCTTCCAGGAAGTCCAGTGGATCGTCCTCGCCTATCTCCTCGCCATCACCACCCTGATCGTCAGCGTCGGGCGGCTCGGTGACCTCACCGGCCGCCGACGGCTGCTCCTGGCCGGCATCGCCCTGTTCACGGTGGCCTCGGTCCTGTGCGGCCTCGCGCCCACGCTCTGGCTGCTGATTGCCGCCCGGGCGGCGCAGGGCCTCGGGGCGGCCGTCATGATGGCCCTGACCATGGCGTTCGTCGGGGAGACGGTTCCGAAGGAAAAGACCGGTAGCGCTATGGGGCTGCTCGGCACGATGTCCGCGATCGGCACCGCTCTCGGTCCGTCGCTGGGCGGCGTTCTGATCTCCGGACTCGGTTGGCGGGCGATCTTCCTCGTCAACGCCCCTCTGGGTGTCCTGACCTTTCTTCTCGCGCACCGCTACCTGCCCGCTGATCGGCGGGAGCCCAAGACCGATCGGGCCGGCTTCGACCACGTGGGCACGCTGCTGCTCGCTCTGACGCTCGCGGCCTATGCACTCGCCATGACACTCGGGCGCGGAAGTTTCGGTTCGCTCAACACGGCTCTGCTGTTGGCTGCCGCCTTGGGGGTCGGCCTCTTCCTGCGCGCCGAGGCGCGAGCGGCATCACCCCTGATCCGATTGGCGATGTTCCGCGATCCCGCGCTGAGTGCGAGCCTCGCCATGAGCGCGCTCGTCTCGACCGTGATGATGGCGACGCTGGTGGTCGGGCCGTTCTATCTCTCCCGGGCGCTCGGGCTCGGCGAGGCTCTTGTGGGACTCGTCCTGTCGGTCGGTCCGCTTGTCACCGCGCTGACCGGTGTGCCGGCCGGGCGTATTGCGGACCGTTTCGGCGCACAACGCATGACCGTCGTCGGGCTCATCGGTATAGCCGTCGGTTGCTTCCTGCTGTCGATGATGCCGTCGACGCTCGGCACGGCCGGCTACATCGCCCCCATCGTGGTCACCACCGTCGGCTATGCGACGTTCCAGACGGCCAACAACACCGCCGTCATGGCGGATGTCCGCCCGGATCAGCGAGGCGTCGTCTCCGGCATGCTCAACCTGTCGCGCAATCTCGGGCTCGTCACCGGTGCATCCGTCATGGGCGCCGTGTTCTTGCTCGCCTCGGCGACGGCGGACGTCACAACGGCGCGTCCCGAGGGCGTTGCCACCGGTATGCGGATCACCTTCGCGGTCGCGGCGGGTCTGATCGTCGTCGCGCTCGCCATAGCGGTCGGAAGCCGCGCTCTCTCGCGGCACACGTCGAGTGAAGGCTTGTAGCTGCGGGAACAGCTCGATGCGTCGCCCCCCGGGTGGGCCGTCGCCGCGCTCAGGTGGCGCCGCTTGTCAGGTCGGTGGCCGCCTCGCTGAAGGCGCGCACCCGGGCGGTGGCTCCGGTGGCGGGCCACAGGAGGCCCCATTCGAGGGGTGGGGCGTCGCGGACGGGGACGCACGCGACGTCAGGCCGTACGTAGTAGCGCCGCGTATGGGCGCCGACCGGGAAGACACCCCGGCCCGCGCCCACGAGGGTGAGGATCTCCGCGAGGGTCAGAAACGCCTGGATCTCGTGCCGCTCCAGCGTGCTTACCCATCCGACCAACCCGCGGATCGCCATCGACGGTGACCACGCGCGCCTGACCTCGATCGTCGAGGCCCAGCACGTGCTCACCGCCGACCGCGACACGCACGCGCTCCTGAAGAACCTCTACGCCGTCGACCTGGTCCGCGACGGCGAACGCTGGGTCGTGTGCCGCATCCGCATCGACAACGTCTGGTACACCGGCACCCCCGCCGCCATCTTCGGCGGGCAGAACTGAGCTCGGCGGGCGCTCCTCAGGTCGTCAGCCCCGGTCCTTGCCGAGAAAGTCGAGCAGGATCGGATTGAGGACCTCGGGGTGGGTCCAGCCGATGTTGTGAGGGCCGCCCTCGACCTCGTGGTACTCCACGCCCTCGATCAGCGCCCGCAGCCGTCGTCCGGTGCTGTCGATCGGGAGGATGCGGTCCTCGGTGCCGTGAACGACCAGCAGTGGCACGCTCGACAACGCGGGGAGGTCGGCCCGGAAGTCGGTGCACCATGCGTCGACGCACTGCAGGGTGCCGAGCGCCGACGCTCCGATGGCGACCACGAAGCTGTTCTGCCATGCCTGGTCGCTGATCCGCGTGCCGCCGAGGACGTCGACGTTGTAGAAGTTGTCGAGGAAGTCCTTGTGGTAGGCGAACCGGTCGTCGCGGATGGCCTGCTTGATGCCCTCGAACACGCCCGCCGGCACGCCCTCCGGGTTGTCGTCGGTCTGCAGGAGGTAGGGGGCGAGCGGTGCGAGCAGGACGGCCTTCGCCACGCGGTCCGAGCCGTACCGGCTGAGGTAGCGGGTGACCTCGCCGGTGCCCATCGAGAAGCCGGCCAGGACGACGTCCCGCAGGTCGAGCTTCTCGAGGAGGGTCTTCAGGTCGTCCGTGAAGGTGTCGTAGTCGTACCCGACGGTCGGCTGACCGGACCTTCCGAATCCGCGCCGGTCGTAGTGGATGACCCGGTAGCCGGCGTCGAGGAGCACCGCGATCTGCTTCTCCCACGAGGCGCCGTTGAGCGGGAAGCCGTGGATGAGGACGACCGGCTGTCCCGCACCGTGGTCCTCGTAGTAGAGGTCGATGCTGCCGGAGTTCTCTTGGCCGACGGTGACAAAGGGCATGGGGGTCTCTCTTCGGACCTGGGGGGAGGGGCCGGACGGCCACCTCAGCGTTGCCGAGCCGCGCCCGCCGGGCGAGCGCTGAGGGGGCAGGTGAGTGAAGGCGGCCGACCGTCCGGGTGATGATCCGGTGAGGTGCCGTCGATGCCCCGCGTGCCCATGATGGAACTGCGTCGCACGGGCAGAGGCACATGGCAGGAAGGGAAGCGCGATGGAGCTGTTCCCACCGATGCCGCTCGCCGAGTGGCGGGACACCAAGGAGACGCTGCACCGCTTCGCGCAGATCGTCGGCAAGGTCCGCCTCGCGGCGAGTGCGCGGCGCAACCACTGGTGGAACGTCCCCTTCCATCTCACCGGGCGCGGGATCACCACCCGTCCGATGGGGCTGATCGACGGTAATCCGGTCTTCACCATCGACTTCGACTTCGTGGACCACCGACTGGTCGTCACGACGCTGGACGGCCGGGCGACGTCATTCCCGCTCCTCGGCCAGTCCGTGGCGTCGTTCTTCCACCGGACCCTCGACGCCCTCGCTGCACTGGGCGTCGACGCGCACATCGCGATTCCCGGACCGTACGACCTGCCGGACTCCGCCCGGCCGTTCGCCGAGGACACCGAGCACGCGACCTATGATCCCGCGCACGCCAACCGCTACTGGCAGGTCCTCAGCCAGGTGGCGCTGGTACTGGAGGAGTTCGCGGCGGGCTACTCCGGCAAGACCAGCCCGGTGCACCACTTCTGGCACTCCCTCGACATCGCGCACACCCGGTTCTCCGAGCGCCCGGTCGACCTGCCGCCGCAGCTGGACCCGGTGACCAGGGAGGCGTACTCCCGGGAGCTGATCAGCTTCGGCTTCTGGTTCGGGGACGACATCTTCCCCGAGCCGGCGTTCTACGCCTACGCCGCCCCCGAGCCGGAGGGACTGACCGAGGAGCCGCTCACGCCCTCGTCCGCGCTGTGGGTGGCGCGGAACAACAGCCACCTCGCGGTGCTGCGCCAGGACGACGCCCGAGCAGAGCCCGATCCCCGGGCCGCCGTGCTCGCCTTCTACGAGAGCGCGTACCGGGCGGGGGCTGCCAGGGCGGGCTGGGACACCGCCCGGTTCGCCTGCCCGGGCGGAATCACGGACCCGCGCCTCTGAGCAGTTCGGTGTGTCCGGGCAGTTCAGTGCAGGTGAAGCTGCCAGTCCGCAGGGACCTTGCCCCGCGGACCGGGCGTCGGCTGCGAGAGCGGGTGCGCGGTGGGCGGAGCCAGGTCGGGACCCTCGTAGTACTGGCCTGTCTCGATGTTCCAGAACCAGGCCTCGCCGGGCTCGAAGCTGGCCACGAAGGGGTGTCCGGCCGCTCGGGCATGCCTGGTGCCGTGCTGCGAGGGCGAGGAGTCACAGCACCCGATGTGCCCGCACGCGGCGCAGCGCCGCAGGTGCAGCCACCACCCCGGGCCGTCGCCGGCCTGGCACTCCACGCATCCGTCCCCGCTCGGCTTCGCGGCGGGATCGATCCCCGGGATCTGGTCGTGGGCCATGTGACTCGTCTCCTCGGGCTGGGCGAAGCTCCGGCTATGCGAAGCGCTGGATGAAGGCGAGGGCCTTGTCGGCCACCTCGCGCCAGCCGTGATCGATGGTGAGCGCGTGTCCGCGGTCGGGGATCTCGACGATCTCGGTCACGTCCACATTGCGCTTCTGCTTCTTGTAACTGGCGTTGGCGATGGCCCACGGCACGGTGTGGTCCTTCTCGCCGGAGATGATCAGCAGCGGCCCGCGCTCCGGGTTCTTGCTGTTGACCTTCGCCTCGGTCCAGGGGTTGAGGTTGGCGGCCGCCGCCTGGAAGAGGGGCGCGCCGGAGGCCGGTACGGCGAAGGTGTCGTAGAGCTCCCTGGCCTCCGCCTCGTCCACGGCGTTGGCGAAGGCGAAGCGGAACTGCTCGTAGGTGAGCGGGACGGCGCGGTTGCGGTTCGCCGGATTGCCGAGGACGGGGCGGGAGGACTTCAGCGCCGAGATCGGCAGCGGCAGGACGCCGCGGAAGGGCGCGGGGTCGATCGCGACCGACGCCGCCGAGAGGCTGCGACCGGCGATGATCTGGGCGAGCAGGCCACCGAAGGAGTGCCCGACCACGGCCGGTCTCTTCGCCAGCTTGCCGATCACCTCCGCGTAGTGGTCGGCGACCTGGCCGACGGTCTTGTGGGCGAAGACCTCGGGGTGGGCGTTCGCCTCCGCGACCGTCTCGGGGTCGTCCGGCCAGCCCGGTGTGAGCGCCGTGTAGCCGGCCTGCTCGAACACCGCGGCCCAGCGGTCCCAGCTGCTCGGCAGCAGCCAGAGGCCGTGGATGAACACCACCGGCGTACGGCCCGTCGCGTTGGCCCGGTCGATCTGCTCCGAAGTACTGGCAGACGTGTAGTCGGACATGAGACCGATCGTAGGTCGCGCACCGCCTCGCGGCATCCGGCGCGGAAGGCTCGCGAGGTCTCGGCGAAGGATCCGCGAAGGTCGGCGCGCTCCACCGCACGCGCACGCCGCACGCCCGCCAGGAGCCGTGAAAGCAGTCGCCCGGCGGACGGTGACGGCCTCGGCACCCCGAGTCCCCGGCCTTCGACCTGCGTCACCCCGACATCGCGGAGCTGGACCGGCTGCAGAACGGGCGCGAGCCGCTCCCGGTCCCCGGTGCGGCGGGCCGGGGTGAGCCGTAGCGGCTCCCGGAACTGCACCACCACTGAAGCGAGTTCAGTCCCACTCCGCCACCAGCCGGTCCCCCTCCACCGAGACGGCGGTGCCGAACTCCGCGCAGGCGGTGGCGAAGCGGTCGTTGATCCACTGCCGGCGCCGGCCATGGGCCGCCTCCGTGCGGCAGTAGTCCAGGAACAGCGGCAGGGCCTCCAGGCGGACCGGCCTGAGGGGGGCGGGGGCGAGGCCCCGGAAGGTCACCAGGAAGAGCAGCCCGAGGTCGTTGCGGAGCACCCCGTCGACGGCGTAGTCGTCGATGAAGTCGCCCATGTCGAAGATGACCCGGTCGGCCACCCCGTGGAAGACGTGCGCCGAGTGGCCGGCGATCAGCGTCGCCCCGGCTTCGAGGAGCACGGGGGCCGCAGCCCGGACGTAGGGAGGCGGCCGACTGGTCATGTTCGGGCCCCAGTGGGGGGTGACCAGGACGATGTCGGCCTCCGCGGCGGCCCGCCGTACCAGCTCGGTGAGCCAGCCCGGGACGCCGTCGCGAAGCTCGGCGTAGGCCACGCCCGGGCGGTCCGGGCCGGCGGCGAAGTCGTCGGGATGGTCGGTGGCGCCGACGACCGCGACGCGCGTACCGGCGGTAGCCAGCACGGCGAACTCGCGGGCCGTGGGCAGATCGGGGCCCGCGCCCACGGTGCGGATGCCCGCTTCCGCCAGATGCACGAGGGTGTCGGCGAGCGCGTCGAAGCCGTAGTCGAGGGCGTGGTTGTTGGCGAGCGTCACGCAGTGCACACCCAACTGTGCGAGCAGCTCGGCCGCAGCGGGCGGGGCGCGGAAGAAGAACGGCTTGCCCGGTTGCGGCCAGAGGGTCCCGCGAGCGGAGACGCAGCACTCGAGGTTGAGGACGAACAGGTCGGCCGCAGCCGCGAACTCGTGGATCTCCTCCGAGAAGAGGGCTCGTGGGCCGGCCGCCGTGGCCACTGCTTCGGCGACGCCCCGGCCGAGCATGGTGTCCCCGGCCAGGGCCACCCTGACGGTCGTCGGCTCCGGCGCGGACATGGCGGCCTCCAGCTCGCCCCCTTCCAAGCTCCGCCCGATCCACGCGGATGGCAAGCCCTCTCCGGAGGGGTCACGGGCTGAGCCACCGTCCGGGGTGGGCAGGCGCGTTGTGCGGCATGCACACCATTGTTTCACCCACGTACGCCCCAGTGGTCCAGACCAATGCCATAAGCTGACCGGGCACGTTCACGAGGTAGCGCAAGGTAGCGACCAGTGGGGGTCCTCAGCATGCCTGAACAGCAGGAAACGAGCCGTGCAGCGACATATCGGGCGATCGCCCGCGACTTGGGGGACGAGATCAGGGCCGGGCGCATCCCGCCCGGCCGCAACCTGCCCTCCGAGCGCGAACTCGCCGGCAGGTACCGCGTCAACCGCCAGACCGTACGGGCCGCTCTCCAGTACCTGCGTGCCCAGGGCCAGGTCGCGAGCGACCGGCTGGGGACGTACGTCCTGGCCCGTCACGCCGGCCGGCCGGTGCAGGCCTCGCTCAGCCGCAGGCGCGAGGCGTCCTTCCCCGGATCCTTCCTCCGCCCGGGTCTCTCGGCCGTCGCGGTCGGATGGCTGGGCGAGGGTGTCCTGGACCCGTGCACGGCGGAGGCCTTCGAAGTCCCGCGAGGAACAGTGGTGCTGACGTACGGCCAGCAACTGCGGGACGCGGACGGCCACATCCTGCAGTCCTCGCTGTCCTGCTTCGCGCCGGCACTGCTGGACCGGGTGCCGCAGCTGGCCGCGGCCGTCGAGGCCGTCGGGGCCGGGGGAGGGGCGGACCCGGCGGAACTCGGCGACCTGTTCGTCTGGGGGGCGATGGCGGGTCTGCGGCTCTACCGGACCGACAGGGTCCAGGTGTTGCTCGAGGTCGGCGAGCCCGAGGCGTCCGCAGTGCCGGGGTTCAGGTTGGTGGTCCGCCGGACGGTCGCCGACCAGTGCGGGCAGGCGCTGATCGTCACCTGCTTCCAGATCGGTGCCGAGTACGCGGAGTTGACGTACCGTGACGGCGATGCCGGACTCCCGGGCGGGCCCTCCTCACCCGAGACCGAGACCGACACCGGCGCCGGTGCTGACATCGACCCCGTCGCCGACGCGGCGCGACCGAGCGCGGCGGAGCGTGCCGCGCTGGAGAGCTGGGCCCTGCCCAGCGCGCCGAACCGGGGCCTGGCGCTGCGGGCCAGGATCGTTCTGGGCTGCGAGACGGCCACGGCGGAGGAAGTGGCCCGCCGGCTCGGCCAGTCCCGGGCGGTGGTCGCGGCCTGGCGCGACCGCTTCCGGGCCGGGGGAGTGCAGGCCCTCGAGCTGTCACCCCGGCGCGGCCGGTCGGCGAGGGCGAGGCGCTGACCCGGTACGCCGACCCTGGTCCTTTCGGCCAGGCCCGCTCCGACCGGACGGCTGGTTCCGCGGGCTCGGCTGCTCCCCAGCTTGGGTGGTGTAGCGCCGGCCTCGTCAGTGGGGCACCCCCGCGGTGCGACATCCCGCCACCGGGTCCATTCCCCTGGCCCCGGTGGCGGGCCCCCGATCCACTTCGCGCCCGTCCCACCGGCTGCGGTTCCGCGCCCGTCCTGCTGCATGCGGTCAAGGGCCAGTACGAGTCGTGGGGGTATCTCGCCGGCAAGGGCGGCAAGTGGACGTGGTTCCACCTCGCGCCCGAGGAGGACGCCGCCTGACCGGGCCCCGGTGTCCGGTGCGGGTGCATCGGTGCAGTCGCATCGGTGCGTGCGGGAAACGCCAAAAGTAGACTGATCGGGATGTTGCGGGATGAACCGTAGCGGGCCGCCTACTTATGGGAGCGCTTCCATGGCGAACCACGCGGCGCCCGGCGGCTACGACCCCCAGGGCAGCAGTACCGCATCCGTAGGGGCGACGCCGCTCACCGCCGTGCACGGCAACGGCGAGCCGACGGCGGCCAACGACAGGCTCGCGCTCAACGGCATGGGCAGCTTCGACTGGAACCTCGACACGGACGCCTTCCAGCTCGACGAGATCGGCCTTGAGGTCTTCGACCTCCACTCGGACGAGTTCGACGGCCGGCCCACCACACTGGCCGCCCGAATCCTGCAAGACGACAGGGCCCGACTGGACACCACCGTGTCGCTGGCCCTGCAGGCCGGGGACCTGACCGTCGCAGCCTACTTCCGGGTGACCTGCCGCGACGGCAGCCTGCGCTGGGCCCACACCCAGGGCCGCATCCTGCGCGACGAGCAGACCAACCCGTACCGCATCGTCGGCATCATCCGGAACGCCGACGAGGAGCTCGCCCACGCCGAGGGCATGCGCGCGCTGACCGCCGACCGCCGCCGCCAGACGGACTCCGTACGGGCGACCACCGAGGCCCTGGCCCGTGCGCTCACCGTCCAGGACGTGATCAGCGTGCTGACCGACACCGAGGGCCTTCGGCGGTTCGGTGCCGACGGGCTCGCGCTCGGCCTGGTCGAGGGGAGCACGATTCGGCTGGTCGCGGCGACCGAGACGCCCTCGCCCGAGCTGAAGGCGCTGGACGATCTCTCGTTCTCCAAGGTCGACGATCAGTTGCCGCTCGCCGAGGCCATACGTTCGCGGCGGCCCCGGTTCATCGGCGACCGGGAGACCCTCTGCGCCCGCTACCCGCGGCTCAGGCCCTACGCGGACGAGATGGGGATCAACGCGGGAGCCTTCCTGCCGCTGGCCGCCCAGGCCCGGACCCTGGGTGCGCTCGGCCTGTACTACCGCGACACGCGGCGGTTCAGCACCGAGGACCGCAACATCTGCATCGCGCTCAGCAGCGCGGTGGCCCAGTCCCTCCAGCGCGCCGTCCTCTTCGACCAGGAGCGCGAGTTCGCCACCACGCTGCAGAACACGATGCTGCCCCGGCGGATCCCGGAGATCAGCGGCGGGGAGGTGGCGGTCCGCTACCGGGCCAGCCGCACCGGCCGGGAGGTGGGCGGGGACTGGTACGACGTCGTCCCGCTGCCGCGCAGCCGGGTCGGTCTGGTCGTCGGCGACGTCGAGGGCCATGACAGCCATGCCGCGGCCATCATGGGCCAGCTGCGGATCGCGCTGCGGGCGTACGCGGCCGAGGGCCACACCCCCTCGACCGCGCTGGCCCGCGCCTCGCGCTTCCTGGCCGAACTGGACACCGAGCGGTCCGCGACCTGTATCTACGTCGAGGCGGACCTGGAGACCGGCACGCTGCGACTGGTGCGGGCGGGCCACCTGGAGCCGCTCGTCCGGCACGGCAGCGGCCGGATCAGCTGGCCGTCGGTCCGCGGCGGGCTGCCGCTCGGGGTCGCCACGATGCTGGGCCAGGACGACTACCCGGAGAGCCGCCTGGACCTGAACCCCGACGACACCCTGCTGCTCTGCACCGACGGCCTCGTCGAGCGGCCGGGGCAGGACATCTCCGACGGGCTGCAGGCCCTCGCCGGTGCGATGCGGTCGGGCCCGGCGGACACCGAGAAGCTCGCCGAGCACCTGTGCCGCGAGGTGCTCGGACAGCCGGGGGCCGAGGACGACGCGGCCTTCCTGCTGCTGCGCCGGGCGGCGGCACCCGGCGAGCAGGTGCCGCTCCGGATGATTCAGCACATCCATCAGGCCGACCCGGAGGGTCTGGTGGAGGCCCGCACGACGCTCCGTCAGGCTCTGGCAGCCTGGGGGGCGTCACCGCTCAGCGCCGACATCGAACTCGCCGCGGACGAGTTGATCACCAACGCTCTGCTGCACACCGACGGCGGAGCGATGCTGACCGTCGAACTGCTCACCAACGGCCGGCAGAGGGTCCGGTTGGAGATCCAGGACTGCTCAAGTGAGTGGCCCCGCCGCCGCGTTCCCGGTGAGACCGCGACATCAGGGCGCGGGCTTCTGCTGGTGGACGCCCTGGCCGGACGGTGGGGCGTCGATCCGCTCGGCACCGGCAAGAGCGTCTGGTGCGAGTTCCCGCTGGCCGAGGCGGCGGCGAGGCCGGGTCCTTGACGAAGGCTCCGAGCCGGAGCGAGCAGGGCTCAGAGGCCTCGCGGCGGTGAGGGGCGAGGCACGGGCAGGCGGCGGCGTCCGGACGTCGCGTGCGACGCGATCCGCTCCCACTGCGGGTCCGGCCGACCGGGCAGGGTGCGGCCGTCGGCCTGCCACTGCCGGATCAGCTCGGCGAAGATCGGCGTCTCTGGCCACTGGGTGTCGGCTTTGGAAGAGCTCTCCACGTCTGATGAAACGATTCGTCATCGCAGAGGGACACGGGGTAACGGCAAGGCCTCCTGGAGGAGAGCTATAGAAATCTTCTGGACATCCCCAGAGAACTGAAGCATTCCTTTCAGGTCATCGCGGTGTCAGCCTCGACCATGTGATGACCCGAACCACCCGCGAGCCCCGCCGCCCCACCCAGCTCCACGCGCCGTACGCCGAGGCTGTGAGTGCCCATGCCGAGACCGACTGGCTACGGCTCAACGTCCCCGGCCATGCGGCCGACGCCGGCCGCTTCGACAGGCTCGCGCAGGTCGTGGGCGAGGCGTCGCTCCGGCTCGACGTGCCGCCGCTGCTGGACGGCATCGACCTCGGTGCGGACAGCCCGATGGACCAGGCGCTGGAGCTCGCCGCCGAGGCCTGGGGCGCTCGCCGCACCTGGTTCCTCACCAACGGCGCCTCCCAGGGCAACCGGATCGCCACCCTGGTCGCACAGGCGCTCGGCGACACCCTGGTGGTGCAGCGGAGCGTCCACTCCAGCGTCATCGACGGCCTGGTGTTGTCCGGACTGCGGTCCGCCTTCGTCCACCCGTCGCTCGACCCGGACCTGGGCATCGCCCACGGGGTCACCGCGCGCGACCTCGCCGCGGCCATCGCCGCGAACCCGGATGCCGCCGCGGCCTATGTGGTGACCCCCAGCTACTTCGGTGCGGTCGCTGACGTGCGGGCGCTCGCGGAGGTCGCCCACAGCGCGGGCATCCCGCTGATCGTCGACGAGGCCTGGGGCTCGCACTTCGGCTTCCATCCGGAGCTGCCCGCCAACGCGCTGGCGCTGGGCGCCGATCTGGTGGTCTCCAGTACCCACAAGCTGGGCGGCAGTCTGACCCAGTCGGCCATGCTGCACCTCGGCCACGGCCGCTTCGCGGACGCCCTCGAGCCACTCGTCCAGCGGGTCTTCAACCTCACCCAGTCGACCAGCGCGAGCGCACTGCTGCTCGCCTCCCTCGACCTCGCCCGGCAGCAGCTGGCGAACGGCCGGGACGGGATAACCGCCTCGGTGGAGACGGCGGACAAGATCCGGGACGCCGTCCGCGCGGCCGGGCGGTTCACGGTGGTGAGCGACGGCTTCGACCGCTTCGCGGACATCGTGGCGGCCGACCCGCTGCGGGTGCCGATCGACACCCGGGCGGGCGGCATCTCCGGGCACGAGGCGCGCTGGCGCCTGATGAACGATCACCGGATCCTGGTCGAGGTCGCCACCGACTCGGCGATCGTCGCGGTGCTGGGCGCGGGCGCCGCCCCCGACGCGGACCGCTTCCTCGGCGCCCTGCACGAGCTGCCCGCACCGCTCGACCAGGAGTCCGCGCCCGCCCGGCTGCGGCTGCCGAAGCCCGGCCCCGTACGGCTGACGACACGTCAGGCCTTTCTGGCCCCCAGCCGCGCGGTGCCCGCCCACGAGGCGGTCGGGCGGGTCTCGGCCGACACCCTGGCCGCCTACCCGCCGGGCATCCCGAACGTCCTGCCGGGCGAGGTCATCACCGCTGAACTCGTCGAGTTCTTCCAGCTCACCGCGGCCACCCAGGGCGGCCACGTCCGCGGTGCGGCCGACCCGGCGGTGTCGACCCTGCGCGTCGTCGACGACGGGTTCCACACCGCCGGGCGGCAGGGCTGATCGCTGCGGGGCAGCGATCGCTGAACAGTGCCCACGCCCGACTTCGGTACCTCGTCGAACGCCCTGGAGGGGCAGTGCTGAGAAGGCTCTGACGGAGTGTCGCTCCCGCTTCGTCGCCCGCGATGGTCGCGTCCGGTGAACTGTGCGGGGTTTCGGGAGTGTCGTCGCCCTCGGTCCGGCCCCGTCCCGCACGATCGGTCAGGACGAGACGCCGCCCTCAGCTCAGGTCCGGGCGGCCCGAGGACAGACGGCGGGGAGGGACGTGCGACTGACACGGCGACAGGTCATCGTGGCAGCCGGCATCGCCGTCTGTGCCGGCGTCGGCGCGGTGACCTGGGCCCTGCAGTCCGAGCCCGAGCCTGCGACGACCAGGGTCGCCTGGGCGGACGTACGGCTGACCGCCGCCCTGCCCGGGCGGGCGGAGGCCGCGGTGCACTACCGCCTGTACTTCGGCGCCACCCTGGTCTCCCCGCCCGGGGCTGAGCAGCCGTCCGACGATGCCTGCGCTCTGGTGACCTACGACCCGAACCAGGCCAGGCCGGGGCCCGTGGTCTCCGTCACGGCTGAGGTGGGCGCGGCCGTCACCGCAGGCCAGGAGTTGGCCAAGGCCGACACGACGGCCGCGGTGGCCGAGTTGGCGTCCGCCCAGCAGGACCTGGAGCAGGCGCAGCGGCGACTCGACCAGGACCAGGCCCTTGCCCTGCAAGCGGCGAGCGGACCGAGCCCGGAGGCCCGGCAGGACACGCAGGTGGCGGCCGGCTCGGCGGTGGGCGCCGACCAGGACCGGGTGACGCAGATCAACCTGCGGGTGACCCAGGCCCGGAAGACACTCGCCGACGCGCGGATCACCGCCCCGGCCGACGGGGTGATCCAGGCGGTCGACACCGCCCTCGGGAGCTCGCCCGCGTGCCGGACGCCGGCGTTCCAGCTGCGTTCCACGGCGCTGCAGGTGGTCGCCGACGTGCCGGGTTCTCTGCTGAGCCGGCTGGCGGTGGGGCAGCACGTGGTGGTCGCGCTTCCCCAGCTGGACCGCTCGGCGAGCACGAGCGTCACCAGTACGCCGGTGAAGGCCGTGGTCTCCCCGCAGGCCGTCCCCTCGCCGTACGCCGCCCCCGGAGCCCAGCCGGCCGCGAGCAAGCCGGTCTATCCGCTCGCCGTCACGCTCGACAAGCCCCCGGCGGGCATGGTCCCCGGCATGCCGGCCGAGCTGACCATCGTGCTGGCCGAGCGCCGTCATGTGCTCGCGGTCCCGAACTCGGCCGTCCACCACAAGGCCGACGGCGACTACGTGACCCTGGTGTCCAGCGTGGTGAAGCGGTGTCACGACTGCAGCGTGCGGGTCAGCACCGGTCTGGTCGGTGACAGCCTGACCGAGATCACCGACGGAGTTCTCCTCGGCGACACCATCGCCGTACCCGGCTCCGCAGCGAGCACGCCCACGCCGACGTACCCGTCGTCGTCCGCGTCGCCGCCTCCCTCAGCGTCGCCGGCCCCCACCGAGGCGCCCGCCACCCCGCTGCCGAGCCCGTCGCTGCCCCCGCTGCCGAGCGCCGTCCCCGAGACCACCTCCCGTGGCGCGGACCCTCAGAGCCCGTAGACCTCGACCGCCGTGCCGCCGAGGACGGCGGCCTGAACAGGGCTACGCGCACGGCTCCTCCGCTTCGGGGGGTGTCTTCTCGGGCAGCAGGCCTTCGGCGCGAAGATCACGTGGCCACCGTCGAGCGCTGGATCGAGGCCGATCCGACCGCGGCGGAGGACGGTGACGCGGCCGGCCACGCCGAGGACGCCGGCGTGACCACGACCGCCACCCCCTGAACGGGCCACCGGGCGCGCCGAACCGCCGCCGGGCTGCCAGCGTGGGCGACAACGCTAGGTGACGCCTGCACTGAAGGGACCGGTCGATGGCAGCGGGTGGATGGAGCATCAGCGCGGAGGCCCAGCCGCTCGAGTGGCTGCCGCCCCTGGACATTCCGGAACCCGGGCGGCAGCGCCGCCTGACGATCTTCCTGCGGTGGCTGCTGCTGATCCCTCAGTTCCTGGTGCTGTTCGTGCTGTCGATCGGGGCCTTCGTGGCGGCCGTCATCGGCTGGTTCGCCGCGCTGTTCACGGCCCGGCTCCCCGAGTCCATCGCCCGCTTCCTGGCCGAGTACGTCGGCTATCACACACGGGTGACGGCGAGCTCGATGCTGCTGATCGACCGGTACCCGCCGTTCAGCCTCGATGCGCCCGCCGACTACCCCGTCCAGCTGGAGTTGCGTCCGGGCACCCTCAACCGCCTGGCGGTGTTCTTCCGCCTCATCCTGATGATCCCGGCGGCGATCATCGAGAGCCTGGCGACCGGCGGCTGGTACGCGGTCTCCTTCCTGATCTGGCTGGTGGTCCTGGTGATGGGCCGGATGCCGCAGCCGCTCTTCGAGGCGTCGGCCGCCACCCTCCGCTACACGATGCGGCTCAACGCGTACGTGTTGATGCTGACCTCGGCCTATCCGAAGGGGCTGTTCGGCGACGGCGAGGAGTACCTCAAGGAGGAGCGGCGTTCCGCCACCCGGCCGCTGGTCCTCAGCGGGGCGGGCACCGCGCTGATGGTGCTGTTCCTCCTGGCCGGGCTGGCCAGCCACCTGGTGTCGTCCCTCAGCTCCGATCGCGACAACGGCTGGAGCTGGCGCTCCGGGGCGTGGTCCGTCTCCCAGCAGGTGCTCAGCCGTTGACCAAGGCGTCGCCCAGCGGGCTCCGCCGGTAGAGCACACTGCGGCCGTGCCGGGTACGGTCCAGCAGCCCGGCGGCGGCCAGAGCGCTCAGATGCCGGCTGACCGCCCCCGGGGTGACGCCGAGGCGGTGGGCCAGCGCGGTGGTGCTGGCGGGCGTCTCGAGCAGCGCCAGCAGCCGGGCCCTGGGCGGGCCGATCAGCTCGGCCAGCGCGGCGGCCGGGGCGGGCGCGGCCGTCTCTCCCATGGTCGCCTTGCCCCGTGCCGGATAGGTGATCAGCGGCGGGTTGTCGGGGGCGATGTCGGTCTGCGCACCCAGGGCGAACAGGGTGGGCATCAGCACCAGCCCGCGCCCGGCCACCTCGATGGCGGCCGACAGCGCCTCGACCGCCGGATTGGTGTCGGTGACCCGCAGCGAGCCGTCCAGCCAGGAGATCCGCGCATCCAGGTCGGCGAACAGCCCCTCCGCCCCGCGCTCGGAGAACACCCGGCCCCGGTGGGCGATGTCCGCCTCCAGGACCGAGCGGGCGCGTGGCCACCAGGCTGGCAGCAGACAGCGGGTCCAGTAGGTCTCCAGGACGTCGACGATGCGCGTCAACAGAGCTGATGGATCGTCAAGTCCGTGCACGAGAACCGGCGGGAGCGGGCTGCCGTCGTTGCCGTACGCCTCGAGGACGTCCTGGTGGACCAGCTCCGGCGGGGTGGCCGAGAGCACCTCCAGTTCCGCCCTGAAGTCCGGGCGAGGTGTGCGCGGCCGAGGGATGAGGCAGTCGGGCACCCAGCGCCTCGGCGTGACCAGGGACTCCAGCAGCTCGGTGTCGAGGGTCTCGTACGCCGGCTGCCAGCGGGCGATCCACCCCTGCTGCTCCGGGTAGTAGGCGCCCGCCGAGCGGGCGCGCATGCTGAGCACCGTCTCCTGCAGGGCGGAGTACCCGAACCAGGTCGCCGCGAGGTCGCCGATGCCGAAGCGGAATTCGATCATTGACCCCAAAGGTAAAAGGATTCCGCGAAGTTGGGAACCCCCGGTGTGCTGCTTCCATGACCTCCACCGCGGTGCGCCCGCTTCCCGGCCGACTCCTGCCCGCTGACGCGCTGCTGCGCCGGCTCACCCTGATGAGTCTGATGACCACCATCGGCAACGGCCTGTTCGTCACCGTCAGCGTGCTCTTCTTCACCCGCTCCATCGGCCTCACGCCGAGCCGGGTCGCCCTGGGTCTCACCTGTGCCGGGGTCTGCGGCGTCCTCGCCGGGGTGCCGATGGGGCGGCTCGCCGACCGGGTGGGCAGCAAGCGGCTGCTGCTCGTGGTCGGCCCGCTGGAGGGGCTCGCCGTGCTGGGCTACGCGCTGGTGCACTCCTTCCTCGCCTTCGTGCTGCTGGCCTGCGCGGCGACGGTGCTGGAGCGCGGCGCGGTGGCGGTGCGCAGTGCGCTGATCGCCCGGGTGCTGCCGGCCGAGACGCAGGTCCGCTCGCGGGCCTATCTGCGATCGGTGATGAACGCCGGGGTGATGCTCGGTGCCGGTGGCGCGGCGCTCGCCCTGCAGGCCGACAGCCGTGTCGCCTACCTCGCGGTGCTCGCCCTGGACGCGCTGAGCTACCTGGGCGCGACAGCGCTGCTGTCCGGTCTCCGGGTGCCGGCCGTGGTCCTCGGCGAGGCCATGGAGGGCGCGGCGAAGCGCCGCAGCGCCCTGCGCAACCGCCCGTACCTGCTGGTCACTTCGCTGCACGCGGTGCTGGAGCTGCAGCTCGCGGTGCTCAACATCGGCATCCCGCTCTGGATCGCACTGTCCACCGGTGCGCCGCGGTGGGTGATCTCGGCGGTGCTGGTCCTCAACTGCCTGACGGTGGTGCTGTTCCAGGTCCGCGCGACCCGGGGCGTGGGCGACGTCCGTACGGCGGCGCGGGCCTGCACCCGGGGAGCGCTGTTGCTGGCAGGCGCCTGTCTGGTCTACGGCACCGCGCAGCATCGGTCCGCCGTTCTGGCCGGCGTGCTGATGATCGGCGGCGTGCTGCTGCACAACTTCGGTGAGCTGCTGACCTCGGCGGGTGGTTGGACGCTCAGTCTGGATCTGGCCGACCCGCGGTCGCACGGCGAGTACCAGGGCGTGTTCATGAGCGGTCAGGCAGCAGCCCATGTGATCGGCCCGCTGGTGGTGACCAGTACCGCCGTCGCCCACGGCTACGCCGGATGGGCGGTGCTGGCCGGGCTGTTCGCGGTGGCCGGCCTGGTGCTGCCGGCTGCCTCACGCCTGGCGCAGCGGCAAGATCCTGGGTCGAGTCGGCATTCGACGAGGTAGAGCGCTTCGCCCGTGGGCAGGCTTTCCTCGACCCGGTTCACCCGGACGCGCTCGTCCACTCGGCCTGAGGCCCTGCACCGATCGGAGACCCCCTCGTGCCGCTCTCCCGCACGGACGACTCCCGCACCGGATGGCTGCAGAACGCCGCTGTCTACCAGATCTACCCCCGCAGCTTCGCGGACGGCAACGGCGACGGCATCGGCGACCTGGCCGGGGTCCGCAGCAGGCTGCCGTACCTGGCCGACCTCGGCATCGACGCCGTCTGGTTCAGCCCCTGGTACACCTCCCCGATGGCCGACGGCGGTTACGACGTTGCCGACTACCGCGACATCGACCCCGTGTTCGGCACGCTCGCCGAGGCCGAGAAGCTCATCGAGGAGGCGCATGCCCTGGGCCTGCGCATCATCATCGACCTGGTGCCGAACCACTGCTCCAGCCGCCACCCCTGGTTCGCCCAGGCCCTGGCCGCCGGGCCCGGCTCGCCCGAGCGCGCCCGCTTCCACTTCCGCAGGGGCCGGGGCCGGCGGGGCGAACTCCCGCCCACCGACTGGCCTTCCCACTTCGGCGGACCGGCCTGGAGCAGGGTCGCGGACGGCGAGTGGTACCTGCACCTCTTCGCGCCCGAGCAGCCAGACTTCAACTGGGACCACCCCGAGGTCCGGGCCGAGTTCGAGGATGTGCTGCGGTTCTGGCTGGACCGGGGCATCGACGGCTTCCGCATCGACGTCGCCGACCACCTCGCCAAGTACCCAGGCCTGCCGGAGGTTTCGCACTACCCGGCCCGCAACGGGGACGACGTCCCCTGGGCCGACCAGGACGGCGTGCACGACATCTACCGCGCGTGGCGGGGCATCGCGGACTCGTACGAGGGTGAGCGGGTGTTCGTCGGCGAGATCTGGCTCGGCGACACCGAGCGGTTCTGCGCCTACCTGCGGCCGGACGAGCTGCATACCGCCTTCAACTTCCCCTTCCTGGGCGCCGCCTGGGACGCCGATGCCCTGCGCACGGTGATCGACCGAACCTTCGCCGACCACGCGCCGGTCGGCGCGATCCCCACCTGGGTGCTCTCCAACCACGACGTCATCCGGCATGTCACCCGCTACGGCCGCGCCGACACCCGGCACAGCTGGGCCCCGGTGACCGAGGGCGTCCCCGTCGACCTCGCCCTGGGCACCCGCCGAGCCCGCGCGGCCGCGCTGCTCACGCTCGCCCTGCCCGGGTGCACCTACCTCTACCAGGGCGAGGAGCTGGGCCTGGCCGAGGTCGAGGACATTCCCGCCGATCTGCTGCAGGACCCCAGGTGGCCGCGCTCCGGCTTCACGGACCGTGGGCGCGACGGTTGCCGGGTCCCGCTGCCCTGGGCCGGTGAGCGGGCGCCGTTCGGGTTCAGCCCCGTGGGCGCGACGGTGCCGCCCTGGCTGCCGCAGCCCGTCGCCTGGGCCGGGTTCACAGCTCAGGCCCAGCAGGGTGACCCTGGCTCCGTGCTGGAGCTGTACCGGGCCGCTCTGGCTCTTCGCCGGTCCGAACTGTCCCCTTCCGGCGACGAGTTCTGCTGGCTGTCGGCTCCCGTCGGCATGCTCGCCTTCACCCGGGGCCCGGGATTCACCTGTCTGGTCAACCTCGGTGCCGGCCCCGTCGCACTCCCCGACCATGCGGAGGTCCTGCTGGTCAGCGGCGCGCTCACCGACACCGGCCGACTGCCGGCGGACACCGCCGCATGGCTGCGAACCACCTGACGTCCGGGCCCCGACCGGTGGGAATGCGGGCCCCCTGGTCGGTCTCCGTGGCCGCCCTTCTGCGGTCCGGCACCGCGGCCGGCAGCTGAGCGCGGCGGGGGTCCTGGCGGGATCCGCGCCCGCCAGGACCCCGGCGCTTACGGGGTCAGCCGGTGAAGCCGGTGGTGATGGAGGTGAACTGCCAGTCGCTCTGGGCGATCCCGAAGCAGCCCTCCCGGAGCCCGCCGCCGGCGCAGCCGCGGTCACGGTTGACGGACCAGAGCACGGGACCTCCGGTGGGGGAAGAGGAGAGGTGAAAGCGCAGGGGGAGAGAGGTCGCTGGTAGGTCGTCAGCAGGACCACGGGTGACTGGCCGGGAACCTATGCTCTGGGTTCGGTCGCAGTCAACAGGTCTGGACCACAGCCCGTTCCGAAGCCCGGGCCGAGCCGCGGGCGGGCGCAGAGCGTTGCGTCCGGATCTGTTGAGTACCTAGAGTTCGGGTGGTTGATTCTGGGGGATTCCGTCGAGAAATGAGCGGTCGATGGTCGAGTCGCAGGTCGTCGTACTGTCAGCGGACGGCGTTGCTCTGGTGCTGGACGTCACCGGCCCCGGACTGCCCCGGGTGCTGCACTGGGGCGCCGACCTGGGCGTCCCGGCCGAGGACGGGGCACAGGCCTTCGCCGCGCTGGACGACGCCCGGCCGTCGGCGCCCCGGAGGCTGATTCCCTTTCAGGGTGAGGGCTGGTTCGGGCGGCCCGCACTGGCGGGCCACCGCGACGGCGCCGTGCGGCCGCCGCGCTTCGCACTGTCAGAGCCGGTGTCCGTACGGGCGCGGGCCGGGGCGGGCGGCACGGTCGAGGTCCGGGCCGCGGACCCCGGGGCCGGGCTCGAACTTCACTGCACCGTCGAGCTGACGCCGGAGGGCGTGGCGCGCATCCGGCACACCGTCACCAACACCGCTCCCACCCCCTATACCCTCGACGGGCTCGCCTGCCTGCTGCCGATTCCCGCGCACGCCACCGAGCTCCTCGACTTCGCCGGACGCTGGGCGCGCGAGCGCTCGCCGCAGCGCGCGCCGCTTCGGCACGGCCTCTGGTCCCGGGAGAGCCGCCGCGGCCGCACCGGGTTCGACGCCGGTCTGCTGATCGCCGGCACCGAGGGCTTCGGCTTCCGGCGCGGCGAGGTGTGGGGCGTGCACACCGCCTGGAGCGGCAACCACGTCCAGTACGCCGAACGGTCGGCCGGCGGTCACCCGGTCATCGGTGGCGGTGAGTTGCTCGAAGCCGGTGAGATCCGCCTGGCCGAGGGCGAGTCCTACCGGGCCCCCTGGGTCCACTTCGGCACCTCCGACGCGGGACTCGACGGCCTCAGCCGTCGGTTCCATCGCCTCCTTCGCGCACGACCGCAGCATCCCAGGACCCCGCGCCCCGTCACCCTCAACATCTGGGAGGCGGTGTACTTCGACCACTCGCCCGAGAAGCTGCTCGGCCTGGCGGACACCGCCGCCTCCGTCGGCGTCGAACGGTTCGTCGTGGACGACGGGTGGTTCCGCCACCGGCGCCACGACCGGGCCGGCCTCGGCGACTGGTACGTGGACGAGACCGTCTGGCCCGAGGGCCTGCACGCCCTCGCCGAGCGGGTCCACGGCCACGGCATGCAGTTCGGCCTCTGGTTCGAACCCGAGATGGCCAACCCCGACTCGGACCTGCTGCGCGCTCACCCGGACTGGCTTCTCGCCGACCCCGAGCGGCTGCCCTACGAGTCCCGCAACCAGCAGGTGCTGGACGTCGCCCGGCCCGAGGCCTTCGCCTACCTGCTGGAGCGGATCAGCACGCTCATCGGCGAGTACGGCATCGACTACCTGAAGTGGGATCACAACCGAGACCTGGCGGACGCCGTGCACGACGGGCGGCCGGGCGTGCACGCGCAGACGCTCGCCGTCTACCGGCTGATCGACGAACTGCGTTCCCTGCACCCGGGTCTGGAGATCGAGTCCTGCTCCTCCGGCGGAGCGCGGGTGGACCTCGGAATCCTCGAACGCACCGACCGCATCTGGGGATCCGACAACATCGACCCCCTCGAACGACAGGCCATTCAGCGCTGGACCGGGCTGCTCGTCCCCCACGAGCTGATCGGCTCGCACGTCGGAGCCTCGCCCGCGCACATCAGCGGTCGCGCGTCCGAACTCGCCTTCCGCTGCGCCACCGCGCTCTTCGGCCACGCCGGGATCGAGGCCGACGTCAGCACCTGGCCGGAGCAGGACCGGGCCGCGCTCCGAGCGTGGATCGCCTCGTACAAGCGGCTGCGCCCGCTGCTGCACGGCGGGGACACCGTCCGCGTCGACCACCCGGACCAGGCGGCCTGGGTGCACGGCGTCGTCTCGGCCGATCGCGCGCACGCGGTCTTCGCGTACGTCCAGCTGGACACCTCGGTCTCCGAGGCGGGGGCGCCGATCCGGTTCGCGGGCCTCGACCCCGACGCGCGCTACGCGCTGACGGTTCTGCCGGAGCTCTCCGCTCCCGAGGCTTCCTGGCCGCTGTGGGCGCGCCGGGAGCCCGTGCCGCTCCCGGGCCGGTTCCTCTCCGAGGCCGGGGTGGCGGCGCCGGACCTGGTCGACCGGCCGGGGCAGGCTCTGGTGGTCGAACTGCGAGCTGCCGGGTGAAGCCGGTTCGGTGCTCCGGGATCACCGGGGCCAGTCGATCTCGGGGACCTTGGTGTACGCGAGCTGCTGGGCGTCCCAGCGGGGCGCCTGCGCGGCGAGGCGCGGCCGGAAGTCCTCCCAGGAGCGGGCAGCCTGCGGCGACCACGCCACCTCGGCGAGTGCGGGCAGCCTGGGCAGCAGCATGCTCTGCAGGTCCTGCGGCGTGGCCAGCGTCTCGGTCCAGACCGGGGCCTCGACTCCCGTCACCGCCGCGCCCGGAAGCCCTGCCAGGTAGGTGTCGGGATCCCAGGAGTACGCCTTCTCCACGCTGAGGTAACCGGCCCAGTGCAGGCCGAGCCGGGTCGACTCGTCGTACTTCTGGTCCAGGTAGGCGTGGTCGGCGGGGGACATCACCAGCTTCGTACCGCCCCTCGCCGCCTCCTCCAGGTTCGTCCGGAGCTGCGGCGGCAGCTGGGCCAGCGGCTGCCAGACCTCCAGCACGGCGGGGCCCTGCCGTCCGGCGGCCGCGCCGTCGTCCCAGCTCATCGGCTGCTTGCCGTGAGCCCGGACGGTGGCCGAGGCCTGGCTCATGAACCGGGCGTACGAGGCCGCGTCGACGGCTCCGGCCTCGTCCCCGCCGATGTCGAGGTAGGGGCCGGGGGTGAGCTCCGCGAGCCTGCCGATCACCTGGTCCACGAAGGCGCGCGTGCGCTCCGAGGTCGGGCAGACGCGGCTGAAGCCGACATCAATGCCGGTGAAGAGCTGGGCGGGCCGGTCCCCGGGGCAGCCCAGTTCGGGGTACGACGCCAGGGCGGCGGTGGTGTGGCCGGGGAGGTCGACCTCCGGGACGACGGTGATGTGGCGCGCCGCCGCGTAGGCGGTGATCGCCCGGTAGTCGTCCGCGGTGTAGAAACCGCCGGCGCCCCCGCCGACCTGGGTGGATCCGCCGACCGAGGTCAGCTTGGGCCAGCCCGCGATCGCGATTCGCCAACCCTGATCATCCGTCAGGTGGAGGTGGAGGTGGTTGAACTTGTACTGGGCCAGCAGATCGACGTACTGCTCCACCGCCGCGACCGGGAAGAAGTGCCGCGCCACATCCAGCATCCCGCCCCGGTAGGCGTAGCGCGGGCGGTCGGTGATCGTCAGGGACGGCACGGTCCCGGTCCCCGACACCGGCAGCAGCTGACGCAGCGTCTGCACGCCGTGGAACAGCCCTGCCGCGCTCGCCGCCGTGATCGTGACCCCGTCCGCTGCGGAGCTCAGGCGGTACCCCTCCTCGCCGGTGTCCGCAGCGGAGTCCAGCCGCAGCACCACACCCCCGTTGCCGGACTGCTCGACAGGCAGCGTCAGCCCCGTCGACGTGTGCAGCAGCGCTGCCAGCTGACCCGCGACCGTGGCCGCCTCGGGGCCGCCCTCGGCTCGCAACACCGTCGCGCCGGTCAGTGGGTACCCGGCGCCGCTGCCGCGCACCAGCTGCGACGGCGCCGGCACCAGCGAGATCGCCGCAGGTGCGGCGGGCGGCGGCACAGAGGGGGAAGCGGAGACAGAAGGGCTGGACTCCTGCGGTGCCGCCGGAGGGGTGGCGCCGGAGGAACACCCGACCGCCAGCCCCAGTGCGAGCATCGCCGCCGCAGCGGCGACTCCAGCTGCGTGCGCCATCGCAACCAACCCCTGACTGTTGGATCACGCACCATGCTCCCACTTGGTCTGGACCATCTCAAGCATCGCGGCCGAGGCTGACCGCCTGTGAGACTGCCCAGTCGACACGCCGTAGCCGTACCAGCCGGCCGGACGGTCAGGACCTGGGGGCCAGCCTGGTCAGGGCGTTGATGATGCGGTCCGCTGCATCACCGGCGCGGGGCTCGGAGAGGTTCACCATCAGCTTGAAGACGAACTTCATCAGGGTGGGGTGGGCCAGACCGTGGTCCGCCCCGAGCTTCAGCACCCGCTGGTTTCCCATCACCCGGACGAAGGAGCGGCCCAGGGTGAAGTGGCCGCCGTAGGAGTCCCTGAGGATCCGCGGGTAGCTCTGCAGGGCCCGCTCCCGGCCCGCCGGAGTGATCCGGGCGAGCGCCTGCACGATGACGTCGGCGGCGATCCGGCCTGACTCCATGGCGTAGGCGATGCCCTCACCGGTGGAGGGGCTGACCATCCCGGCGGCGTCGCCGACCAGCAACAGGCCGTCGGCGTAGTGCGGTTGCCGGTTGAGGGCCATCGGCAGCGCCGCGCCTCTGATCGGCATGGTCATGTTCGCCGGCGTGAAGCCGTACTCCGCCGGCATCCCGGCGCACCAGGTCCTGAGCAGCTCGCGCCAGTCCAGCTCGCCGCCCGCCGTACTCGTGTCGAGCACGCCGAGCCCCACATTGCTGGTGCCGTCGCCCATGCCGAACACCCAGCCGTAGCCGGACAGCAGTCGTCGCTTCCCGTCGCGGTGGTCCGAGAGGTCCATCCACGCCTCGAGGTACCTGTCGTCGTGCCGGGGGCTGGTGAAGTACGTCCGGTACGCGACGCCCATCGGGCGGTCCTGGCGGCGGTGGCGGCCCATCGACAGGGACAGTCGGGTGGAGTTGCCGTCGGCCGCCACCACCAGCGGGGCCGTGAAGGTGACCGGTCGCTTCTCGTCGCCGAGCCGCGCGGTGACGCCGGTGATCCGGCCGGTACGGCTGTCCAGCACGGGGCCGGACACATTGGCCTGCTCGAAGAGCCGGACGCCGACCGACTGGCCCTGGCGGACGAGCAGTTCGTCGAAGTCGGCCCGCCGGCGGACGGCGCCGAAGTCCGGGAAAGCCGCCAGCTCGGGCCAGTCCAGCTCCAGCCCCGACCCGCCGCTGACGATCCGCAGGCCCTTGTTGTGCAGCCAGCCGGCGCTCTCGGACACGTCGATTCCCATGTCCACCAGCTGCTTGACCGCGCGAGGGGTCAGCCCGTCCCCGCAGACCTTCTCCCGGGGGAAGGCCGCCTTCTCCAGCAGCAGGACGTCCAGGCCCGTGCGGGCCAGGTGGTACGCCGTGGTGGAGCCGGCCGGTCCGGCGCCCACCACGATCACGTCGGCGCTGCTCTCGCAGGGGCCGGTCACCTCGGCTTCGGAGGCTGCGGTCTCGGTCACGATCGGCGCTCCTGGTTTTCGCCCGGACACGTACAGGAAGGGGTGGCTCCCTGCCCAGGATCGCGGCGCGTGCACCGGCAAACAGCCTGGCAGCAGGGCAATGTGACGCTGAGTAAGATCAAATCGATTCAGCGTAGGAGGACCCGTGGAGTGTGTCAACCGGTCCCCCGGGAGCGGCCCGGGTCACCGGACCGCCTCCCAGAAGGCGGCCTCGTAGGCCTGCATCATCCGGGCCGCCCGCAGCGCCGCCACCGGGTCCTCGCCGTCGTCCAGCCCCTCCTGCAGCACGGCCAACGCGGTCTCCTCGAAGCCGGGCGGAAGCTCGGAGAAGAAGGTGAAGAAGGCGGTCCCCGCAGCGGTCAGGCCGTAGTGCCGGGGGAGGGCCGCCGCCATCCGGGCGCAGTACCCGCCCCAGAAACCGAAGTTGGCCAACAGCGCCAGCATGATCTCGCTACGGGTGCCGAACTGGGCCAGCCAGGCCAGGTGGTGGGGGTACGACTGGGCGGCCGGGTGCGGCTCGTACGCGGCCAGGGCCGCCGCATCGAGGCCGACCTCGGCGGCGAAGTCGGCAAGGAGCCCGAGGGCCTGGCCCTCCCCTTCGGCCAGGCCCAGGAACAGGCCGCCGGCCGGCTCCCGGTCGCCGAGGCGGGCCGCCATCAGCGCGAAACTGCGGCGGTCGCTCCGCACGAGCCGGTACTCCTCACCGGCGATCCGGCGCAGTGCCTCGACGGGCGCGTCACCCGACTCGACCAGCTCGACGGTGGGGTTCCGGGCGGCGGCGGGTGCGAGTTCGGCGGTGATGCGGGCGTACAGCTCCTGCGCAGAGGGGCGATCCATGGCCCACCTCCGGGACGGGGTGCGGGTGTCGGACGTTCAGACACGAACTTATCCTGAGTCCCCGCCAGGGTGGGGGAACGTGCGCCTTTCGCGGTTCGGGGGAGGCAGGAAACCCGTGGCGACGCAGTGGTCGAGGTAGCGGTGGATCAGGCGGCGGTCGACGGGCGGGCAGTGGATGCCGCTGTCCGCCAGGGCGCGGGCCGGCTCGCCGGTGGGGATCCGGCCGCTGCCGGTGTGGAGCCCGTGGAGCGGTCCGAGATCGAGGAGCGAGAGGGCCACCTGGTCCGCCTCGTCCGCCTCGTCCGCCGCCGTACCCTCCGGCGCTCGCCGCTCGAACGAGAAGCCGTAGTCGGTCACCCATCGGACGACGTCGGACAGGCGGGTGGCGGCGTGCGGTGCGAGGTCGAACACGCCGTCCGTACCGGCGGAGGAGAGGTGGACGACGGCGCGGGCGACGTAGTCCGCCGGGGTCCACACCTCCGCGACGTCCAGCGCGTCCGGGGCGGGCAGTGCGCCGGTGCGGATGGCGGCGCGCAGGAGCCTCCAGAAGACGTCCGATTCGTTCACGGAGGCCGTGGCAGGAGGGCCGGTGACCCTGCCGAGGCGGTAGACGGTGACGGGCAGTCCACGTGTGGCCGCCTGTTCCACGAGACGTTCGGCCGCCCACTTGCTCTGCAGGTAGCCGCTCGGAAGGCCGGTGTCCTGTGCGGAGAGCGCGAGGGTCGAGAGGTGGTGGAAGCTGCTCGGACGCCCGGTGGCGGCCAGCCGGAGGAGCTCCTCCGTGCCGGAGACGTTGGCGGCCCGCATGCTCCGGTAGCTGCGCGCCATGCTCACCGCGGCCGCGCTGTGGTAGATCGCGTCGCACTCCTCGGCCAGTTCGTCCCAGCTCACCGGGTCGAGGCCGAGACCGGGGCGGGTCAGGTCGCTCGGAAGGGCCTGGACGCGGTCGTGCCACTGCCCGAGGCCCAGCCGGTGGTCCGTCAGGGCCTGCCGGATCCGGCGCAGGCCGTGCTCCGGGGTGGCCGACCGGACGGCGCAGACGATCCGGGCGTCGGTACGGGCGAGCAGCTCGTGCAGCAGGTGGGCGCCGACGTAGCCGGTGGCGCCGGTGAGCAGCACGCAGCGAGCGGGGCCCTGCCGTCGCGCGGCGGACGTCGCCGGCGCCACGTCCGGGTGCAGCACGGCGTCGGCTCGAAGCTCGGCGGGCACGGAAGCGGCGGGCACGGAAGCGAACGGCTGCTCCCCGTCCCGCAGCACCTCGGCCAGGGCGGCGGCCGTCGGGTGCCGGAAGACCGTGTGGGCAGGGATGTCGCGGCCGAGCCGGATCCCGAGGCGGTGGGCGGCCTGGAGGGTCTGCAGTGAATGGCCGCCGAGGTCGAAGAAGTCGTCGTGGACGGAGAGTCCCGGGACACCGAGCACCTCCTCCCAGACCGCCAGCACAAGCCGTTCCAGCTCCCCGGCGGCCACCGACGACGGGGCGGCACGGGCGGGAAGAGCCCGGCGGTCGAGCTTTCCCGTGCCGGTTCGGGGCAGGGGAGAAGTGAGTACGACGACGGCGGGGACGGCTGCCGCCGGGAGGATGCCGCTCAGATGGTGCCGGAGCTCGCCCGCCGTGGGCTCGCCGGGTGGCTCGCCGACGACGTAGGCCGTCAGCCGTTTGGTCCCGTCCGCGAGTTCCTGCCCGACGACTGCGGCTTCCCGTACGCGCGGATGGCCCAGCAGGGCGTTCTCCACGTCGGCGGGGTGCACCCGGTGGCCGCTGGTCTTGAGCTCCTCGTCCACCCGGCCGAGGAACACCAGCCGGCCGTCGTCCCGGCGGCGGACCAGGTCGCCCGTGCGGTACGCGCGGGGGCGTCCGGGCAGGTGGTCCAGGAGGACGAACCGGCGGGCGGTCAGCTCGGTGTCTCCCAGGTAGCCGGTGGCCAGACCGCCGCCCATCAAGTGCAGTTCGCCCGCCGCTCCCGCTCGGACGGGGCGTCCGGCGCCGTCCAGGACAGCCGCGCGTACGCCGGGCAGGGGGCGCCCGATCGGGGTCCTTGGCGCATCCGTCCTGCTCGGCGCGACACTGCCGTCGCCGTGCAGCACCGCGCAGGTCGCCACCACGGTGGCCTCGGTCGGGCCGTAGGTGTTGAGCAGCCGGACCTGCGGGCCGACCTGCCGTCGCCACTGCCGCACCCGCTCCGGTGCGGCGGCCTCCCCGCCGATGATGACGGTGTGCACGCTCGCGGGCAGAGCGGCCGCGCCGGTGTGCAGGCTCAGGGCGACCTCGTGCCAGAGCGCGGTGGGCAGGTCGAGGACGGTGATGCGCAGATCGTCGCAGGCGGTCAGGAACCCGGGTACGGATCGGAGCATCTCCTCGGTGCGTACCACCAGGGTCGCGCCCGCACTCAGGGTCAGGAAGATCTCCTCGACGCTGGTGTCGAAGTGCAGCGGCGCGAACTGCAGCACCCGGTCCCGGGGGCCGATGCGGTAGACCTGCGAGGCCGAGGCGGCGAAGTGGGCCAGTGCGCCGTGGCCGACCACCACGCCGTTGGGACGGCCGGTCGACCCCGAGGTGTACTGGACGTACGCGGGATCTTCGTCCCGAGGCGGAGCAGCGGCACCGGGGTGATGGCTCGTCAGTTCGGCTCGGTCCAGCAGCAGTACCGTGGCCGGGCTCGTGGCCGGCACGCGGTTCCGGTACTCCGCCGTGGTCACCAGCAAGCTGGGCCGCGCGCGGGTGAGGACGGTGTCGTTGCGCGCCGGCGGTCCGTCCGGATCAAGCGGCAGATAGCCCGCTCCCGCCAGCAGCACGCCGAGCAGGACGGCGGCCGCCTCGGCGCCGCGCGGCAGCAGGACCGCGACCAGGCGGCCCGGCCCGGCTCCGTGCACGATGAGCCGGTCCGCCAGCTGCCGGGCGTCCTCGGCCAGTTGGCGGTAGGTGATCCGCTGGTCCCGGTACTCCACTGCCACCGCGTCCGGGCGGGTGCTCGCCTGATCGAGTATCAGCTCGCTCACCGGACGGGCCTCGACGGGCAGTGGGCCTCCGTCCAGGACGGGCGTGCGGGCCGGCTCCCGGCGGTTGCGGTGGATCGCCTCGCCGGGCGTGGACACGGCTCGCGCCAGCAGATCGGAGAACTCCGCCAGCCGCGTGGAGAGTTCCTCGGCGCCGTACAGCTGAGGGTTCGCGCTGAACTCCAGGCGTATGCCGCCACCGCGAGTGCCGCTGTGGACACCGACCGACAGGTCCTCGACCGGCCCCGGCGAGATGGTGTGCCCGACGGCCGGGCGTCCGGCGAAGGTCAGCCGGTTCTCGAACGGCATGAGGTTGACGACCGGGCCGAGGAGTCTGCGTTCGCCGCCGAGCAGCTGCAGGTCGCGGCGCAACTGCTCGTGGCGGTACCGCTGATGGGGTCCGGCCTGCCGGAGCTGGTGGGCGGTGTGCGTGGCGAGTTCCCGCAGGGTGCTCGCCGGGCCGACGGGTATGCGCAGCGGCAGGATGTTCATCTGCATGCAGGGGGTGTGCCGGGAGACCGAGCCGAGCCGCCCGGCGATCGGGAGGCCGAGCACGATCTCGGGTGCGCCGGTGTGCCTGTGCAGGTAGGCCGCGGTGGCGGCGAGGAGCAGGGCGGGCCGGGTGGTGCCGGTGGCCCGGGCGGCGGCGGCCAGTGCCTCCCCGACGCGCAGCGGGAGTTGGACCGATTCCCGGACGGGAGTGCCGGAGGCCCGAGCGGCTCGCCCCGCGATACTCACGGGCACCGGACGGTCTCTGAAGCGGGCCGTCCAGAAGGCCCGGTCCCGTTCGAAGTCCTGCGAGGTGCGGTAGGCCGCGTCCTCGTCGAGGACCGCCTGCAGCGGCCCGAACGCGCGACCGGCCCAGCCTGCGCCGTCGACCAGGGCCGTGTACAGCGCGGCGACCCTGCGGATCAGCATCACGAGGCCGAAGCCGTCCAGCGCGATGTGGTGGACGCGCTGGTACCAGAAGTGCCGGTCGCCGCCCGCGTGGAAGAGCGCCTGGGCGAACAGCCGGCCGCCCGTCAGATCCGCCGGAACCGCCAGATCGGCGCGCATCCACCGCTCGGCCGCCGCCCACGGGTCGGCCTCGGCGCTGACGTCGACCACCTGGAGCGCCCAGTCCTGCGAGACCTCGACGGTCGACCGGGCGCCGGTGCCGTCCTGGTCGGCGGTGTACCGGCAGTGCAGCGACTCGGCCTCGGTGACCGCCGTACGCAGTGCGCGCTCGAAGATCACCACGTCGAGCGGCCCGGCGATCTCGACGCACTGGCCGAGGTTGTAGAGCGGATCCTGCGGCACCAGCTGCTGCCCGGACCAGACACCGTACTGGGCCGCCGACGGCTGCCGGGCTCGGCCGGGGCTGACGGTCATCAGGGCGACTCCGGCCGTACGACGGGGACGGGGGCGGGTGGTGGCGCGCACATGCTATCCGCGGGAGGTCCGCCTCGCGTGGCGCCCGGACGTCCGGTCGCCGCAGTGTGACGATGGGCGTCGGCGACTGCGGCGGGAGAGCGGTGAGGGTGAGTACTGAAGTGGGTGTCCGGGCAGGGCGGGTGAGCGGCAGGGCGACCGTCGTGACGGGTGCGGCGAAGGGGATCGGCCGGGCCGTGGCACGGCTGTTCGCGGCCGAGGGCGCCCGGCTGGTGCTGACCGACGTGGACGAGACCGGCCTCGCCGCGCTGCGGGCCGAGTTGGAGTCGGCCGGCGCGCAGGTCCGGGTGGTCGTCGGTGATGTGTCGGTGGCCGCCGACGCCCGTCGGATGGTACAGGCCTCGGTGGAGGCCTACGGCCGGATCGACACCCTGGTGGCCAACGCGGGCATCATCCCGCTGCAGACCGTCGTGGAGGCGACACCCGAGGATTGGGACCAGGTCATGGCCGTGGACGGCCGCGGGATGTTCCTCACCTGCAAGTACGCCATCGAGGAGATGACCCGCACCGGCGGTGGCTCCATCGTCTGCCTCTCCTCGGTCTCGGGACTCGCCGGCCAGGCCGGCCAGGCGGCGTACGGCCCGGCCAAGTTCGTGGCGACGGGGCTGACCAAGCACCTGGCCGTGGAGTGGGCCGCCCACGGCATCCGGGTCAACGCCGTCGCGCCCGGCACCATCAGGACCGATCGCGTCCGGCAGCTGGTGGACGAGCCCGGCGGGCCCGAGTACCTGGACGCGATCGTGCTCCGGCACCCGCTCGGGCGTCTCGGCGAGCCCGAGGAGGTGGCCAACGCGATTCTCTTCCTGGCGTCGGACGAGGCCTCCTTCGTCACCGGCGCGGTCCTACCGGTCGACGGCGGCTACCTGGCGCAGTAAGAGGCTCCGTCAGTAGGGGTGTCCCAGGGGTGCCCCCGCGAGCCCCTGTGGTTGGCCTTGGCCGGCTGACCCCGTGTCACGCCGGAGGCGGCCCCGGACGGTGACGGATTCTCGGGTTCTCTACACTGCTGTAGATTCAATGGCTCGAAGAGCTGAAATGAACCTCGGGAGGACATCGTGGGAGTCTCGCTGGCCAAGGGCGGCAACGTCTCGCTGAGCAAGGAGGCGCCCGGGCTGACCGCCGTCATCGTCGGCCTCGGCTGGGACGTGCGCTCGACGACCGGTGCCGATTTCGACCTCGACGCCAGCGCTCTGCTGTGCAACGAGGGCGGCCGGGTCGTTTCCGACCAGCACTTCGTCTTCTTCAACAACCTCAGCAGCCCCGAGGGTTCGGTCGAGCACAGCGGCGACAACCTCACCGGCGGTGGCGACGGCGACGACGAGCAGATCAAGGTCGACCTCGTGGCCGTCCCGGCGGAGGTGTCCAAGATCGTCTTCCCGGTCTCCATCTACGACGCCGACAGCCGCCTGCAGAACTTCGGCCAGGTCCGCAACGCCTTCATCCGTGTCGTCAACCAGGCCGACGGCAGCGAGATCGCCCGCTACGACCTGTCCGAGGACGCCTCCAGCGAGACCGCGATGGTCTTCGGCGAGCTGTACCGCAACGGCGCGGACTGGAAGTTCCGCGCCATCGGCCAGGGCTACGCGTCCGGCCTCCGGGGCATCGCCCTGGACTACGGCGTCAACGTCGGCTGACCGGCGCGCCACGCGCCTCGCGGCGGGTCCCGGCCGATACTGGTGCGATGGACGACACGACACCCGCACCGCAGGTGTGGCCCAGCCTGCGGGCTGAGAATGCCCGCGCGCTGATCAGGTTTCTGGTCGACGCCTTCGGTTTCGAGGAGACCGTGGTCTACGGGGAGGGCGACCGCGTGGACCACGCCCAGCTGGACTGGCCCGAAGGCGGCGGGATCATGCTGGGCTCGGTGAAGAAGGACGCCCAGGGCGACCTCTCCCCGCTCCGCCCCGGGACCTTCGCCGCTTACGTGGTCACCGCCCGTCCCGACGAGCTGTGCACCCGGGCGAAGGCCGCCGGCGCGGAGATCATCGCCGAGCCGCACGACACCGAGTACGGATCGAGGGACTTCGCCGCCCGTGATCCCGAGGGCAACGGCTGGTACTTCGGTACCTACCCCGGAGCGCCCCGCAAGGCTGCCGCCGGATCCTGAGCCGGCTGCGGCATCGTCCGCCGACGGCCTCCCGGCCCCGACCGGGCGGTCGGGGCCGGGAGGCCGTCCCGCTCCGGGTGCGCGCCCGGAGCGCAGCGGCGAGATTGGTCGGTATGGACACGCCGAAGGACGACGCTCCTGCAGACCTCGGCGGCCGCCGCCTGGACGAGGCGGTCCTGGCCGCCCTGTTCAGCAAGTCCCCGATCGGGCTCTTCGTCTTCGACCCCGAGCTGCGGCTGGTGCGGTTCAACTCCGCCGCCGAGGGGATGCGCGGAGTGCCGAGCGAGGACATCCTCGGCAAGTCCGTGTCGGAGGTGGCACCGGGGTTCGACACCGAGGCGCTGGAGCGGATGGCGCGGCAGGTGCTGGAGTCCGGCGAGCCGCTGCGCGAGGTCGAGCACCGGGGCTTCACACCGGCCGACTCCCGCAGCGAACGTACGGTGTCCGTTTCGGCCTTCCGCCTGGAGGATCCGCAGGGCAGGGTTCTGGGGGTCGCGGCAGCCGTCGTGGACGTGACGGACCGGTCCAGGGCCCGGGCGCGCCTGGACCTGCTCCACGAGGCCGAGGGACGCATCGGCTCCACCCTCGACGTGGTGCGCACGGCTCAGGAGCTGGCCGACACCGCGGTGCCGCGGCTCGCGGACACGATCGCCGTCGCCGTACTGGACTGCGTGATCCGTGGTGAGGCGCCCCCCGCAGGTCCGATCGGCGAGGCGCTGCCGCTGCGGCGCGCGGGCTACCGCTCGGTGGCTAGACGGGAAGCGCAGGGCATCACGCCGGTCGGCGAGGTGACCACCTTCGCCTTTCCGTCGCCGTTCACCCAGAGCCTGGCCGACCTGCAGCCTCGGCTGGTCGCCGACCTCGGGCAGGAGGACAGCTGGCTGGCCCAGGACGAGGCCAGGGCGGAGCGGATCCGCGCGGCGGGCGCGCACTCACTCATCGTGGTGCCACTGCAGGCCCGCGGCGTGGTGCTCGGACTGGCCGAGCTCTACCGCTGGAAGCGCCCCGATCCCTTCGACGACGACGACCTCTCCCTGGCCCAGGAGATCGCCGACCGCGCCGCCCTGTACATCGACAACGCCCGCCGCTACACGCGTGAACACACCGTCGCGTCCGTCCTGCAACGAAGCCTGCTGCCCCTGCGGCTGCCGGTCCATGCCGCGGTGGAGACGGCCCACACCTACATCCCCGGTCTGGCCGGCAGCGCGAGCGGCGCGGGCGGCACGGGCGGAGCCGGCGGGGACTGGTACGACGTCATCCCCCTGTCCGGGGCACGCGTCGCGCTCGTGGTCGGGGACGTGGTGGGGCACGGACTGCAGGCCGCCGCGACCATGGGCAGGCTCCGCGCGGCGATCCACGCACTCTCGGCCCTCGACCTGGCCCCGGACGAACTCCTCGGCCGCCTCGACGACCTGGTGATCCGGCTGGCCCAGGAACAGCCCCACCCGTCGGACGAACACCCGCTGGGGGAGAATCCTGCGGGCGCCACCTGCGCCTACGCGGTCTACGACCCCATCTCCCGGCGCTGCACCCTGGCCCTCGCGGGCCATCCGGCACCCCTGCTCGTCCCTCCCGACGGCGAGGCGGAGGTCCTGGACATCGCGCCCGGCCCACCGCTGGGGCTGGGCGGACTGCCGTTCGAGGTGACCGAGCTGGTCCTGACCGAGGGCACCCTCCTGGCGCTGTACACCAATGGCCTCCTCGCCGCCCACCGGCACGACCCGGAGGTGGCGCTCGCACAGCTCGGCCGGGTACTGGCCCACCCGAGCCGCTCCCTGCCCCTGACCTGTGACGCGGCCGTGTACGCGCTGATCCCCGAGCGCCCGGAGGACGACGCCGTCCTGCTGCTGGCCAGGACCCGGGTGCTGGACATGGGGCAGGTCGCCTCCTGGACCCTTCCGCCGGACCCGGCGATCGTCTCCATCGCCCGAACCCTGGCGACCCGCCAGCTGGCCGACTGGGGTCTCGACGATCTCGCCTTCACCACCGAGCTGATCGTCAGCGAGCTGGTGACCAACGCCATCCGGTACTCCTCGGGGCAGGTACAGCTCCGTCTGATCCACGACCGGACGCTCATCTGCGAGGTTGCGGACGGCAGCAGCACGGCGCCGCATCTCCGGCACGCGCGGGTGAGCGACGAGGGCGGGCGCGGTCTCTTCCTCGTCGCCCAGGTCACCCAGGGCTGGGGCACGCGTTACAGCCGCGAGGGGAAGACCGTCTGGGCCGAACAGGACCTGCCCTGAGCGGAAGTCAGGACCAGGGGGTGCTCAGGACGCGCTGAACGACGTCGGCGGGAATCCGCTCGTGGACCACCGGGATGCCGCCCGCCTCCTGCACCGCCTCGGTCAGCCGCACCGCCCAGGCGTCCTCCCAGACGACCAGGGCCGCCGAGCTGCCGGGCGGGATCGACCGGGTGATCTCCTCGGTCTCGGCCTGATTGAGCAGTCCGGTGACGGTTCCCTCGACTCCGTCGAAGGCGGCGGCCTCCTCCGGGGCGAGGTCCTCAAGCCCGAGGCGGGTGGTGGTGCCGTCCTCGGCCCGGGTGATGAAGGTGAGGTCGAGGATCCGGATGGTGCCCGAGGCCACCAGGTCGGCGAGGGCGGGGGCGATGCCGCCGGTGAAGCGGTTGCCGGGGAAGGCGACGACGAAGTACTCGACAGGTCCCATGGCCACGGTCGCTCCCTTGCCTCGGGAGCCTGCTCACGAGAGGCCGCTGCTCACGGGAGGCAGCTGGGAGGCCGTGCGCAGGCTCTCCAAGGAGCCTAGCTTTCCACCGATTTCCCGGCATTCCGGCCGACGGGCAGCGACTGCTCGGTCCTCGCTCCGAGCCCTACGGGCGGCCCGTTCCCGCCCTGAGCATGGCCTCCCGCTCGACGACCTTGATCCGCTCGCGGCCTTCGCTCTCGCCGAGGGCGCGTTCGAAGGCGTCCAGACGGTGCCAGTCCTCCCAGGTGGTGAAGTCGAGGCCCCGGCCGGTCAGGAAGGCGACGACGGCGTCCTCGTCGGGCGTCTGCGCGGCACGGAGGCGCCCGTTGCGGTGATCGTCGACCAGGCAGGCCACGGTCTCGTTGGCATCGCCCTTGGTGTGGCCGATCAGACCGACCGGCCCTCGCTTGATCCAGCCGGTCACGTACGTCGATGCCAGGTGGGCGCCGGCCTCCATGACCCGGCCGGCCTCGTGCGGGACGGTTGCGGTCAGCGGGTCGAAGGGCAGTTTCGGCAGCTCGGAGGACCGGTAGCCGACAGCGCGGTAGACGGACTGCACCTCCCAGTCGCGGAACACGCCGGTGCCGGTCGTGTCTCCGCTGCCGTCGAGCTGCGTCCGCTCGGTCCGAAGCCCGACGACCCTGCCGTCCTCGCCGAGAATCTCGACGGGGGACTCGAAGAAGTGCAGGAACAGCTTGTGCGGCCGGTCGCCGACGTCGCGGATGGCCCACTTCTCCAGGGTCGAGGCGACCATGTCGGCCTGCTTGTTCGCGCGCCGGGTCGCGATGCTGCCGTCGTCGTACTCGATGTCCTCGGGGTCGACGATGACCTCGATGGTGGGGGAGTGGTCGAGCTCGCGCAGCTCCATCGGGCTGAACTTGGCCTGGGCGGGGCCGCGTCGGCCGAACACGTGGACCTCGACGGCCCGGTTGGCGGCCAGGCCGTAGTGGACGTTCGGGGGGATCTCGGTGGGCAGGAGCTCGTCGGCGGTCTTGGCCAGGATGCGCGCCACATCGAGCGCGACGTTGCCCACGCCGAGGACGGCGACCTTCTGCGCGTCCAGCGGCCAGGTCCGGGGGACGTCGGGGTGCCCGTCGTACCAGGAGACGAAGTCGGCGGCGCCGAAGGAGCCCTCGAGGTCGATGCCGGGGAGGCCGAGCTCGCGGTCCGCGTCGGCTCCGGTGGAGAAGACGAGCGCGTCGTAGAACCGGTGCAGGTCGTCGAGGGTGATGTCGCCCGGGTAGTCGACGTTGCCGAACAGCCGCACCTGCGGCTTGTCGAGGACCTGGTGCAGCGCGCTGATGATGCCCTTGATCCGGGGGTGGTCGGGGGCGACCCCGTACCGGATCAGCCCGAAGGGGGCGGGCAGCCGCTCGAACAGGTCGATCGACACACCGGGTTCGGCGGCGATCTCGGACTTCATCAGCGCATCGGCGGCGTAGATCCCGGCGGGGCCGGCGCCGACGATCGCGACCCGGAGGGGGCGAGACATGCAGCAGCTTCCTTCGGCGGACAGGGCCAGGGGCCTGGCGGGCAGCGGAGTCGATCTCCTCCGCCACCATCGCCGCCGCACACCCGCTCCGGTACACGCCTCCGGGTTATGAGCTCATAGACAGAACTTATGCCTGGGGCCCGGTGTACGGCCCGCTCAGTCGATCTCGGCGGGGTCGCGCCAACCGACGATCGAGAAGCTGCGCCACTTGGCCGCGCCGCCCCCGACCGAGCTGTCCGTCGCCAGGTAGTAGGTCGCCGCGCCCTGAGGGTTGTCACAGTCGGGGCCGTGGTGGAGCACGACGTCCGTCAGGGTCCGGTTGATCACGGAGTCGACTCCCAGTGGAGAGAAGTTGTGGCACGCGTCGTGGAACGGACTGGACAGGGTCTCGCTGACGGTTCCGTTGATCCCGGTGATGGTGCCGACCGGCTCGTCGGCGCAGCCGGCCAGGGTGAGCAAGAGCAGAGCTGCGCCGAGCAGCGCGGTGAGTGACCTGGGGATGGGCATGGCGGAACTCCTGCGCCTCAGCGGGTGGGGAGGAGGACACGTACCCCGGCGGCGGGTGTTTGCTGCACATGTTGCTCCGTTGGGGGCAGAGCCACTCACCCGCTCGCCTCCGGGCGCTCTGAACCCGCCGCCGACACTCCTCGCTCCCGCGCTCCTTCGGCTCGGGGCGGGTGATCACCGTTGGCCCGTCGGCCGACCTGGCGTCCGGGTGGTCGGGCGGCCTGGTTCGGGCGGGTGTATCCAAGAGACATGGACTATCGGCGAGGTCTCGCTGATCTCCGGTGGCCACGGCAGCCGAGCCGCGCCCTGGTGGCCATCCCGCTGGCCCTGATCGTGGTCATCTCGGTCGTCGACATCCTCGCGCCCCCGCAGGTCCACATGGGGCCCTTCCTGGTCGCCGCACCTGCGATCACGGCCTCCTTCGCCGGCCCCAGGATGACCGCGTTCGTCGGGTTTGTGGCCGTCCTGGCCCAGATGATCATCGGCGCCAGCCGCACGACGCTGCTGGACCTCAACCACACGGTCCAGATCACCGCCCTGATCCTGATCTCCGTGGTCGTCACGCTCTTCGCCCATCTGCGGGAGCTGCACGAGAAGGAGATCACTCAGCTTCGTTCGGTGGCCGACGCGGCACAGCAGGTGGTCCTGCGGCCGTTGCCGCGTCGGATGGGCCCGCTGCGGATCGCCTCGGTCTACCTCGCGGCGGAGGCCGAGGCCCAGATCGGCGGTGACCTCTACGCGGCAGCCCGTACGGCGAACGGCAGCCGGCTCATCGTGGGTGACGTCCGGGGCAAGGGGCTGGAGGCCATCGGCGACGCGGCCCTGGTACTCGGCGCCTTTCGGGCCGCGGCCCACCGGCAGGCCGCGCTGCCCGCGCTGGTCGCGTACCTGGAGGGGGCGGTCTCCTCCGACCTCGATGATCCGGAGGACCTGGACGACCCCGACGGGTCGTACGGTCCCGACGACGGGGAGGGCAGCGACACCGCGGAGGGGTGGGGCGCCCGGGAGGATCCGGCGGCCGACGAGAAGGGCGGCCCGGTGCGGGCGGACCGTGGGGAGTCGTTCATCACCGCGGTCGTCCTCGACATCCCCGACGCCGAGTCGGCGATCCACCTGGTCGACTGCGGGCACCCGCCCCCGATACTGCTGCGCGGCGGACAGGTGATTCCGCTGCAGGCCCGCCAGCCCGCGCCGCCGCTCGGGCTCACGGAGTTCCTCGGGTCCGGTTTCGTGGTGGAGACCTTCGCCTTCGAGGTCGGCGACATGGTCCTGCTCTACACGGACGGTGTCGTGGAGGCCCGTGACGCGTCCGGGGCCTTCTATCCGCTGATGGAGCGGATGGCCACCTGGCCGGCCCACGATCCCCAGATCCTCCTGGGCCACCTCTGCCAGGAGCTGCTCGCCCACGCGGGCGGGCGGCTGGGCGACGACGCCGCCATGGTGGCGATCCAACGCCTGCCGACCGGCGTCGGCAGGCACGCAGGGCGGCGGGAACGGGCCGGTCCACGGGCCTGACCGGGCCCGACCTGGCCCGACCGGCCACCGGCCCCGCGGGCTCGGGCACCGCCGCGAGGTGGCGGGATCAGGTGACCGGGCGTCCGCAGCGCGCGTTCCATCGGCCGGCGCGCCCGCTCAGCTCCGTCACCGAGAGCGGCTGGACGTCGAGCCGCCAGAAGGCGGGCCCCGGTGCGCCCAGCGCGTGCAGGACCGCCGCTCGGACGACGTCCGGCTCGACGACCGCGAGCAGCCGCCCGGCGTCCGGCGACAGGGAGTCGAGCCAGCCGCCGACCCGGGTGAGGAGATCGAGCAGGGTCTCCCCGCCCGGCGGTGCGAAGGCCGGGTCGGACAGCCAGCTGCCCACCTCGTCCGGCTCTGCGGCCGAGACCTCGTCAAGGCTCCGGCCGCGCCAGCTGCCCATCGCGCGCCCCCGCAGCTCGGGCAGCGGCTCGGCTCGCAGGCCCAGGGCCTCGGCGGTCCGACGGCACCGGGCCGACGGGGAGACGTGGACCTGATCGTGTGTCGGCAGGCCGACGGCGGCGGCCCGGGCCTGGCGTAGCCCCGCGGCGTCCAGCGGGCTGTCGTCGTCGAAGCGCGCCGCTCGCATGGCTTCGCTCATCGCCGCTGAGACCAAGGTCACGCGTACCGTCAACGGTCCTGCCCCTCTCTCCAACTCCGCTACGGCGCCCGGAGATCGCTCCGCCCGCCCGGCGCTCGGGCGCGCGCTCCCGGCGTCCCCCGGCGATTCACGCCGTCCGTACGCTCTTGGCGTCGCCGACAGTTGACGGTACTTTCAGCTCGATATGACGACGGTATGACGGAAGCCCGGTGAGAATCCGGCACGGTCGCGCCACTGTAAGCCCGGAGAACTCCGCCCCCACAGGGTGGTGCCTCCCGGGGAGTCAGACCCGATGCCGTCGTCCATGCACCATCTAGCGGGACGCGAGTTCCCGAGGAGGTCCTGTCATGGCACAGTCTGCTGCCCCCGCAGCCGTTTCCGCCCCCCTCACCCTGCCCGTCAAGGCGATCGTGCCCTGGGCGGTGTTCTTCGGCATCCTGATGATGACCCTGATCTACTTCGTCGGCGCCGAGCAGGGCGCCACCTCCCTCATCTCCGGCGAGGACGTGCACGAGTGGGTGCACGACGGTCGCCACCTGCTCGGTTTCCCCTGCCACTGAGAACGGGGAAACCCCGCATGAACTCCGCAACCGTCAGATCCCTGCTGGTCCGTGGCATGCTCGCCGGCCTCGGTGCCGGCCTGCTCGCCCTCGTCGTCGCCTACCTGCTGGGCGAGCCGAGGGTGGACGCCGCCATCGCCTACGAGGACGCGCACTCCGCCGAGCACGGGATGGAACTCGTCAGCCGCACGCTGCAGTCGACCGCCGGACTGGCCACCGGTGTCCTGATCTACGGCGTCTCGCTCGGCGGCTTCGCCGCTCTCGCGTTCTGCTTCGCCCTCGGGCGGGTCGGCCGCTTCACCCCGCGGGCGACGGCCGCCCTGCTCTCCGGAGCGGCGCTGCTCGCGGTCTACGTCGTGCCGTTCCTCAAGTACCCCGCCAACCCGCCGTCGATCGGTGACCCGGAGACGATCGGGAAGCGCACCACGCTGTACTTCCTGATGATGGCGCTCAGCGTGCTGCTGGCGGTCGCCGCCGTGATCGTCGGCAAGCGCCTCGCGCCGCGTCTGGGCACCTGGTACGCCACCGTGGTGGCCGTGCTCGCCTTCAGCGTGGCGGCCGGCCTCGCGTACGCGTTCCTCCCCGCGGTGAACGAGGTGCCCGAGGACTTCTCGGCCACGCTGCTCTGGCAGTTCCGCCTCGCGGCGCTCGGCATCCAGCTCACCCTGTGGGCGTCCTTCGGCCTCCTGTTCGGCCACCTCGCCGAGCGGCTCCTCAGCCCGAAGCCCGCGACGGCCACCGTGCGGGAGGTGCCGGCGGAGGCAGCCGCCTCCTCGGTCTGACCCTCCTGCAGCACCTCGGCCTGCCAGGCCGAGAAGGGCCGGTCGGGTCGGCGACGAAGGTCGCCGACCCGACGTACGGTGAGTTCCAGGCTTTCCAGGAGTTCGGAGGGCGATACCACCAGCCCTCGCACGCCGCGTGGGCGCGGCAGTAGCGGGCCACCGAGCCGTGCAGGGCGTGGTGGAGCCTGCCATGGTGGCCCCTGTCCAGCACCAGCAGGTCGGTCGGACGGTCGGCGGCCGCGACCAGCGCGCGGCCCGCGTCGGCGTGGACCACCACGGGGCGGATCACGATGTCGCTCGGATAGCCGCCGAAGGCCTGCTCGAAGACCGTGTCCAGGCGCTTGCGTACTGCGTGCTCCAACTCCGGGAGCGGCCGCAGCTGTTCGTGGTCGGTACCGGACCAGGCGATCACCGGGACGAGCACCGCGTTGCGTCGGCCGGCCTCCTCCACGGCCCGGTACACGGCGGCCGGACTGCTCAGGGAGCCGTTGACCCCGACGATGACCCGGGCGTTCTCGATCACGGCAGTTCGCTTCCTCTCGAGGCTCGCCGACCGGTAGCCGGATCGGTCGGTTCCGACCTCCATTCGACCCCTGTCGGGGCCGTCCGGCACCGGTCCTTGACGCACGTACTACGCGCCCCACGGCATCCTTGACGCCCCTTTGACGCGCTGCCGGTCAGCGGCGGGGGTCAGGAGGCGGCGCTCCGCGCCAGGGGCACAACAGGAGTACGGGCGGCTGCGGGGACGAGGCGGCGCAGGACCAGTTCGATCCGTACCCTGGCCGCTCCGGACCGGCGCAGTTCGGCGACGACGGCCTGGAGCTCGTCCTGGTCGACGCAGGCCAGCTGCAGCTCCAGGTCGGCCTCGCCGGCGAGGGCCAGGCCGGACTGCACGGCGGGGATCCGGGCTGCCAGCTGCTCGAAGTCCAGCGGTACGGGCCCCTGAGTGACCCGCGCGAGGGCCTGCAGGGGGCGGCCGAGCGCCCGTGGGTCGACCTCGGCGCGGACGGCACGGAGCAGCCGCAGGTCGACCTCGTCCGGCCGGGCCGGAGCCCGGTGGGCGGTCACCACTGGTGCTGCAGGGTGGGCGGGTGTTCGTGGGGCTCCACGGGGGCGCGTTCTGTGCAGGTCACGACTGGCGCTCCGGATGCTGAGGAGACAGGCGACAGGTCCTCGTCGACCCGCGCGGTACTTGACCGACGCTAGGCGGTAACAGGCCTGGAGCACAGTGGTCCTGACGTCCAGTTGACTGTCCGGGCACGGGTTCTGACAGGTCCTTGACGGCACGTGAACGCGTCCGGCGTGCACGGTGCTGCGCTGTCAAGACTGCGTCAACGATCTCTGGCACCACGTCAGAAGGCCCTGCACAGCCCGATCTCCGCGATCACCTCGGCGATCATCTTCAACGCACTGATCACCGTCGCGCTGATCCCGCTCGCCCTGCGGGGCGTCCGCTGCACGCCGTCCTCCGCCTCCGACCTGCCAGGACGCAACCTCCGGGTCTCCGGCCTGGGCGGGCTGGTGCTGTCGTTCCTCGGCATCAAGGTCATCGACCTGCTGGTCCAGTTCGTCCCGGGCCTGTGACGGCCGTCCGTCAGGAATGCGTCGGGAAGCCCGTCCTGGCCGTCAGGGAACCGTCAAGGACCGGCCTCGCCCGGCCGCCGAGGCGATTGGCTGGAGACAGCCGAACAGCGGGAAGGACGGAAGTGACGGACATGGACGAGGGCAGCCGCGACGAGCGGCGGGGACGTCGGATCGTCGTCGGTGTCAGCGGGTCGCTCGGCAGCCTCGCCGCCCTGCACCGCGCCGCCGCCGAGGCCCGCCGCACCGACGCCGGGGTTCTGGCCGTGCTCGCCTGGACCCCGCCGGGCGGTGAGATCGGCTACCTCCGCTCGCCCTGCCCGCCCCTGCCGGCGCTCTGGTGGGAGCGCGCCGAGGCTCGGCTGGGCGAGGCCCTCGACGAGGCGTTCGGCGGGGCACCCCTCGGCGTGCGGCTGTCCTCCCAGGTGATCCGGGGCGACTCGGGCCACGCCCTGGTGCACACCGCGGACCGTCCCGACGACCTGCTGGTGGTCGGGGCCGGCAGCGGGTGGCTGCGCAGGGGCCTGCGGCCATCCGTGTCGGCGTACTGCGTCAAGCACGCCGCCTGCCCGGTTCTCGCGGTCCCGAGGCCTACGCTCCAACGCGAGCTGGAGACCTTCCGTCGCCGCAACGCCTGGCATCTGCCGACCGAGCCGGCACCGAGCCGCTGAGAGGGAGTGGGACGGTCATGAGGCTCTACCACGCCCGCCCCGGCCGACGCGCGTTCCGGCCGGTGGTGGACCGTCTGACGGTGAGTATGTCGGGTGCGCTGGCGCTGGTCGGCTTCGCCGCGCTGACGTCGGCGCTGTCCGTGCTCGGCGAGCTGCGGGCGACCGGGTTCGCACTGGGCGGCTTCACCGTGCTCTGCGCCGTCCTGGGCGCGGTCTCCCGCCCGGTGGCTGCGCCGCTGATCGCGGGGGCCGGCTGGCTGTTCTTCAACGGCTTCGTGGTGCACCGCTACGCGACCGTGGAGTGGGGCGGGACGGGAGCGGAGTGCGCGCGCCTCGGCCTGTTCGCCGCCGCCGCTCTGGTCGCGTCGCTGCCGGCCGCGCTGCCCCGGCGCAGGGTCCGCGTGCAGGTGCTGGCCGCGCCGGACCGTACACGGAACGTCCGGAGCTGACGGGGCATCAAGGATTCATCAGAGCGGGCGAACCGGTCTTGCCCGGCCGGTCCGGTGCACTTGAATGAACGGCATGAACCGCTCGACACGCCACCACGACCGCCCGCCGCATCCGCGGCCGCTGGTTGTTGTCGCGGTCATTGCCGCAGCCCGGTGGCCGCTGCTCCCACGTAGCCGCGTGCCACCGGCACCGGGTGTCCGAGGCCGCTGCCACGGGGCGTCGTCCGTGATCCTGCTCGCCCGCGACAACCATCTGCCGCACGTCTTCGCCCTGCGCGCCGACCACCAGGTGCACCGGCACGGTGTGCTCTTCCTTGCCGCGGTCTCGGCCGCCCTGCTGGTCGGCTTCGGCGGCGATGTCAACAGCCTGGTGCCGCTCTTCGCGATCGGCGTCTTCGTCGGCTTCACCATCTGCCAGGTCGGCATGGTCAAGCACTGGACCGAGGAGCGCGGCCCCGGCTGGCGCGGCAGGGCCCTGCTGAACGGCTTCGGCGCCCTGCTGACCGGCATCGCGACCCTCGTCGTCACCGGTACCAAGTTCACCGAGGGGGCCTGGGGCATCTGCCTGGCCCTGCCCCTGCTCGTCCTGCTCTTCGAACTGATCCACCGCACCTACGCCAGGATCGGCGCCCGGCTGGAACTCGGTAAGGTGCCGGGCCCGGTGACCCGTCAGAGGTCTTTGGTGATCGTGCCCGTCACCGCGATCACCCGCCTCACCCGCGACGCGCTGTCCGCTGCCGTCTCCCTCGGCGACGAGGTACTCGCCGTCACCGTCGTCCACACCGCCCCCGACACGGAGGACCGGCAGGCCGCCGAAGCGCTGCGGCGTGACTGGGAGCTCTGGCGGCCCGGCGTCCCGCTGATCGAGGTGCCGGACGGCCACCGCCGCCTCGGCCCGCCGCTCGCCGCGTTCGTCAACGACCACGCCGCCGAGCACGCCTACGACCGGATCACCGTGCTGATCGCCGAGGTCGAACCCGTCCGCCTCTGGCAGCGCGCCCTCCAGAACCAGCGGGGCGCCGTCATCGACCGTGCCCTGCGCCGCCACACCGATGCGGTCGTCTGCCGGCTCCGCCTGCGCATGTAGGCCGTCCGGCCGAGCGAATAACCCCAATTGGGTAATATGACCGAATTGATCTGCATATCTTGACGATCCCTTAACGGGGGCCCTCAACGCCTCCGGATGGCCCATCAGCAGGCCCCGCGTTACCTCTCTGGCCTGCGGAAACGCCCCGGGCATCGAGGTTCCCCGGCGTGCGCCACGGCCGTTTCGAGTCCATGGTCTTGGCGCCCCGGCCGCATACGCTCGCCCATGTGTTCAACGTGCCCCAGGCGCTCAAGCGCCTCGTGATCGGTAAGGCCATGCGCAGCGAGGAGCTGGGCGAGACCCTGCTGCCCAAGCGGCTGGCCCTGCCGATCTTCGCTTCCGACCCGCTGTCCTCGGTGGCGTATGCCACGCAGGAGATCCTGCTCGTCCTGACCGTGGGCGGCACGGCGTTCCTCTATCTGACCCCCTGGGTCGCGGCGGGCGTCGTGGCGCTGATGGTGGTCGTGGTGGCCTCGTACCGTCAGGTCGTCCACGCCTACCCGAGCGGGGGCGGGTCGTACGAGGTGGTGTCCAAGAACCTCGGACCCAACTCCGGTCTCGTGGTCGCGGCCTCGCTGCTGGTCGACTATGTGATGACGGTCGCGGTGTCGGTGGCCTCGGGCGTGGACAACACCATTTCGGCGCTGCCGAGTCTGGCGGACTACCGGGTCCCGTTGGCCGTCGGATGCGTGGCGCTGCTGATGGCGATGAACCTGCGCGGCGTACGGGAGTCGGGCAAGGCCTTCGCCACGCCGACGTACCTGTTCATCGGCGGCATGTTGCTCATGATCATCACTGGACTGATCCGCGTGGCCCTCGGTGACTCGCCGGTGGCGGAGAGCGCAGCATTCGGGATCGAGCCCGAGGACGGTAAGGACACCCTGGCGGGACTCGGCCTCGTGCTGCTCGGTCTGCGGGCCTTCGCCTCGGGCTGTACGGCACTGACCGGTGTGGAGGCGATCTCCAACGGGGTACCGGCCTTCCGCAAGCCGAAGTCGAAGAACGCCGCGACCACCATGGCGGTGATGGGCCTCACCGCGATCGTAATGTTCGTCGGCGTCACCGCGCTGGCGCTGATCTCGAAGGTCCACTACGTCGACAACGCGTGCCAGCTCACCGGCATCAGCGGCGACTGCTCCACCTACACCCAGCAGACCGTGATCGCCCAGCTGGCCGCCGCCATCTTCGGCGGAAACGACAGCATCCTCTTCTACCTGATCCAGGCCGCGACCGCCCTGGTCCTGATCCTGGCCGCCAACACGGCCTTCAACGGCTTCCCGCTGCTGGCCTCGATCCTCGCCGAGCACCGCTACCTCCCGCGGCAGCTCCACACCCGTGGTGACCGCCTTGCCTTCTCCAACGGGATCATCGCCCTCGCGGTGGTGGCCGGCGTCCTGCTCTGGGCCTACAAGGCCGATGTCACCAGCCTGATCCACCTCTACATCCTGGGCGTCTTCACCTCCTTCACCCTGTCGCAGATCGGCATGGTCAAGCACTGGAACCGGACGCTGGAGACGGAGACGGACCCGTCGGTGCGCAACGCCGCCCAGCGGTCCCGGGTGATCAACGGCTTCGGTGCCTGTGTCACCGCTCTGGTGCTCGTCATCGTGCTGATGACCAAGTTCACCGAGGGCGCCTGGCTGGCCGTGGTCTCCGCGATCGTGCTCTGGGTGATGATGCGCGGCATCCGCCGGCACTACGACGCGGTCGCCGCCGAACTGACCGTCGACGACCCGCACGCAGAGTCGGTCCGTCCGGCCAAGGTGCACGGCATCGTGCTGGTCTCCAAGCTCCACAAGCCCACCCTGCGCGCCCTCGGCTACGCCCAGGCCTTCCGGCCGGACACGCTGGAGGCGCTGACGGTCGACGTCGAGAAGGACTCCACGGACGAGCTGAAGGCGCAGTGGGACGAGTTCGACGTCCAGGTGCCGCTCAAGGTGCTGGACTCCCCGTTCCGTGAGATCACCAAGCCGGTCGTCGGTTACGTCCGTTCGATCCGCCGGACCAGCCCGCGGGACGCCGTCGCGGTCTTCATCCCGGAGTACGTGGTCGGGCACTGGTGGGAGCACCTGCTGCACAACCAGTCCGCGCTGTGGCTGAAGAGCCGGCTGCTCTTCACTCCCGGCGTGATGGTGATCAGCGTGCCCTGGCAGCTCTCCTCGGCCCCGAGGGCCGACCACCCGGCCCGCCGGGCGCCCGGCTCGGTGCGCCGCGGTGAGCCGGCGAGGGCGAAGGACGTACCGGAGCCGGAGAACGTCTGACGCTCCGTCGGAGCCCCGGGACAGCGCCCGCTGCTGCCCGGGGCTTCGCCATGTTCCGGACTGCCTCAGGTCCCGGATGTGTGCAGCGGGTATCAAGGCCGCGTCAAGGTCGCGGCGGCATCCGTATGGAGGGCGTCAGGAACCCGCTCGGCGCCCTGACCGGCTGATTTGCTGACATCGCCGGTCTGCCGCCGGTGTCGTGCGGACCTTCGAGGCGACCCACGGCCAGGTTCTGAAGCCCTTTGGTGGAGCGCATGCTCGATCTTGTTTTCGTCGGCGTCACGGTTGCCGTGTTCGCCGTCATCGCTCTGATCGCGCGGGGGGTGGAGAAGCTGTGAGCGTCGAGAACATCGCAGGTCTCATCGTCGCCGTCGCTCTCGTCGGTTACCTCGTCGTGGCGCTGATCCACCCGGAGAAGTTCTGACATGAGTTCCACTCTTGCCGGGTGGCTGCAGGCCCTCGCTCTCGTCGGCGCTCTGGCCCTGTGCTACCGCCCCCTTGGCGACTACATAGCCAAGCTCCTGACCTCCGCCAAGCACCTCGGAGTCGAGCGCGGCCTGTACAGGGTCATCGGCGTCGACGGTGACGCCGACCAGCGCTGGCCGGTCTATCTGCGCTCGGTGCTGGCCTTCTCGGCCGTCTCGGTCCTCTTCCTCTACGGCCTGATCCGCCTCCAGACCCACCTGCTGCTCAGCCTGGGCGTGCCGGAGATGGAGCCGCACCAGGCCTGGAACACCGCGATCTCCTTCACCACCAACACCAACTGGCAGTCCTACTCGGGTGAGTCGGCCATGGGCCACCTCGTCCAGATGGCCGGCCTCGCGGTGCAGAACTTCGTCTCCGCCGCCGTCGGCATCGCCATCGTGGCCGCGCTGATCCGGGGCTTCACCCGCAACCGCACCGACCGGGTCGGCAACTTCTGGGTGGACCTCACCCGGATCGTGCTGCGCCTGCTGCTGCCGATCTCGATCGTCCTCGCGCTGGTCCTGGTGGCCAACGGCGTGGTGCAGAACTTCCACGGCTTCCACGACGTGCTGACGCTGGGTGGCGACACCCAGTCGATCCCGGGTGGGCCGGTGGCCTCGCAGGAGGTCATCAAGGAGCTGGGCACCAACGGTGGTGGCTTCTTCAACGCCAACTCGGCCCACCCCTTCGAGAACCCGAACGGCTTCACCAACTGGCTGGAGATCTTCCTGCTGCTGGTGATCTCGTTCTCGCTGCCGCGCACCTTCGGCAAGATGGTGGGCGACAACCGCCAGGGCTACGCGATCGTCGCGGTGATGGGCATCTTCTGGGTGACCTCGGCCGCGCTGATCACCTTCGCCGAGGCGCACAACGGCGGCGCCGCCCTCCAGGCGGCCGGCGGGGCAATGGAGGGCAAGGAGCAGCGCTTCGGCATCGCGGCGTCCAGTCTCTTCGCCGCGTCGACGACGCTGACCTCGACCGGTGCGGTGAATGCCTTCCACGACTCGTTCACGCCGTTCGGTGGCGGTATCACGATCTTCAACATGATGCTCGGTGAGATCGCGCCCGGCGGTACCGGCTCCGGCCTGTACGGGATGCTGATCCTGGCGATCGTCGCGGTGTTCGTGGCGGGCCTGATGGTCGGCCGCACGCCCGAGTACCTCGGCAAGAAGCTCGGCGGCCGCGAGATGAAGTTCGCCTCGCTCTACATCCTCACCACGCCCGCCCTGGTCCTGATCGGCACCGGTGTCGCGATGGCGCTGCCGGGCGAGCGGGCCGGGATGCTGAACTCCGGTGCGCACGGTTTCTCCGAGGTGCTGTACGCCTTCACCTCGGCGTCCAACAACAACGGTTCGGCGTTCGCCGGTATCACGGTGAACACGCCGTGGTACGACACCGCGCTGGGTCTGTGCATGGTGTTCGGCCGGTTCCTGCCGATGGTGTTCGTGCTGGCGTTGGCGGGCTCGCTCGCCCGGCAGCAGCCGGTTCCTGCCACCCCGGGCACTCTGCCCACTCACAAGCCGCTGTTCGTGGGCCTGCTGTCGGGCGTCGTCCTGATCGTCGTCGGCCTCACCTACTTCCCGGCCCTGGCTCTCGGGCCGATCGCGGAAGGTCTCCACTGATGTCGTCCACCCTTACCGCTCCTGCTCCTGCTCCTGCGGACCAGGAGCACGCGCCCCACAGAGTGTCCGGCGGGCTGCTCGACCCCAAGCTGATCGTCTCGTCCCTCCCCGACGCGGTGAAGAAGCTCGACCCGCGGATCATGGTCAAGAATCCGGTCATGTTCGTGGTCGAGGTCGGCTCGGTGGTCACCACCGTCTCCGCCATCGCCGACCCGTCCGTCTTCGCCTGGGCGATCACCGTGTGGCTCTGGCTCACCACGGTCTTCGCCAACCTGGCCGAGGCCGTCGCCGAGGGCCGCGGCAAGGCCCAGGCCGACACCCTGCGCCGCACCAAGACCGACACCATGGCCCGACGCCTCACCAACTGGCCTGCGGGCCAGGCCGAGGAGGAGGTCCCCGCGACCGCCCTCCAACTGGGCGACCACGTGGTGGTCGAGGCCGGCCAGATCATTCCCGGTGACGGTGACGTCGTCGAGGGCGTGGCGAGCGTCGACGAGTCGGCGATCACCGGCGAGTCCGCTCCGGTCATCCGCGAGTCGGGCGGTGACCGCAGTGCGGTGACCGGCGGCACCAAGGTGCTCTCCGACCGGATCGTGGTGAAGATCGCCTCGGAGCCCGGCAAGTCCTTCATCGACCGGATGATCGCCCTGGTCGAGGGCGCCGCCCGGCAGAAGACGCCGAACGAGATCGCACTCAACATCCTGCTGGCGTCCCTCACCATCGTCTTCCTGATCGCGGTCGTGACCCTGCAGCCACTGGCGACCTTCGCCGGGGCCCCGCAGTCGATGATCGTCCTGGTCGCGCTGATCGTGGCGCTCATCCCGACCACCATCGGCGCGCTGCTCTCCGCGATCGGCATCGCGGGCATGGACCGGCTGGTCCAGCGCAACGTACTCGCCATGTCGGGTAGGGCAGTTGAGGCCGCCGGCGACGTCAACACCCTGCTGCTCGACAAGACCGGCACCATCACCCTCGGCAACCGTCAGGCCGCCGAGTTCCAGCCCGCCAAGGGTGTGACCACCGAGGAGCTGGCCGATGCCGCCCAGCTGTCCAGCCTCGCGGACGAGACCCCCGAGGGCCGCTCGATCGTGGTCCTCGCCAAGACCGAGTACGGCCTGCGGGCGCGTGCCCAGGGCGAGTTGACGCAGGCCACCTGGGTGCCGTTCACCGCCCAGACCCGGATGTCCGGCGTCGACCTGGACGAGGCCGACGGCATCCAGTCCGTCCGCAAGGGCGCGGCCGGATCGGTCACCAACTGGGTCACCGAGAACGGCGGCACGGTCGGCGAGGACATCGCCGAGCTGGTCGACGGCATCTCCGCGGCCGGTGGCACCCCGCTGCTCGTCGCCTCCCGGATCGGCAGCGCCGCGCCGAAGGCCCTGGGCGTCATCCACCTCAAGGACGTCGTCAAGGAGGGCATGAAGGAGCGCTTCGACGAGCTCCGCCGGATGGGCATCAAAACCATCATGATCACGGGCGACAACCCGCTGACCGCCAAGGCGATCGCGGACGAGGCCGGCGTGGACGACTTCCTCGCCGAGGCCACCCCCGAGGACAAGATGGCCCTGATCAAGAAGGAGCAGGAGGGCGGCAAGCTGGTCGCGATGACCGGCGACGGCACCAACGACGCCCCCGCCCTCGCTCAGGCCGACGTGGGTGTGGCGATGAACACGGGCACCATGGCGGCCAAGGAGGCCGGGAACATGGTGGACCTGGACTCCAACCCCACCAAGCTGATCGAGATCGTCGAGATCGGCAAGCAACTCCTCATCACCCGTGGGGCGTTGACCACCTTCTCGATCGCCAACGACGTCGCGAAGTACTTCGCGATCATCCCCGCGATGTTCGCCGGCGTCTACCCGGGCCTGAGGCACCTCAACATCATGGGCCTGCACAGCCCGACCTCCGCGATCACCTCGGCGATCATCTTCAACGCCCTGGTCATCATCGGCCTCATCCCGCTCGCCCTGCGCGGCGTGAAGTACCGGCCGTCGGACGCGAGTTCGCTGCTGCGCCGGAACCTCGGGGTGTACGGCTTCGGCGGCCTGATCGTGCCGTTCATCGGGATCAAGGCGATCGACCTGGTCGTCCAGTTCGTCCCCGGCCTGAGCTGAGAGAAGCAGGAAATGCCAAAGCCCCTGCCCACTACGGTGCGCACCCACTTCACCGCCCTGCGGATGCTCCTGGTGATGACCGTGATCCTCGGTCTCGCCTACCCGCTGCTGGTCACCGGCATCAGCCAGGTCGCCTTCAGCGACAAGGCCAACGGCTCGGTCGTCACGTCCGACGGCAAGGAGATCGGTTCCAGCCTGCTCGGCCAGAACTACAACCTGCCGAAGAAGAACCCCGACGACAAGGAGGAGGCGGCGGTCCCGGACCCGAAGTGGTTCCAGCCCCGCCCCGGTGCCTACGACCCGAAGGCCTCCGGCGCCTCCAACATCGGCCCGAACAGCGATGACCTGCTCAAGGCCGTCAACGACCGCCGCGCCGCGATCGCCGCCTTCGACGGCGTCGACCCGGCCACCGTCCCGGTGGACGCGGTCACCGCCTCCGGATCCGGCCTCGACCCGCACATCTCGGTCGCGTACGCGAAGGAGCAGGCCAACCGGGTCGCCAAGGCCCGCAGTCTCTCCGTGGACACGCTGGACAAGCTGATCGACCAGTACACCGAGGGCCGCTCGCTCGGCTTCCTCGGACAGGACGGAGTGAACGTCGTTCTGCTCAACACGGCACTCTCCCAGCAGAAGTGATGATGCATCAGCTGTGAGAAACCGGCCGGCCCGGCGTGGGGAGTCCCCCCGCACCGGGCCGGCTGCCGCCCGTTTCCCCGCCGCCCTCGTAGCAGCCGCCCTCGTAGGAAAGAGCAGCGCCCATGGCCCGCGACCTCACCCCCGGCACTCTCACCCGCCGCGGCAGGCTGAGGGTGTACCTCGGTTCGGCCCCGGGCGTCGGCAAGACGTACCGGATGCTGGACGAGGCCAGGCGCAGACAGGAGCGCGGCGCGGACGTGGTGGTCGGCTGGATCGAGTGCCACGGCCGGCGGCACACCGAGAACATGCTCCAGGGCCTCGACGTCGTACCACGGCTCACCCGTACCTACCGGGGCACCGAGTTCGCCGAGATGGACCTCGACGCGCTGCTCGCCCGTAAGCCCTCGGTGGCCCTGGTGGACGAGCTGGCGCACACCAACATCCCGGGCGGGCGCAACGCCAAGCGCTGGCAGGACATCGAGGAGCTCCTCGAGGCGGGCGTCGACGTGATCACCACCGTCAACATCCAGCACCTGGAGTCGCTGAACGACGTCGTCCAGAAGATCACCGGCATCCCGCAGCGCGAGACCGTCCCCGACGAGGTGGTCCGTCGTGCCGACCAGATCGAGCTGGTCGACATGGCACCGCAGGCGCTGCGCCGCCGGATGGCCCACGGCAACGTCTACAAGGCCGAGAAGGTGGACGCCGCGCTCTCCAACTACTTCCGCGTCGGTAACCTGACGGCCCTTCGGGAGCTCGCCCTCCTCTGGGTCGCCGGGCGGGTGGACGAGGGACTGCGCGACTACCGGGCGAGCCACAACATCGACCGGGTCTGGGAGACCCGCGAACGCGTGGTGGTCGCGCTCACCGGGGGCCCCGAGGGCGAGACCCTGATCCGCCGGGGCGCCAGGATCGCCGACCGCACCGCCGGCGGCGAACTGCTCGCCGTCCACATCACCCGCAGCGACGGTCTGGCCGGCGCCTCGCCGGGCGCGCTGGCCGAGCAGCGGCAGCTGGTGGAGACCCTCGGCGGCAGCTACCACGTGGTGGTCGGCGACGACATCCCCACCTCATTGCTGGCCTTCGCGCGCGGCCGCGACGCCACTCAGCTCGTCCTCGGCACCAGCCGGCGGGGCCGGATCAACCGCTTCCTCACCGGCCCGGGGATCGGCGAGACCACCGTGGACGCGTCCGAGGACATCGACGTCCACATGGTGACCCACGAGTTCACCGGCCGCGGCCGGCTGCCCTCCCTCGGCCGCCGCCACTCCACGCGGCGGACCGTCGCCGGGTACCTGGCCGGCGCGGTCCTGCCGACCCTGCTGACCGCGGTCCTGTCCCAGGTGAACGGCCTGAATCTCACGACCGTCGCCCTGATCTTCCAACTCGGCGTGGTGGCCGTGGCGTTGCTCGGCGGCGCGGTCTCCGCCCTGCTGGCCTCGCTGGTCGCGTCCCTGCTGCTCAACTACTACTTCATCCCGCCCGTCCACACCTTCACCATCGGCGAGACCAACAACGTGATCGCGCTGATGGTCTTCGCCGCCGTCGCGCTCACCGTCTCCACCGTGGTCGACCATGCCACCAAGCTGACCAGCCGCGCCGCCCGGGCCACCGCCGAGGCCGAGACCCTCTCCACCCTCGCGGGCAGCGTCCTGCGCGGTGCCGACGCGCTGCCCGCGCTGCTGGAGAAGTCCCGTACGGCCTTCGGCATGGACTCCGTCGCCCTGCTGGAGCGGACCGGCGGCGAGGTGCTCGCCCGCAGCGACTCGGGCGGCGAACCCGCGCCGGACCGGGTGGTCACCGAAGTCCCGGTCGGCGCCGACGCGTTGCTCATCCTGGCCGGCCGTCGGCTGCCCGCCGCCGACCAGCGCGTCCTCGCCGCGTTCGCCGCCCACGTCGCCGTCGCCCTGGAACGCGACCGGCTCGCCACGGTCGCCGCCGAGGTCGAGCCGATCAAGGCCGCCGACCGGATGCGCACCGCCCTGCTGGCGGCCGTCAGCCACGATCTCCGTACGCCCCTGGCCGCCGCCCGCGCCTCCGTCGGCTCACTGCGCAGCCCGGACGTCGAGTTCTCGGCCGAGGACCAGGCCGAACTCCTCGCCACGGCAGACGAGTCACTCGTGAAGCTGACCGGGCTGGTGGACAACCTGCTCGACATGAGCCGCCTCCAGGCCGGTGCGCTGACCCTCCACCTGGCGGCCACCCACCTCGACGAGGTGCTGCCCCGGGCGGTCGACTCGCTGGCCGACCCCGAGGCTCCCGTCCAGCCGCTCGACCTCGACTCGGCCCCGGCCGTGCTCGCCGACCCGCCGCTGCTGGAACGCGTCCTGGCCAACGTCATCACCAACGCGCTGCGCCACAACGCCCCCTGGGCGCCCGTACTGGTGACCGCCAGCAGTCACCGGGACCTGGTGGAGATCCGGGTGATCGACCGTGGCCCCGGCATCGCCCCCGAGGACCGCGACCGCGTCTTCCTGCCCTTCCAGCGCCTCGGCGACACCGACAACACCACCGGTGTCGGCCTCGGGCTCGCGCTCTCCCGCGGCCTCGCCGAGGCCATGGGCGGGACTCTCGAGGTCGAGGACACCCCGGGCGGTGGCACCACCATGCTGCTCACCCTGCCCGCCGTCCGACTCGTGCCCGACACGCCACCCGGAGAGGCCACGGAATGAGCCACATCCTCGTCGTGGACGACGAGCCACAGCTGTTGCGCGCCCTGAGGATCAGCCTGCACGCCCGGCACCACTCCGTGCTCACCGCGGCCACCGGCGCGGAGGCCCTGGACCTGGCAGGCCGCGCCGCCCCCGGAGCCGTCCTGCTCGACTTATGCCTGCCGGACCTCGACGGCATGGACATCATCCGCGGCCTGCGCGCCTGGAGCGGGGTGCCGATCATCGTCCTCTCCGGCCGCAACGACCCGGCGGAGAAGGTGAAGGCGCTCGACGCCGGCGCCGACGACTACCTCACCAAGCCCTTCGTGATGGACGAACTGCTGGCCCGCCTACGGGCGGTGCTCCGCCGCCCGGCGGCCGAGGTGGCACCGCCGCGGGTCGTGATCGGCGATCACCACATCGACGTCGCGGCGGGCACCGTCACCGGACCCGACGGGCCGGTGCGGCTCACCCCCACCGAGTGGCGGATCCTCGCGCTCCTGCTGGCCGGCCCCGGACGGCTGGTCCCCGGCAGGCACATACTGCGCGAGGTCTGGGGCCCGGAGCAGGAAGGCCGTGGCAACTACCTCCGGGTCTACTTCGCAGGCCTGCGCCGCAAGTTGGAGCCCGATCCGGCCCGGCCGCGCCACCTGATCACCGAGCCGGGCATCGGGTACCGGTACGAGCCCTGAGAGGGCGATACGTGAGCCGATGTCCGGTTCGTGGTCGCCTGATCGTGTGGTTCTGCGGCGTCCGGTGTGGTCGGGCGGCTTGGCCGCGTTGGGGTGCCCGGGTGAGTGGACACAAGCCGTACCGGAGCGACCTATCGGATGAGCAGTGGGCGTTGATCGAGCCGGCGATCGCGGCGTGGAAAGCCGGGCACCGGTCGGTCGGCGGGCATTCGGGCCGCCCGCCGACGCCGCCCGCCGACGCCGCCCGCCGACTACGCTGCCGACGGCCGACAGGGCGGCAACCGGGGCTCGACGCCGCTTCGGCTACTTCGGCTTCTCGGTGGCGGCGCGGAACTGGCGGGTGTGGGCGGCGGTCTTCGACATGCCGGGGTCGTCGAGACTGAACTCCTCGCTGAACGCGCCGAAGGTGTTGTCCCCCACCCAGTAGCACTCGGCCATCACCGTCGTCATGTTCGCGCCCTCGAACCTGGTGGTCACCCCTCGGCAGCGCATCAGCCCGCCTTGTGGGCCCGGGTCCATGTTCTTGAGAGAATCGTTGATGATGGTCACGCCCGGCGCCGACTGCTCCGGCGCCGACACCAGCTGCATCGCCTCCTCCTTCGACGGGAAGTCGGTGTCGCTCTCACCGGCCACGCCGACCACGGTTTTCAGCAGGTTCGAATAGATCGCCATGTCCAGGTGCAGATCGGGCTGGGACTTGAAGATGCTGAGCGTCGCCTCCCGCACGCCCGCGAACGCGGGGTCGTCATCCGCACGCGGCAGGCCGAGGAAGCTGTCGGGCAGGACCACCTTGAAGCGGCCGGGCACCTGCTTC